>JAKSBE010000198.1 GCA_022361275.1 Kiloniellales bacterium
GACGTCTACTGAGCGCGTGAAGGCAAGGCGGGCGGCGGGTTCCGACCGGCCGTCCGCCCCCGCTTCGACCTTTCCGGGGGAGGCTTTGATGCAGGACGTTGGACGGGTCTTTCTGGTCGGCGCCGGGCCGGGCGACCCGGAGCTGCTCACCCTCAAGGCGTTGCGCTGCCTGGAAGGCGCCGAGGTCGTCGTCTACGACCGGCTGGTCTCGGACGAGGTCCTGGCGCTGGCGCCGGCCGGCGCGGCCAGGATCTACGTCGGCAAGCAGCCCGGGCATCACCCCGTGCCGCAGGAGGAGATCAACGCCCTGCTGGTCCGCCTCGCCGAGAGCGGCCGCCGCGTGGTCCGGCTCAAGGGCGGCGATCCCTTCATCTTCGGCCGCGGCAGCGAGGAGGCGGCCGCCCTCTCGGCGCGCGGCCTCGCCTGCGAGGTCGTGCCCGGGGTCACCTCGGCCCAGGGCTGCGCCGCGCAGGCCGGCGTGCCCCTGACCCACCGGGGGCTCGCCAGCGGCGTGCGCTACCTGACCGGGCACTGCCGCGAGGACCAGGACCTCGACCTCGACTGGGAGGGCCTGGCCGATCCGGAGACGACGCTGGTCGTCTACATGGGGCGGGCGCACATCGGGCAGATCGCGGAGGAGCTGATGGCGCGGGGCCTGCCGGCCGACACGCCGGCGCTCGCGGTCAACAACGGCACGACCCCCCGGGAGCGCCGGCTGCCGACGACCCTGGCGGCCTTGCCGGCGGCGGTGCGGGCGGCGGACTTCGACGGCCCGGTCCTGTTCATCATCGGCAGGGTGGCGGCCCTGGGTGCCACCTTGGGAGTCGCGGAAGATGACGAAGACGCTCGCGTGGCTTCCGGCGCTTAGCGTCGCCGCGCTTGTCGCGTCCCTGGCCGCTCTGTTCGTCACCTGGGGCGCCGCCGCCGGCGCGGAGGAGATGCCTTCGGCCGAGCGGCAGGCGGCGCTGGCCTATCTGGTACGGCAGGACTGCGGCTCCTGCCACGGCATGACCCTGAAGGGCGGGCTCGGCCGCCCGCTGCTGCCGGAGGCCCTGGCCGGGGCCGAGGCCGAAGCGCTGGCCGAGGTCATCCTCGACGGCATCCCCGGCACGCCGATGCCGCCCTGGCGCGGCCTGATCAGCGAGGCCGAGGCCCTGTGGATCGCCCGCGCCCTCAAGCA
>JAKSBE010000387.1 GCA_022361275.1 Kiloniellales bacterium
ACCCAGTCGCGGGCGAAGCGCCCGGAGCGGATGTCGTCGAGGATGCGCCGCATCTCGGCCTTGGTGTCCTCGGTGATGATCCGGGGCCCGCGGGTGTAGTCGCCGTACTCCGCGGTGTTGGAGATCGAGTAGCGCATGTTGGCCAGGCCGCCCTCGTAGATCAGGTCGACGATCAGCTTGACCTCGTGCAGGCACTCGAAATAGGCCATCTCGGGCGCGTAGCCGGCCTCGACCAGGGTCTCGTAGCCGGCCGTGATCAGGGCGCAGAGGCCGCCGCAGAGCACCACCTGCTCGCCGAAGAGGTCGGTCTCGCACTCTTCCTGGAAGGTGGTCTCGATGATGCCGGCGCGGCCGCCGCCGACCGCCGCGCCGTAGCTGAGCCCGATCTCGGAGGCGTTGCCCGAGGCGTCCTGGGCCACGGCCAGGAGGCAGGGCACGCCGGCGCCCTTGACGTACTCCGAGCGCACCAGGTGGCCCGGGCCCTTGGGCGCGATCATGAAGACGTCGAGGTCGGCGCGCGGCTCGATCAGGTTGAAATGGATGTTCAGGCCGTGGGCGAAGGCCAGCGCCGTGCCCTCGCGCATGTTGGGCGCCAGGTGGTCGCGGTAGAGCTCGGCCTGCAGCTCGTCCGGGGTCAGCAGCATGACCACGTCGGCCCAGGCCGCGGCCTCGGCCGGCGTCATGACCGGCAGGCCGGCCTCCTCGGCCTTGCGTGCCGAGGCTGAACCCTCGCGCAGGCCGACGCGGACGTCGGTGACGCCGCTTTCCTTCAGGTTGTTGGCATGGGCATGGCCCTGGCTGCCGTAGCCGATGATGGCGACTTTCTTGCCCTTGATCAGCCCGACGTCGGCATCCCGATCATAGTAGACGCGCATGGCAGCGCCCTCCCCGCTTTCTTGCTTCCTTTGAACGAACCCCGGCCGCTGGTTCTACTGGCCCGAAAGGCCCGGCGCAACGCCTTTCCGGGCAAGGCTGACCTGCGGGAAACGGGGAGCGCCGCGCCCGTCCGGCCGTCACCCCAAAGCCGTCTGTCGGGGTCCTGGCCTCGACCGCCCGCAGGCTCTGATCGACCAGGGAATGCACCGGCGTCGGGATCGGGTCTTCAAGAAAGACGAGCTGACCGCTGCAGGCGCGCCATCGTCGCATCGTGCTCCTCTCGGGCGCCGGTCGGCACGCCCGCGGAACGGCGGCGGTTGGTGACCATGCGATCGTGCAGCGTCGTGATCATGGCACTGCCGGTCTTAACGAAGAGGAAGGGCAGGAAAGCATGAACGAGGCAGGCCGCAGCCGCCAGGGCCAGCCGGCCGGAGAAGCCAAGCGCGGCCGCCAGATGCTGGAGGTAGCTCTCGTCGACGGAACGCGGATGCTCGGTAAACAGACGCTGGATCATGGGGGCCCTGCCGTGATTCGGAAGATGTCGGCAAGGCTAGCCCAAGCCCTGGGAAAAAGGCTTGCAAACTGCACGCCGGCATCGGGTTCTATTAGAATTTTCTACCCGTTCTATTGACTTTGAGGGTATGTTTGACCAATGGATGCCATTGACCGAAAGATTCTGACCCTCCTGCAGCGCGATTGCACGCTGCCGGTGGCCGAGGTCGCGGAGCGGGTCGGTCTCTCGGCGAGCCCCTGCTGGCGGCGCATCCAGAACCTGGAGGCCGCCGGGGTGATCGCCCGGCGGGTCGCCCTGCTGGACCGGCAGAAGCTGAACCTGGGGGTCGTGGTCTTCGTGCGCATCAAGACCCAGGACCATTCCCAGGGCTGGCTGGAGGCCTTCGCGGCGACGGTGGAGGAGATCGACGAGGTGGTCGAGTTCTACCGCATGACCGGCGACACCGACTACCTGCTGCGCCTCGTGGTGCCCAGCATCGATGCCTACGACGCCGTCTACAAGCGCCTGATCGGCATCCCCGGCCTCGCCGACGTCTCGGCCAGCTTCGCCATGGAGGAGATCAAGCACACCACGGCCCTGCCCCTGGACTATGTCGGCTAACGCTCCGACAGCACCAGCTTCAGGCCCAGGGCGGCGAGGCAGCCGCCGGCCAGGCGGTCGATCCAGAGCCTGGCGCCGGTATAGGCGCGGCGCACGCGGCCGGTGGAAAACATGAGGGCGACGGCGAGGTACCAGAGGAACTCGACCGCGAAGATGTTGCCCAGGACGATCAGGATGACCCAGAGCGGCAGGTCCGGCGGTAGGAAGGTCAGGAAGATGGAGCCGAAGAAGACCGCGGCCTTGGGATTGACCAGCTGGGTCAGGAGCCCGAGGCGGAGGGAGCGCAGGGCCGAGGCCGGCGCGCCGCCGCCCGCGCGCGGCAGGGCCAGGGGCCGCGCCGCACCGCGCCAGAGAGAGACGCCGAGGTAGATCAGGTAGAGGCCGCCCAGGACCCGCAGGGTGCCGTAGAGCCAGCCCGCCTGCTGAAGCAGCAGCCCGACCCCCAGCACCACCAGCAGGGCCCAGAGGAAGGAGCCCAGGGCGATCCCGACGGCCGACGCCACCCCGGCCCGGCGGTCCCGGGCGACCGACTCCCGCAGGGCCACGATGAAGGCCGGGCCCGGGCTGGCAGCGGCGACGAAATGCGCCAGCGCCAGGCCGGCCAGGGGGATCATGTATTCCATCGGCTCCATCTCGCGGGGAACTGGCGTTACGGACCCGGACAGGCTAGCACAAGGCCGCCTTGGGCGCGCGCGGCAAGCCGCTAGAGCGGCTCCGGGCCGCGGGCGATGGCGACCACGCCGGTGCGCGAGACGTCGACGAAGCCCAGGCCCTTCATCAGCTCGATGAAGCGGTTCAGCTTGTCCGGCCGGTGCTGGATCTGGAACACGAAGTGCTCGAGGCCGGCATCCACGACCTCGGCCTGGAAGATGTCGGCGATCCTGAGCGCCTCGACGCGGTCGTTGCCCTTGCCGACCACCTTGACCAGGGCCAGTTCGCGCTCGACGTAGTCGTTCGGGTGCTCGACCGTCAGGTCCGAGACCTTGTGGACCGGCACCAGGCGGGTCAGCTGGGCCTTGATCTGCTCCAGGATCATCGAGGTGCCGCTGGTCACCACGGTGATGCGGGAGAGCTTGTTCTCCGGATCGACCTCGGTGACGGTCAGGCTCTCGATGTTGTAGCCGCGGCCGGAGAAGAGGCCGATGACTCGCGCCAGGACGCCCGGCTCGTTGTCCACGAGGACGGCGATGGTGCGTTTTTCGATCGGGTCTTCCTTGGGTGACATTTTCTGGTCTTTCAAACCTTGGACGGGATCCGCAGGAGCGCATCGCGCGCACGCCTCACCCTTCGACAAGCTCAGGATGAGGCGTGGGCCCCTGCCCTCGTCATCCCGAGCTTGTCGAGGGACGAAGCGCGAGAGTGCCGTTTAAGAGGACGGGGAGCCCGGCCGCCTAGACCAGGACCATGCCCTCTTCGGAGACGTCGTGCGCGACCTCGTCCTCGGGGCCGAGCAGCATCTGGTTGTGGGCGGCGCCCGAGGGGATCATCGGGAAGCAGTTTTCCGACTGGTCGACGAGGCAGTCGAGCAGGACCGGGCGCGGGGTCTCGATCATCTCCTGGATCTTGTCGTCCAGTTCGCCCGGCTTCTCGGCGCGCAGGCCGACCAGCCCGAAGGCCTCCGCCAGCTTGATGAAGTCCGGCAGGGAATCCATGTAGCTCTGCGAATAGCGGCTGCCGTGCAGCAGCTCCTGCCACTGCCGGACCATGCCCATCCACTGGTTGTTGACGATGAAGACCTTCACCGGCAGGTCGTACTGGGCGATGGTCGAGAGTTCCTGGATGTTCATCAGGAAGGAGGCCTCGCCGGCAATGTCGATCACCAGCGCCTCCGGGTGCGCCACCTGGACGCCGAGCGCCGCCGGGAAGCCGTAGCCCATGGTGCCCAGGCCGCCCGAGGTCATCCAGCGGTTGGGCGCCTCGAACTTGAAGAACTGGGCGGCCCACATCTGGTGCTGGCCGACCTCGGTGGTGATGTAGGTGTCGCGGTCCTTGACCGCCTCGTAGAGGCGCTGGATGGCGTACTGCGGCTTGATGATGTCGCCCTCCTGGCGGTACTTCAGGCAGTCCCGGCCACGCCACTTGTCGATCTCTTGCCACCAGGCCTTCAGGGCCTTCTGGTCCAGGCTGTGGTTGCCGTCCCGCCAGGCCGCGACGAAGGCGTCCAGGACCTCGGCGACGTCGCCGACGATCGGCACCTCGACCAGCACGTTCTTGTTGATCGAGCTGGGGTCGATGTCGATGTGGATCTTCTTGGAGTTGGGCGAGAACTCGCTCAGCTTGCCGGTCACCCGGTCGTCGAAGCGGGCGCCGACCGCGATCATCAGATCACAGTCGTACATGGCGAGGTTCGCCTCGTAGGTGCCGTGCATGCCCAGCATGCCGAGGAACTGCGGATCGCTCGCCGGATAGGCGCCCAGGCCCATCAGGGTGTTGGTGCAGGGCGCGCCGGTCATGTGCACCAGCTTGCGCAGCAGCGCGGTCGCCCGGTCGCCGGAGTTGATGACGCCGCCGCCGGAGTAGACGATCGGCCGCTTGGCCTGCGCCAGCAGCTCCACCGCCTGCTTCAGCGCGGCCTTCTCCGGCCGGGTCTGGGGCTTGTAGCTGCGGTGCCTGACCGCTTCGCGCGCCAGATAGTCGCCCTTGCCCTGGAGGATGTCCTTGGGCAGGTCGATGACCACCGGGCCCGGGCGCCCCGCCCGGGCGACGTAGAAGGCCTCGTGCAGGATGCGCGGCAGATCCTCGATCGACTTGACCAGATAGTTGTGCTTGGTGCAGGGCCGGGTGATGCCGGTGGTGTCCGCCTCCTGGAAGGCGTCGTTGCCGATCAGGTGGGTCGGCACCTGGCCGGTCAGGCAGACCACGGGAATGGAATCCATCAGGGCGTCGGTCAGGCCGGTCACCGCGTTGGTCGCGCCCGGCCCCGAGGTCACCAGCACGACGCCGACCTTGCCGGTCGAGCGGGCATAGCCTTCGGCGGCATGAACCGCGCCCTGCTCGTGCCGCACGAGGATGTGGCGGATCGCGTTTTGCTTGTGCAGCTCGTCATAGAGCGGCAGCACCGCCCCGCCGGGATAGCCGAAAACGACCTCCACGTCCTGCTCCGCCAAGGCGCGCAGCACGATCTCCGATCCGCTCAATTCCTCGCCAGCCATCGCTCTGACCTCAAGTGCCCGGTTTGCTCGCCTGCCTCATCCGAACCAGCTAATCCCCTGTCTTTAAAAAGGTTTTTTCGCCGGTACAGAGACAGCACGCGCGGCCCTTCGGCCGCGCGCCTCGGCTAACCTAGTCTCTCACCCGGAGGGGGTCAACAAGAAGTCGCAAATAATCCTAAAGATTCTTGCCTCCAGACTTTCCGAATATTGCGCATCAAAAACCCGCGCGCCGGCCCCCTGGCCGCGCAGCCAGGTGTACTGGCGCTTGGCGTAGCGTCGGGTCGCCTGCTGGGCCTGGGCGACGGCGCGCTCGAGGGGTATCTCGCCGGCCAGATAGGCACCCAGCTCGACGACGCCCACCGCCTTCATGGCCGGCAGAGCGGGGGCCAGGCCGAGCGCCAGGAGCCGCTCCACCTCGGCCAGGGCGCCGGCCTCGAGCATCGCCAGAAATCGCTGGTCGCAAGCCGCGTAGAGAGCCTCTCGCGGCGGCACCAGGGCCAGGCGCAGGAAGCGGTAGGGCGGCGGCCGGGGGCTGTCGCGCTGCCAGTCGAAGAGCGAGCGGCCGGTCGCCTCCAGGACCTCCCAGGCCCGCATCAGCCGCTGGCTGTCCGAAGGCCGCAGCCTGGCCCCGGCCTGCGGGTCGCGCGCTGCCAGGGCGGCGTGGAAGGCCGTGCCGCCGAGCTCCCGGTGCCGGCGCCGCGTCGCCGCCCGGATCTCCTCCGCTATGTCCGGGACCGCCGTGAGGCCACGCTCCAGCGCCTGCAGGTAGAGGCCGGTGCCGCCGGTCACGATGGGCAGGCGACCGGCCTGCCGCGCCGCTTCGATCTCGGCCAGGGCCAGGGCCCGCCAGCGTCCGGCCGAGCAGATCTCGGCGGCGGGCAGCACGCCGTAGAGGCGGTGCGGCGCCCGGGCCTGGGCCGCCGCGTCCGGGCGGGCGGTCAGGATCTCCAGTTCCCGGTAGACCTGCAGGGCGTCGGCGTTGATCACGTTGCCGCCGAAGGCCTCCGCCAGGGCAAGGGCCAGGCGCGACTTGCCGCCGGCCGTCGGCCCCGTGACCAGGACCACCGGCGGCAGCGGATAAGACCCCTCTCCGTGGCCTTCCCGGGGCCGTTGCGCCCGCTTTCCCGTCTCGCTTGCCTTGGACACCTGCTCAAAACCCTTGCCGCCCTGCTGGCCGGCCCTCTATATCGCCCGCCATGGACCATGTCGTCACGCTTGTCGCCGCGCCCGGCGCCCTCGAGCAGGCTCTGGTCGAGCGGCTCACGGCGGCCCTCGCCGCCTCCGGCGGCGCCTGCGGGCCCGCCGATTGGCTCGCCGAGGCCGAGGCCTGCGACCTGCCCTTCGTCGGCCTGGACCCCTTGGTGGCCCGCAGGGTCGCGCAGGGCGCGATGGCGGGCGCCCCGGCCGACCTCGGGGTCATGGCCCGGGCCGGTCGGCGCAAGCGGCTGCTGGTCGCCGACATGGAATCGACCATCATCGCCGAGGAGATGCTGGACGAGTTGGCCGCGCACCTCGGGATCGCCGACCAAGTGGCGCCGATCACCGCCCGGGCCATGAACGGGGAGCTGGATTTCGCCGAGGCCCTGCGCGCCCGGGTCGGCCTGCTTGCCGGCCAGCCGGCCAGCCTGCTCGGGGAGATGGCCGCGCACGCGACTCTGAACCCCGGCGCGCGCACCTTGGTGCAGACCCTGCGGGCCCAGGGCGCCGTGACGGCCTTGGTGTCCGGCGGCTTCGCCTGCTTCGCCGAGCCGGTCGGCGCGGCCTGCGGCTTCGACCGGCGGCAGGCCAACCGGCTGGTGATCGAGGACGGCCGGCTGACCGGGGAGGTGGCGCCACCGATCCTGGACCGCGCCGCCAAGCGGGCGGCCCTGGAGGCCCTGGCGGCCGAGCAGGGCCTGGACCTGGCGGCGAGCTGCGCGGTCGGCGACGGCGCCAACGACCTCGACCTGCTTCGGGCGGCCGGTCTCGGCGTCGGCTATCGGCCCAAGGCGGCGCTACGCCAGGCCGCCGAGGTGAGCCTCGATCACGGCGACCTGACCGCGCTGCTCTACCTGCAGGGCTACCACAAGGCAGAGTTCAGAGACTGACGCGCGGCCGCGAGGAAGCGGCCACGCGCGGAAGCCTCGTTTACGACTGGGGATCAGCTGCTGATCGGCACCGCGACCCACTGGAAGTCGCCCTGGCGCAGAACCAGCAGGGTGACCACCCGGTAGCCCTCGTCGCGCGCCTTCTCGACCCGGTCGACCACCTCGGAGGGGCTGGAGACCTCCTCCTGGTCGACCTCGACGATCACGTCGCCGGGCCGCAGGCCCTTCTCAGCGGCGGAGCCGGCATCGGCGACGTCGGTGATCAGGACGCCCGCGGCCTTGTCGTCGAGCTGGAAGCGCTGGCGCAGCTCGGGCGTGATCGCCGCCAGGCCCAGTCCGAGGGACTCGATCTGGCCGCTCTCGTCCTCCAGCGTCCGCCCGGTGGGCGAGACCGCGGCGACCTGGGTGTCGTCCAGTTCGCCCAGGGTCACGTCGAGGGACTGCTCGCTGAAACCGCTGTTGCCCTTGCGCCAGACGGTGACCTTGACCTTGTCGCCGATCGGCGTTTCCGCGACCATCCGCGGCAGCTTGCGCATCTCGCCGACCTCGCGGCCGTCGAAACGCAGGATCACGTCGCCTTGCTTGATTCCGGCGGCCTCCGCCGGGCCGCCCTCGGTCACGTGGGCGACCAGGGCGCCGTGGGCCTTGCCGAGGCGCAGCCCCTCGGCCAGTTCCTCGGTCACGGTTTGGATCCGGACCCCGAGCCAGCCGCGGCGCACGGTGCCGCCGTCCTTGAGCTGGCGAATGACGTTGGCGGCCAGGGCCGAGGGGATCGCGAAGCCGATGCCCACCGAGCCGCCGGAGGGCGAGAAGATCGCGGTGTTCACGCCGACCACGTCGCCGTCCATGTTGAACATGGGACCGCCGGAGTTCCCGCGGTTGATGGCCGCGTCGCTCTGGATGAAGTCGTCATAGGGCCCGGCGTTGATGTCGCGCTGCCGGGCCGAGACGATACCGGCGGTCACGGTGCCGCCGAGCCCGAAGGGATTGCCGATCGCCATCACCCAGTCACCGATCCGCAAGCGGTCGGAGTTGCCCCACTTGACCGCCGGCAGGGGCTTGTCGGCGTCGACCTTGAGGAGGGCGAGGTCGGTCTTCTCGTCACGGCCGACGATCTCGGCCTTGTAGGTCGAGTTGTCGTGCAGGCGGACGGTCACTTCGTCGGCCTCGGCGATGACGTGGTTGTTGGTGACGATGAAACCGCTGGAATCGATGATGAAGCCGGAACCCAGGGAGGATGGCGCGCGGCGCTGGGGCGGCGCCTCCTCGCCGCGCGGGCCTCGACGTTCGAAGAAGTCCTTGAACAGCTCCTCGAACTCCCTGCTTTCGCTCCGCGAGAGGCTTTGCGTGGTCGAGACGTTGACCACGGCCGGGAGCAGGCTCTCCGCCAGATCGGCGAAGCTCTCGGGAGCCGAGCGGGCCGTGGCGTGACCGCCCCAAGCCAGGAGAGTCACCAGAAAGACAGCACCGCTCTTGGCCAGGGTCCGACACCCCAAACGCAAACCCCCGGTCCTTTCGCCCTCAGAGGTCCTGTCGCCCTCAGATAGGCCAGCGATCGTGCTTCTCATCGCGCCGTGCATCACCTTTCTTCTCCAGCTCGTGCCCCACGGGCAAGACCCCAACCCTCAGGACTTCGCTCTGATATAGCAACTATTTCGTTAACCATCGTGAAAATTCGCAGTTGGGATGTGGTTGGCCGCAAGCCGCTGTCAAGCCGACGGTCCCTCCGCGCCGATCCTCGCTGTCGCGACACTCGGCTGCCGAGAGACCCCAAGGCTTTGAACCGGATCGGCTTTCGGCGCGACGCCGAGACCTTGCGGAGGCGTCGAATCCGGGCGAAACCCCATCAAGCAAGCCCTACGATCCTGGCCGGGGATCTGGGCGGATTTATGGCCGATCCCGTCCCGCGTGGCTCTAGAGCAGCCCGCGTTCGTTCGAACGCGGAATAGATCAAGTTATCTGCGTTTAATTGATTCCAGTTAAACGCAGTTTGATCTAGCCGCGCAGCAGCCATACGCAAAAGGTGCCCAGGGCCGCCGCCGCCAGTCCCCCGCCGCGCAGAATCTCCGGCGGCAGCTCCGCCAGCCGGCCCAGGGCGCGCCGGATCTGATCCGGAAACACGGCCCAGACCAAGCCCTCGATGACCAGCACCAGGGCCAAGGCAGTCAAGAACTCGGTCATGAAGAGCCGATGCGGGGAGGGTCGATGCGGGCCGCCGCGACCGCGCTATCCAGGTCGGACGGCCGCGCACCCTATCGGACACCGGGCCGACCGGCCGGGTTGTTGAAGTAGTTGAAGAAGTCGTTGGTCGGGGGAATCACGATCATCGAGTTCTCCGGCCGGATCGAGGCCTCGTAGGCCTGCATCGAGCGATAGAACTCGAAGAAGCCCTCGTCCTGGCCGAAAGCCTCGCTCAGGATCCGGGTCCGCTCCGCTTCGCCTTCGCCGCGCAGGATCTCGGACTGGCGCTGAGCCTCGGCGCGGATGACGGTCGCCTCGCGGTCGGCCTCGGCGGTGATTCTCAGGAACTGCTCCTGGCCCAGGGCCCGGAACTCGGCCGCGTCGCGCTTACGTTCCGCCTCCATGCGGGCGTAGACGTTCTGGCTGACTTCCGGGAGCAGGTCGGCGCGAACGATCCGCACGTCCAGCACGTCGATCCCGAAGTTCGAGCCGGACCGCCGGACCTCGTCGTTCACCTGGTTGCGGATCTGCTGCATCAGCCGGGTGCGGTCTTCCGAGAGGATCGTCGTCAGCAGGACCTGCCCGAGCGTGGCGCGCAGCTTGTTGTTGACGATCGGCTCGAGCTTGACCTGGAGCAGGTTCTCGTTGACCGCCACCCGGATGAACTGCTCCGGGTTGACGATCCGATAGCGGACGAAGGCGTCCACGGTCACCCGGCGTTGATCCGCCAGAACGATCGTCTCCGCGCGCGGGTCCAGGTTCAGCACCCGCTTCTCCTGATAGCGGATGTCCTGCCAGGGGAGTTTGACCCCCAGGCCGGGCTCGTCCACCACCCGCTTCAGCTCGCCGAACTGCAGGACCACGGCCTGCTGGGTCTGGTGGACGGTGAACACGCTGAGGTAGGCGACGAAGCCCAGAACCAGGACGGCAATCCCAAGGATCAGCGATTTCTTGCCTTGCATCGGTCTCTCCTCCTCGGGGGGCCTACTGCGTCGCGCCCGGGGGCGGGGTTTCGGCCACAGCCGGCCCACCGCGGCGCAGCTGGTCGAGCGGCAGGTAGGGGACGACGCCGCTGCCGCCTTCCATGATCACCTTGTCGGTGTTCTGGAGAACCTTCTGCACGGTCTCGAGGTAGATGCGCTGGCGGGTGACGTCGGGGTTCAGTGTGTAGGCCTCGTAGACCTTCAGGAAGCGCTCCGCTTCACCCTGCGACTCCTTGATGATGCGGTCGCGGTAGGCCTGGGCCTGCTCGATCATGCGCGTGGCCTCGCCGCGGGCCTCCGGGATGATCCGGTTCCGATAGGCGTCGGCCTGATTGATCTTGGTGTCCTGGTCCTGGCGGGCCCGCTGGACGTCCTCGAAGGCATCGGCCACCTGCTTGGGCGGCTGCACGTCCTGGAGGTTGACCGCCGTGATCGCGACGCCCGACTGGTAGTCGTTCAGGATCCGCTGCAGGGTCTCTCGGGTCTTGGCGGCCAGGTTCTCCTTCTCGGTGCTCAGCGCCGGCTGAATGTCGGTGCGGCCGATGACCTCGCGCATCGCGCTCTCGGCAGCCAGCTTGATGGTCGCCTCGGGATCGCGGATGTTGAAGAGGAACTGGCCGGCGTTCTCGATGCGCCACTGCACGGTGAAGTCGATGTCGATGATGTTCTGGTCGCCGGTCAGCATCAGGCTTTCTTCGGGGCGGTCGATCTTGCCGCCGACCCCGTCCCGGCGCTGAAATCCGACCGTGATCTGCCGTACGATGTCGACTTGGGGCGTCTCCACGGTCTCGATCGGATAGGGCAGATGCCAATGCAGGCCCGGCGGGTCGAGGGCGTCCTGGTTCACCCATTCTCCGAAACGCATCTTTACGCCCTGCTCACCGGGCTTGACCTGATAGAAACCGGTGAAAAGCCAGACGCCGATCAGAAGGCCGACGATCAGAAGAAATCCGGAGCCGCCGCCCATGCCGGCGGGCAGCACGCTCTTCATGCGGTCCTGGCCACGGCGAATCAGGTCGTCGATATCCGGCGGCCGCGGACCGCCGCCGCCGGGGCCTCGGCCCCAGGGACCCTGCCCTCCGCCGCCGGGCGAGCCGCCACCCCAAGGGCCGCCACCATTGCCGCCCCCGCCACCGCCTTGTGATTTCCAGGGCATTGTGAAGAATCCTCGCTATCCAGAAGGGCCGTGCCTACAAAGGACCGCCGCTTTGTCATATATGTGCCAAGGGATCGTCAACGCCAGTTTATTCAACTTGCGGAGCTGGCCCGGGTAGACGGCGTCTCCCTATTGTCGGCATATCGGGAATATTACGGAGTTTTCAAGGATGAGCCGGGTAACCGAGGCACAGGTGATGGAAGCGCTGAGAACCGTGATCGAGCCGGGTCGCGGGCAGGACATCGTCGCCCTGAATATGGTCTCCGGGGTCGTGGTCCGGGACGGCAACGTCGGATTCGCCATCGAGATCGACCCGCGCCAGGGCCAAGCCCTGGAACCGCTGCGCAAGGAGGCGGAGCAGAGGGTCATGGCCCTGACCGGCGTGTCCTCGGTGACCGCGGTGCTGACCGCGGAGAAGGCCGCCGGCGGCGGCCCCGCGGCCCAGGGCCAGCCCCAGCGAGTCGCCCAAGGACCGACCCAGGGATCCGGCCACGGGCCGGCCCCCGGGCAGGGGCAGGGACCCGGTCCTCAGCGCGCCCTGGTGCCCGGCGTCCGCGCGATCGTCGCCGTGGCCAGCGGCAAGGGCGGTGTCGGCAAGTCGACCACGACCACCAACCTCTCCCTGGCCTTCGCGACCCAGGGGCTGAAGGTCGGGATCCTGGACGCCGACATCTACGGGCCGTCGCAGCCCCGCATGCTGGGAATCTCCGGCCGGCCCCAATCCTCCAACGGCCAGACCCTGACGCCGATGGAGAACTTCGGGGTCAAGTGCATGTCGATGGGCTTCCTGGTGCCCGAGGACTCGCCGATGATCTGGCGCGGTCCCATGGTGCAGAGCGCCCTGCAGCAGATGCTGCGCGACGTCGACTGGGGCGAGCTGGACGTCCTGGTGGTCGACATGCCGCCGGGCACCGGCGATGCCCAGCTGACCATGGCCCAGCAGGTACCGCTGGCCGGCGCGGTCATCGTCTCGACCCCGCAGGACATCGCCCTGATCGACGCCAAGAAGGGCCTGAACATGTTCCGCAAGGTCGACATACCGGTCCTCGGCATCATCGAGAACATGAGCACCTTCGTCTGTTCGAACTGCGGCCACGAAAGCCACATCTTCGGCCACGGCGGCGCCCGCCGCGAGGCCGAGAAGCTGGGCATGGCCTTCCTGGGCGAGATCCCGCTGGACATCGAGATCCGCGAGACGTCCGACGAAGGCCGGCCGGTGGTGGTGAGCCATCCGGACGGCCCCCAGGCCCGGCGCTACCTGGAGATCGCC
>JAKSBE010000301.1 GCA_022361275.1 Kiloniellales bacterium
AGGCCCAGCAGGGCGTGCTCGTACTCCTGGAACACGGTCAGGAACTGCGGCAGCGCGGTCAGCAGAGCGGCGCCGATGATGCCGCCGAAGGTCGAGGCCATGCCGCCGAGCACGACCATGGAGACCAACCAGATGGAATGCATGAATCCGGCGCCGTCGGGGGTCACGAAACCGGTGTAGAAGGCGCTGATCGAGCCGGCGACGCAGGCGTAGATCGCCGAGACCACGAAGGCGAAGAGCTTGTAGCTCGCGACGTCGATGCCGGCGACCTGGGCCGCCACCTCGCTGTCGTGGAGCGCGCGCAGCGCCCGGCCCGAGGGGCTGTCGATCAGATTGAGCGCGAACCAGACGCCGATCAGCAGCGCCGCGCCGGTGATCCAGTACCAGGTCTGGGCGCCCGAGAGCCGAACCCCGAAGAGCGTCAGGCGCGCCACCGGCATGCCGTCCGGGCCGCCGGTCCATTGCGATTCGTTGGTCACGAACATGAAGATCAGGATGCCCATGCCGAGGGTCGCGACCGCCAGATAGTGTCCCTTGAGGCGCAGGATCGGCCGGCCGACCACGAAGGCCAGCAGGGCGACGAAGGCGATCCCGACCAGGAAGGCCAGCCAGGAGGGGATACCGAGCTCGGCCGGCAGCACGGCCACCGCATAGGCGCCGATGCCGAAGAACCCGGCGTGGCCGAGGCTGATCTGCCCGGCGTAGCCGATCAGCAGGTTCAGCCCGACCACGGCGATGGCGTTGATCCCGATCAGGATCGCCACGTCGAAGTAGAAGCGGTTGGGCAGGACCAACGGCAGCAACGCGACGACCAGCGCCAGCACCAGCAGTCCGCCGCGCCGCGGATCCTTGAGCCGGGCTAGCATGCACGGCGCTCCGCCGCAGACAGCGGGCGCGCCGAGAGATTACCCCCCACCCGCGCGAAGCGCCGCGCGTACGCGCGGGTGGGGGGTAAATCTTCCCACAGACGCCCATACAGCAAGACTGCCTCCATCGGTCTAGACCCGCTCCGTCCCCGCCTTGCCGAAGAGGCCGCGGGGCAGGAAGAAGAGAACGGCGAGGATGATCACGAAGGCGACGGCGTCCTTGTACTCGGAGCTCACGTAGCCGGCGCCCAGGGCCTCGGCGAGTCCGACCAGCAGGCCGCCGACCACGGCGCCGATCGGGTTGCCCATGCCGCCCAGCATGGCCGCAGCGAAGCCCTTGAGCGCCAGCATGGTGCCGACGTCGTAGCTGGTCAGCGTGATCGGCGTGACCAGGATCCCGGCCACGGCGCCGATCGCCGCGGAGAGCGCGAAGCTGACCAGCAGGACGAAGCGGACGTCGATCCCGACCAACTGCGCGGCCAGGCGGTTGTGCGAAGTCGCCAGGATCGACTTGCCGAAAAGCGTCCGGTTGAAGAAGAGGTAGAGCAGCACGACGATCACCGCTGCCCCGCCCAGGACCCAGAGGCTCTGCGGGGTCAGGCTGGCACCCAGGACGGCGATCGGATCGTCGCCCGAGAAGGACGGCAGGCGGTGGAACTGCTTGTCGAAGATCACCTGGGCGATGCCGCGCAGGAAGATCGATGCGCCGATGGTGATGATGATCAGGGTGACCACCGAGGCGTCCCGGGCCGGCTCGATCACCAGCTTGTTGAGCGCGACGCCGGTCAGGGACACGATCAGGATCGCCAGCAGGGCGGCCAGGGGCAAGGGCACGCCGCCGGCCGCCAGGAAGACCGTCGACATCCCGCCCAGCATGACGAACTCGCCCTGGGCGAAGTTCACCACGTCCGAGGCGTTGTAGATGATGGTGAAGCCCAGCGCGACCATGGCGTAGACCGCGCCGACGGTGATTCCGGAAAAGGCGAACTGCAGGAACTCGGACATCTAATCGGTGATCCGCCTGAGGGTTGGGAAGCCGCCCTGCCCCTCCGCGCTGTCACTGTCGGGCTCGATCCGGCAATCCATCGTGCCGCTGCGCCGTGAACGCCCGGATCACGTCCGGACATGACAGCCGGGAGGGTGAGGATGGCGGAAGGGCCGGCAGGTCCGTCCAGGTGAGAACGCCGGCCCCCGCCGTCCGCGACGCTACTCCACCAGGGCCCAGTCGCCGTTACGGATCTCGAGCATGCGGAAGGCGCTGAGGTCGAGCCCCAGATGATCCTCCGCCGACATGTTGACCAGGCCGGCCGTGCCCATGAAGCCCTTGGTCTCGCGAAGCGCGTCGCGTACCGCCTTGCCGTCGGTGGAGCCGGCGCGCTCCATCGCCTCGACCAGCAGGAGGAGCCCGTCGTAGGCGTGGCCGCCGAAGGTCGAGACCGGCTGGTTCCACTCGGCCTCGAAGGCGGCCTTGTAGTCGGACACCACCTTCTTCTGCGGATCGCCGTCCGGCAGCTTGTCCGCGACCAGAAGGGCCGCGGCCGGCAGGCGCACGCCCTCGGCCGCCGCGCCGGCCAGCTTGATGAAGGACTTCGAGGCGACGCCGTGGCTCTGGTAGAGCGGCACCGAGATACCGAGCTGGGCATAGTTGCGGGTCACGATCGCCGGTCCCTGGCCGAAGCCGGGATTGACCACGGCCTGCAGGCCCGCCGTGTTCTTGATGTTGGTCAGCTGCGGGGTCGTGTCGCTGTCCTTGGGACCGTAGGTCTCGTCGGCGATGACCTCGATGCCGTAGCTGCCGGCCACGTCCAGGCACTGGCCGCGCATCGACTTGCCGAAGCCGCCGGTACCCGAGATCATGCCGATCTTGCTGATGCCCCTGGCCTTCATGTCCTCGAAGATCTTCTCGCAGGCCATGCGGTCGCTGTGCGGGGTCTTGAAGACGAAGTCCTTGACCGGGTCGGTGATGACCACCGCGCCGCCGAGCGAGATGAAGGGGATCTCGGCCTCTTCGAAGAGCGGCACCATGGCCATGGTGGTGCCGGTGGTCGAGCCGCCGACCATGGCGACGACCTCGTCCTCCTCGATCAGGCGGGTGGCGAAGGTCCGGGCCTTCTTGGCGTCGCCGCCGTCGTCGTAGATCACCAGCTCGAGCTTCTCGCCGAGCACGCCGCCCGCGGCGTTGATCTTGTCGACGTACATCTTCAGCGTCTTCTCCTCGGGATCTCCGAGGAAGGACGCCGGGCCGGTCACCGACAGCACCGAGCCGATCTTGATCTCGGCCCAGGCCGTACCCGGGCCGCCCGCCGTCACGGCCAGAGCCGCCACGGCGGCGATCAGGGCCATCAAGCTGCGTTTTGCGGACATTCGCTCCCTCCGTGTTTTGCCTCTCGCGGTCATGGCTGCCGCGTTTGCCTCGTCCAGCCCGGAGTCCATGCCGGGCCCCTTCAGTCCCCCTCGCCCGCCTTGGTGTCGATCAAGGGCAAAAGGTCGCTCGCGTCGAAACGCGGGCGGTTCGCTTCCGGCTTCTCCAGCGGTCGCGCTTCTTTCAAACCGGTCAAACAACGCTGGGCAATGATCTGATATTCGCGGGTTCCGCGCGCCTTCCAATCGATCTCCTCGGCGCTCAACTCGCGGACGATCTTGGCCGGAACCCCGGCGACCAGGTGGCGCGGCGGAACCTCGAAACCGGCCTTCACGAAGGCCAGGGCACCGACGAAGCTGTCCTCGCCGATCACCGCGCCGTCCATCACCACCGCGTTCATCCCGACCATGGCGTTGCGCTTGACCGTGCAGCCGTGCAGCACGGCGCCATGGGCGACGTGGCCGTCGGCCTCGATCACGCTGTCGCGCCCGGGAAAGCAGTGCACGACGCAGTTGTCCTGCAGGTTCGACCCGTCCTCCATCACCAGGCGGCCGATGTCGCCGCGCAGCACCGCCCCCGGCCCGACGTAACAGCCGCGCCCGATGATGACGTCGCCGATCAGCACCGCCGTCGCATGGACGAAGCTGCTGGGATCGACCGCCGGGGTCAGGCCGTCGAGGGCGTAGACGCGGGCCACGGAACCGTCTCCCGCGTCAGGCCGCGTGCGGCCGCCGCTGCGCCACCACCCGGAAGCGGTTGGCGACGAAGGCGGCATCGGTCAGGCAGGCGTTGCCCGCCGGGTTGGCGCCGCTGACGTGGTAGTCGCTGAAGGCCGCCGACTGGTTGACGAAGACGCCGCCGGTCAGGTTGCAGGACAGGGACACGCCGGCGTTGCCGAAGGCCTCCGCCGCCTCGTCGAGCACGGCGTCGTCGGTCGAATAGGCGGCCGCGGTGATCGCGCCCTTCTCGGACGCAAGGCCCGCCGCCTCGGCGATGGACTGTGCCGTGTCCTTCGTGGCGATGACGAAGGCGACCGGGCCGAAGCATTCCTGGGCAAAGGCGCCGCCCTGCGCCGCATCGGCCTTGATCAGGGCCGGACTCAGGGTCCGGGCCTCGGCGAACCCGGGCACTTCCGCGGCCTGCGGCGCCCGGATCAGGGCCGGCCCGGCCTCGGCCGCGAGCGTCTGCGCCCGCTCCAGGGTCGCCGGGTTCTGGACCGCACCCAGCACCCCGGCCGCCCGCTCCGGGTCGCCGAGCAGCTTGTCGACCGCGGTGGCCAGGCCCTGGGCGACCTCGTCGAAGGACTTGTGGCCGTCCTCGGTCTCGATGCCGCCCTCGGGCACGTAGAGGTTCTGCGGCGCCGTGCACATCTGGCCGGAATAGAGGCTGAGCGAGAAGGCGAGGTTCTGGCAGAGGCCCTTGAAGTTGTCGGTGGAGTCGATGACCACCGAGTTGACCCCGGCCTGCTCGGTGTAGACCTGAGCCCCCCCGGCGTTGGCCTTGACCCAGTCGCCGAAGGCCGGGCCGCCGGTGAAGTCGATGATCGCGACCGCCGGATGGGTCGCCAGTTCCTTGGTGACCGGCGCCTCGGCGCTGTCTGCGGCCAGCAGCGCGACGTTGGGGTCGAAGCCCGCCTCTTCAAGCACTTCGCGGGCAATCTTCACGGTGATTGCCAGAGGCAGGATGGCGCCGGGATGGGGCTTGACGACGACCGTGTTGCCGGTCGCCAGGCTGGCGAAGAGCCCGGGATAGCCGTTCCAGGTCGGGAAGGTCGAGCAGCCGATCACCAGGCCGATGCCGCGCGGCAGGATCCGGTAGCTCTTGTCCAGGCGCAGGGGATCGTGCTTGCCCTGGGGTTTCTCCCAGAGCACGGCGCGCGGCACCCGCGCCATCTCCTGGTAGGCGTAGGCCACCGCCTCGAGACCCCGGTCCTGGGCGTGCGCACCGCCGGCCTGGAAGGCCATGACGAAGGCCTGGCCTGTTGTGTGCATCACCGCGTGAGCCAACTCGAAGCTGCGCTGGTTCACCCTCTGCAGGATCTCCAGGCAGACCCCGGCGCGGTCTTCGGGCGTCGCCGAGGACCAGCCCGCCGCCGCGCCCCGCGAAGCGGAGACGAGGTCTTCGACCGACGCCTTGGGATAGGTGATGCCGAGGTCGAAACCGTAGGGCGAGCGTTCCGCGCCGACCCGTGAATCGGCGCCCGGCTGGTCCAGTTCGAAGGGCCGGTCGAGCAACGCCTTGAAAGCCGCCTCCCCGTCTTGCGGCGCGGTTTCGCCGTAGACCCGCTTGCTGGGCGATTCGGGATAGGCGCTCCAGTAACCGCGCTTCCCGATCGCCTCGAGCGCCTGCTCGAGCAGACCGCGGTGCGCCTCGTAGAATGTGCTCATGGCTCTCCCTCGATAACGGCCCGCCGCGGCCCCATCCGATGCCGCGGGCGGCGTTTTTTTGGCCGATTGACAGCTCCCGCTTGCCCGAGAATAATTAACCGACCGGTCGGTCATTTCAAGAGCTTTGTCACGCGATCGCGCCTGTGAAGCGACCAAAGCGTGACATGAGCGATGGGAGGCGTGTGGAGGTTCGGTGTCGATGACGAAGGAATCGAGCGTTCTCAGCGAGATCGGCGGCGGCGTCGCCGTCGTCACCCTCAACCGCCCGGACAAGCTGAACGCCTTCAACGAGGAGATGCACCTGGCGCTGCGCGCCGTGCTGGAGCGCGCCGAGGCCGACTCGAGCGTCCGCGCCCTGCTCCTGACCGGGGCCGGGCGCGGCTTCTGCGCCGGCCAGGACCTGGGCGACCGCAACGTCTCCGGCGACGTCGACCTCGGCCATACGTTAGAAAATTTTTACAACCCCTTGATTCGCAAGCTCCGCGCCCTGCCCTTGCCGGTGGTCTGCGCGGTCAACGGCGTGGCCGCCGGCGCCGGGGCCAATATCGCGCTGGCCTGCGACATCGTCCTGGCCGCGCGGTCGGCCAAGTTCGTCCAGGCCTTCTGCCGCCTGGGCCTGGTTCCGGACAGCGGCGGGACCTACAGCCTGCCCCGCCTGGTCGGCGAAGCCCGGGCCAAGGGCCTGGCGCTGCTCGGCGAGCCATTGACCGCCGAACGGGCCGAGGCCTGGGGCCTGATCTGGCGCGCCGTCGACGACGAGGCCCTGATGGAGGAGGCACGCAAGCTGGCGACCCACCTGGCGACCCAGCCGACCGCCGGCCTGGCCAAGAGCAAGCAGGCGATCCAGGCCTCGCTGGACAACGACCTCGACGCGCAGCTCGACCTCGAGCGCGACCTGCAGCGCGAGGCCGGCCGCAGCGCCGACTACCGCGAGGGCGTGGCCGCGTTCATGGAGAAGCGCGCGGCGGTGTTCCAGGGACGGTGAAGGTGTCGCTCGCAATGCACCGATCTTCCGCCCATTCCTCTGCCATCCCCGGGGCGCTTACGCGCGACCCGGGGGCCCATCGAGCCGTCGGCACCATGGATGCCCGGATCAAGTCCGGGCATGACAGCGAGGAAGAGTGTTCCAGCGGAGCAACGTTTCTCCAGAGAGGGCTCACATGACCGTCACCCCCGACGAGCTCGCCCGCCGCTGCGCCGAGGCCATGTGGCGGGACGACCGCGCCTCCCAGGCGTTGGGCATGAGCCTGGACGCCGTCGGGCCGGGGACCGCGACGCTGTCCATGACCGTCACCGAGACCATGATCAACGGCCACGAGATCTGCCACGGCGGGCTGATCTTCACCCTGGCCGATTCCGCCTTCGCCTTCGCCTGCAACGCCTACAACAAGGTGACCGTGGCGCAGCACTGCAGCGTCACCTTCCTGGCGCCGGCGAAGCTGGGCGACCGCCTCACCGCCCGCGCCGAGGAGCGCGCGCTCAACGGACGCAGCGGCATCTACGACATCCGGGTCGAGAACCAGGACGGCAAGCCGATCGCCGAGTTCCGCGGCCATTCGCGGACGATCAAGGGGCACCTGGTCCCGGAACCGGCAGAAGCAGAATGAAGCAGAACAAGGAGACGACCTGATGCGCGAGGCCTACATCTGCGCCGGCGTGCGCACGCCGATCGGCCGCTACGGCGGCGCCCTGGCCCCGGTCCGCCCGGACGACCTGGCCGGATTCGCCATCAAGTCGCTGATGGAGACGCTGCCGGGCCTGCCCGGCGAGGCGGTGGACGAGGTGCTGCTGGGCTGCGCCAACCAGGCCGGCGAAGACAACCGCAACGTCGCCCGCATGGCTGGCCTCCTGGCCGGCCTGCCGGAAAGCGTGCCGGGGGCGACCTTCAACCGGCTCTGCGGCTCCGGCCTCGACGCGGTCGGCAGCGCCGCGCGGGCGATCAAGTGCGGCGAGGCCGAGGTCGTGATCGCCGGCGGCGTCGAGTCGATGAGCCGCGCGCCCTTCGTGATGGGCAAGGCCGAGACCGCCTTCTCCCGCCAGGCCGAGATCTTCGACACCACCATCGGCTGGCGCTTCGTCAACACGACGATCAAGGCCCGCTACGGCATCGATTCCATGCCCGAGACGGCCGAGAACGTCGCCGAGGCGTTCCAGATCGCCCGCGAGGACCAGGACGCCTTCGCCCTGCGCTCCCAGGAGCGGGCCGCGGCGGCCCAGGAGAACGGCCGCCTGGCCAGGGAGATCGTCCCGGTCTCGATCCCGCAGCGCCGCGGCGACCCGCTCCTGGTCGCGCGCGACGAGCATCCCCGGGCGACCAGCCTGGAGAAGCTGGCGGCGCTGAAGGCGCCCTTCCGCGAGGGCGGCTCGGTGACCGCCGGCAACGCCTCCGGGGTCAACGACGGCGCCGCGGCCCTGCTGATCGCCTCGCCCGAGGCGGCCGAGAGGCACGGCCTCGATCCCATCGCCAGGGTCACGGCCATGGCCACCGCCGGGGTGCCGCCGCGGATCATGGGCATGGGCCCGGCGCCGGCGACCGAGAAGCTGCTCGACCGGGCCGGGGTCAGGCTCCAGGAGATAGACGTGATCGAGCTCAACGAGGCCTTCGCGTCCCAGGCTCTGGGCGTGCTGCGCCAGCTCGGGCTGCCCGACGACGCCGCGCACGTGAACCCCAACGGCGGCGCCATCGCGCTCGGCCATCCCCTGGGCATGAGCGGCGCCCGACTGGCCCTGACCGCGGCGCTGGAGCTGAAGGAGCGCGGCGCCCGGCGCGCCCTCTGCACCATGTGCATCGGCGTCGGCCAGGGCATCGCAGTCCTGCTGGAGCGGGCGTGAGGCGTGCCTCGGGCTTTCGGACATTGCGCCGACGCCTCGGCTCCACTCGCTGTCATCCCCGGGCTTGATCCGGGGATGACATGAGCGTGGGGACCACCTGCAACGATACCGCAACCAGAAAAGAAGCCTCCGTCCACATCGGAGGACGAGGGAGAGCGCCATGGAAGATCTGACGCCGCAGCGGGCGGACCTGGAGCACATCGAGAAGGCCTCGCGGGACGAGATCGCCGCGTTGCAGCTCGAGCGGATGCGAATCAGCCTGAGCCGCGCCTACGACAACGTGCCACACTACAGGAAGGCGTTCGAGTCCAAGGGGGTGCACCCCGACGATCTGGTATCGCTCGAAGACCTGGCGCAGTTCCCCTTCACCACCAAGGCCGACCTGCGCGACAACTACCCTTTCGGCATGTTCGCGGTGCCGCGGGAGCAGGTGGTGCGGGTCCACGCCTCCTCCGGCACCACGGGCAAGCCCACGGTGGTCGGCTACACCCGGAACGACGTCGACACCTGGGCCCAGGTCATGGCGCGCTCGATCCGCGCCGCCGGCGGCCGGCGCGGCGACAAGGTCCACGTCGCCTACGGCTACGGCCTCTTCACCGGCGGCCTGGGCGCCCACTACGGTGCCGAGAAGCTGGGCTGCACCGTGATCCCGGTCTCCGGCGGCATGACCGAACGCCAGGTCCAGCTGATCCGCGACTTCGAGCCCGACGTCATCATGGTCACGCCCTCCTACATGCTCTCGATCCTGGACGAGTTCCGGAAGCAGGGCCTCGACCCCCGCGCCTGCTCCCTCAAGGTCGGCATCTTCGGCGCCGAGCCCTGGACCGAAGCCATGCGCCGCGAGATCGAGCAGACCTTCGACATGCACGCGGTCGACATCTACGGACTCTCGGAGGTCATGGGCCCCGGGGTCGCCAACGAATGCGTCGAGACCAAGGACGGCCTGCACGTCTGGGAGGACCACTTCTATCCCGAGATCATCGATCCGGTGACCGGCGAGGTCCTGCCCGACGGCGAGATGGGCGAGCTGGTCTTCACCTCGCTGACCAAGGAGGCCATGCCGGTGATCCGCTACCGGACCCGGGACCTGACCCGCCTCCTGCCGGGCACGGCGCGCAGCCTGCGGCGCATGGAGAAGGTCACCGGCCGCAGCGACGACATGATGATCGTGCGCGGAGTCAACGTCTTCCCGACCCAGATCGAGGAGATGATCCTGAAGTGCCAGGGCCTCGCCCCGCACTACCAGATCGAGCTGCGCCGGGCGGATCGCCTGGACGAGATGACCGTTCTGGTCGAGGCCCGCCCCGACCTGCCCGAGGGTCCCGGCCGCGACGCCCGGGCCAGGGAGCTGGCCCACCATATCAAGAGCCTGGTCGGGATCAGCGCCGAGATCCGGGTCACCGACTCCGGCCAGGTCGAACGCTCCGCCGGCAAGGCCCGCCGGGTCATCGACCTGCGGGGCCAGGCGTAGTGACACATACTATGAGTTTTCTTGTCACTACACCGGTGTTCCCCCCTCACCCCTTTCAGTGCCCTACCGCCACAAGGGCCGGCTGACCCATGGCCCGCGTCCGCTCCGAGGCCTACGACGACCGCCGCCAGGAGATCCTGGACCGGGCCGCGGGGCTCTTCGCCCGCCACGGCTTCGCGCGGACCTCGATCTCGACCCTGTCGCGCGAGTGCAACGCCTCCAAGGCCTGGATCTATCACTATTACGAGAGCAAGGAGGCGATCCTCTTCGACATCCTGCACGACCACATCCGCATGCTGCGCGATGCCGTGCAGGCGGCCGACGCCCCCGGGGCCGAGCCGGAGGCGCGGCTGCGCGCCCTGATCACCGCCCTGCTCGAGGCCTATCGGGACTCGGACGCCAAGCACAAGGTGCTGCTCAGCGAGCTCGGCGTCCTGGCGCCCGAGCAGCAAGGCCGCATCCGCGCCCTGGAGCGCGAGATCGTCGCGATCTTCGCCGCCGCGGTGGCGGCGCTGAACCCGGCCCTCGGCGCCGCGCCGAAGCTGATCAAGCCGGTGACCATGTCCCTGCTCGGCATGCTCAACTGGCACTTCACCTGGTTCCGCAAGGACGGCCCACTCAGCCTGGACGACTATGCCGACCTGGCCACCCGCCTCTTCATCAACGGTGTCAAGGGTCTCGCGTAAACCTCTCGGACCTCAACGTTTATCCTTGCGGGCTAGGCTGTCGCAGGCGCCTCGTCCCTGACGACCAGGCGGGTCGCCAGGGCGCAGGACAGGGCGATGGCGATCGCGACGCCGAGGACGGCGGCCTCCCAGCCCAGGCCGTCGAAGACCCGGCCCAGGACCAGGCTGCCGGCCAGGCCGCCCAGGTAGTAGGACGCCAGGTAGAGGCCGCTGGCCGCGGCCCGGTCCGCGGTCGCGGCCCGGCCGACGAAGGCCGTGGTCGCCGCCTGGGCACAGAAGGTGCCGACGCCGACCAGGGTCAGGCCGAGCAGCACGGGCGGCAGGCTGGGCAGGACCAGCAGGGCCAGGCCGACCCCGGCGACCGCCATCGAGAGGTAGAAGGCGCGCCGCACGCCGAACTTCGCCACCA
Organism: Kiloniellales bacterium; assembly: GCA_022361275.1. Lineage (GTDB taxonomy): Bacteria > Pseudomonadota > Alphaproteobacteria > Kiloniellales > JAKSBE01 > JAKSBE01. The sequence continues at coordinate 11,014 of JAKSBE010000301.1, forward strand.
TCCGGCCGGCCATGGGCGTGGTGAAGATCGCCGGCAGGAAGACCAGGTAGACGAAGCCGAGAGCGACCGGCGACAGCGAGAGCGGGGGCCGCGCCAGGACGTAGTTGACGTAGGTGAAGACGCCGATGAAGGCGAAGAGGATCAGGAAGCCGATCGCGAAGCTCGCCTGCAGGGCCGGGTTGCGCAGGTGGATGCCCCAGACGGTGAGCGGCGACGGCGGCGTGCCGGTCACCTCGCGCCGGGTCGTGCGCCCGAGGTAGAAGAAGGCGAGGCCCGCGCCGGCGAGGTTGAGCAGCCCGAAGAGATAGAAGCTCTCGGACAGGCCGAGCAGGTCGGCCGAGCTGGCCGCGATCAGGCGGCCGAAGAGGTTGCTCGCCACGTTGCCGGTGATGTAGGCGGCCATGGCGCCGGTGGCCTCGGCCGCCGTGCACTCCTCGGCCAGGTAGGCCATGGTCAGGGTGAAGGCGGCCGACATCAAGACGCCCTGGGCGATCCGCAGCAGGGTGAAGGTGGTGAGGTCCTGGGTCACCCCGAGCAGCGCCGTCGGGACCGCGAGCAGCGCCAGGCTGACCCAGATCCCGGTCTTGCGGTCCAGGTGCCGGCTGAACAGGGCGACCGCCAGCCCCGCGACCGCCATGCCGATCGTGCTGGCGTTGACCGCGAAGCCCATGGTGGCGGCGTCGACGCCGTAGGCCAGGGTCAGGGACGGCAGCAGCGCCTGGGAGCCGAAGAGGTCGATCAGGGTCAGGAAGCTGATCAGGCCGATGACGAAGCCCCGCATCAGGGCGCCCTTCCCCTCCCCGGGCCCGGCGTCGATCCGGGCGGCGTTCACGGTCGGTTGTGCCATGTCGTAAATCCTCGGGATGCTCCTTGCCGCCGATTGCGGGCGAATCCCAGCCTAGCGCGCTTCAGTTACCGCCCGGCGACGCCGGCAGCCCGGCCTGTCCCTGGTTCAGGTCGCCGAAGTCGGCGTAGGTCGCCTGGCGGCGCTGGTAGGCACGCATGTGCATGAGCGCCCGGCGGTAGGTGTCGTCGCCCTGGGCCGCCAGCTCCGCGGCCCGCTGGTCAAGATAGTCGTCGCTGGCCGCGCGCAGAAGGCGCAGCAGGCCCTCGGGCCAGCGCAGGACCACGGCGCCGTTGGCCTTCAGGAGCTCGATCCCCTCCCCCTGCCGGCTGAGGCTCACCGCCCAGTTCTCCAGGGTCGCGCGCTGGGCCGCGGTCTCGATGATCCGGCGCGCCGGCTCCGGCAGCTCCGCCCAGAACGCGCGGTTGATCACCAGCTCGACATAGGTCAGGGGCTGGTGCCAGGTCTGCCCGTAGTAGTAGGGCGCGCGCGAGATCACCGGCCGCAGGTCCGCCGCCTCGTCGGCGAGCGCGCTCTGCCCCAGGGTCATCTTGATCATCTGGACCTCGGTGAAGGGCATGTTGAGCTCGTAGGCGTCGATGTTGCCGTTCAGAAGGAAGCCGTGCGGCGGCGCGCCGGGCACGAAGCCGCCGAAGGTCAGGCGGTCGATGGTCCGGGCCTCGGGGTTGTCCGGCGCCGGACAGGGGCTGCGCGGATCGGCGCAGCGGGTCTCGGGGCCGATGAAGGCGGCCGGCACGCCGACCCGGGCGCAGGCCAGCTCCCAGCCCTTGGAGCTAGGCGCCGGCCAGCGGACGATCCAGGGCTTGCGGCAGAGCGCGGCCATGGCGGCCTCGTCGCTCAGCGCCGGATCGCCGTCAGGGTTCGGCAGAGGTTCCGGGAACCAGCCGCCGCCCTGGGTCGTGGTCAGGGCGATGGGCAGGATCTTGATCTTGCCGTCGAAGTGCCGGTCGTAGATCTCCTGGTGCAGCGCCAGGCCGCCGCCGCCGTAGAGGTAGCCGGCGAACTCCTCGGCCTCCAGGCCGAAGGGCAGCCCGGCGACGTAGAGCTCGCCGAAGGGAAAGCCGTTCTGGTTGCCGATCCCGATCCCGATGTCGGCCCCGCCGCCCGCCGCCCCGGCGGCGACGGCGGCGTAGACCGTCCCGAAGCGCTCCGCGAGCTTGACGAACGGCGGCTCGACCGCGCCGGCGTCCGCGGGATGGACCTGGCCGGGCACGTGGAAGACCAGGCGCAGGTCGAGGTGCGCCAGCGCCTGGTTGGCGATCTCCACGAAGCGGTAGCCGAGGCCGCCGATCGGATGCGCGCCGCCGGGCGGCGCCCCTTCGAAGAACAGCGGCGGGAAGTTCGACTGAAGGTGGATCTCTCGCGGCGCGGCCGCCGCCGGCGCCGTGCTCAGCGCCAGGGCGGCCATCAGGGTGGCGGCGAGCCGGCTCAATGCCCGGCCGTCTTCTTCGGATCGAGAAAGTCGACCACGAACATGGTCACCGGCTGGTCGGTCTTGTTTTCCCACCACTGCGCGATGGCGTCGTCGTCGATCGTGACCTCGCCGGCCTTGCGCAGGATCGGGCCCTCCTGGTCGCTGCGATGCTCGACGATCTCGCCCTCGATGACGTAGGTGATGGCCGGCCGGTCCTTGTGGCTGTGGATCGGCACGATGCCGCCGGCCTGCACGGTCACGTAGCGCCCGCGCATCAGGTAGTCGGCCGCCTCGGGGATCTGGGGGAACTCGGGGCCCAGCTTGATCGCGCCGAGCTCCTTGATCGCCACGCCGACCGGCGCCTTGGGACCGGTCAGGCCGGATATCTCCTTGGTGGAGTCCGCGCCGGCCGGCGCCGCGAGGGTCAGCGCGAGCAGGGCGGCGGCGAGCCCGAAGGCCCGCGGTTGGGTACGGAAGGACGTCATGGATTTCTCCTGTTGGATCGAGGGAACCGGGCCTCGGCCCGCGTGGCCCGCGAGCTCAGCGCCGGGTGTTGAAGACATCGACCGCGAGCAGCAGGACCGTCTCGTCGCCCGTGTTCTCCCACCAGTGGACGACGCCTTCCGCCTCGAGGGAAAGGTCGCCCTTCTTGTAGACGTGCGGGGTGTCGGTGTCGCTGCGGTGCTCGACGACCTCGCCCGAGAGCACGTAGATCTGCGCCGGACGGTCCTTGTGGCCGTGCGTCGGCACGATGCCGCCCGGCTTCATGGTCCAGAGGCGCGCCCGGACGTCGCGGCCTTCCATCCCGGCCAGTTCCTTGCCGAGGCCGAACTTTCCGAGGTCCTTGACCGAGATGCCCTTGGGCTTGGTCGGCCCCTTGAACTCGGTCGCGGCCTGCGCGGGCGACACGAGGACCGACTTCAGCCAGGCCCAGACCTCGGGCCCGTCGCCGCGCTTCTCCAGCAGGGGAATGACTTCCTCATGTGCGCTTGCCGGCGCTGCAGGCAAGGCCAGGACGCCGGCGACGACGGCGACGACGGCGGCAAGCAGCACCGCCGGGCGGCGCCCTTTCGGACCACGCGTCCGCTGTGGGGTGTTCGACATAGTGATCTCCTTCGAACTCACTGGTATCGCTGAATCTCAAGCTTCCTTGGCCTTGCCTCGAGCCCGGCCGCCATCGGGCGGCACCTTGGGGGCGCTGCGTTTCATTGCTGTGGCGCCCCTTAAGATGCCGGAGTACCGGGCGAGGTTACGGCGCAAATCGACGACTCCCTCGCCAAGTCGGCTGCGATCGGCCCGATCGGCGCCGACGACCGCAGGGCCGTAACGATCCGGCGCTAGCCTGCGTCTAACTGCCGAACCCGCCGACTCATCAGGAGGCTCACGATGAACCCGAAGACCGACCCCGCCTTGCACGTGCAAGGCTTCGCCGAGATGCAGGAGACCTTGCAGAAGCTCTTCCTCGGCTCGGCCGGCAACATCGACCGCGTCATGGAAGACCAGAACCTCAACGTCGAATACCTGGGCCGGATCAACGACGTGGCCCTGCGCGGCGCCCACACCCTGGTCACCCGGCAGGGCGCGGCATTGCGCGAGACCTTCGACGACCTCACACTGGTCCTGAAGGAGGTCGCCGCGCGAGGCGCCGATCCGACCGCGACCGACGCCCATCTCCGCTGCTTCGAGCGCTCCCTGGCCCGGGGCCTCGAGCATCTGCGGATCGCCTTCGACTGGGCCAACGAGATGAACCAGTCCACCTGGGACCTGTTCCAGGAGCGCCTGGAGCATGCCGTCGGCGAGGCGAAGTCCGAGGCGGCCAAGCCGAAGGGCGGGGCGTCGAAGAAGGAAAGCTGACCGCCGCCCGCCGGCACCACCCGCAAGGCCCGGCGCGCCAAGACCCGACCGGCCGCAACCCGAGGGAGAGACCCATGACTCAGGGAAAGAACGCCATCGTCACCGGATCCACCAGCGGCATCGGGCTCGGCATCGCCGAAGCCCTGGCGGGCGCCGGCATGAACGTGATGCTGAACGGCTTCGGCGATGCCGACGAGATCGAGGCGACCCGGACGGGCCTCGAGGCGCGGCACGGCGTGAAGGTCGCCTACCACGGCGCCGACATGTCGAAGCCCGAGGCGATCGAGGACCTCGTCTCCTCGACCGCTGCCGGCTTCGGCTCGGTCGACGTCGTCGTCAACAACGCCGGGATCCAGAACGTCGCCCCGATCGAGGCGTTCCCGACGGAGAAGTGGGACGCTATCCTGGCGATCAACCTCTCCAGCGCCTTCCACACCACCCGCCTCGCGCTGCCCGGCATGAAGGAGCGGACGTGGGGCCGCATCGTCAACATCGCCTCGGCGCACGGCCTGGTCGCCTCGCCCTTCAAGTCCGCCTACGTGGCGGCCAAGCACGGCATGCTGGGACTGACCAAGACCGTGGCCCTGGAGGCCGCGGAGTTCGGCGTGACCTGCAACGCGATCTGTCCGGGCTACGTCCTGACCCCGCTGGTCGAGACGCAGATCCCCGATACGGCCAAGGCCCGGGGCATCAGCGAGGAGGCGGTGGTCCGCGACGTGCTGCTGGCCGCCCAGGCGACCAAGCAGTTCGTGACCGTGGAGCAGCTCGGCGCGCTGGCCGTCTTCCTCTGCTCGGATCAGGCCGCGCAGATAACCGGTACCGCGCTCCCCGTGGACGGCGGCTGGACCGCGCACTGAAGCCCGCCGACACCAAGGGAGAGGAACCATGGCGACCCGCCGCAGCAAGACGTCCAACGGCAAGCCCCCCAACACCAAGGGTCAGGACAAGCCGGCCGGCAACAAGAAGCCGGTCAACCTCGCGCTGCAGGGCGGCGGTGCCCATGGCGCCTTCACCTGGGGCGTCCTCGACCGCCTGCTGGAGGACGGGCGCGTCCACATCGAGGCGATCAGCGGCACCTCTGCCGGAGCGATGAACGCCGTGGTCGCGGCCGACGGCCTGATGCGCGCCGGCGAGGAGGGCGCCCGCGAGGCCCTGCAGCGCTTCTGGAAGGCGGTCAGCGACGCCGGGCGCATGAGCCCGATCCAGCGCGGGCCGCTGGACGTCTTCATGGGCAACTGGAGTCTCGACAACAGCCCCAGCTACGTCTTCTTCGACCTGCTGAACCGGGTGACCTCGCCCTACGACGTCAATCCCTTCGGCCTCAACCCGCTCAAGGGCATCCTCGAAGAGGTGGTCGACTTCGACCTCGTCCGCAGTTGCGACAAGATGAAGGTCCTGGTCTCGGCGACCAACGTGGAGACCGGCCGGGTCAAGGTCTTCAACCGCCAGGAGCTGACCTGCGACATGGTCATGGCCTCGGCCTGCCTGCCCTTCATGTTCCACGCGGTCGAGATCGACGGCGTGCCCTATTGGGACGGCGGCTACATGGGCAACCCGGTGCTCTTTCCCTTCTACGAGGAATGCCGTTCCGACGACATCGTGATCGTCCAGATCAACCCGGTGGAGCGCAAGGGCACGCCGCGCACGGCGCGGGAGATCCTCAACCGGGTCAACGAGATCACCTTCAACAGCAGCCTGCTGAAGGAGCTGCGCGCCATCGACTTCGTCAAGCGGCTGCTGGAGGAAGGCAAGCTCGATCCCAAGGACTACCGCCGCCTGCACATCCACCTGATCGACGCGCAGGAGGAGATCATGCCGCTGGGCGCCTCCTCCAAGCTCAACGCCGAGTGGGACTTCCTGCTGCACCTCTTCGAGATCGGCCGCGCGGCGGCCGGCGACTGGATCGAGACCAGCTACGCCCACCTCGGCGAACGCTCGACGGCCGACGCCCGCACGATGTTCCAGGGGCTGGGCGCCCAGCACCACGGCTGAGAGCGGGGCCCGGCCCGGTCACCGGGCCGAGAGGGCAGCGGTGACCGCGCGTGCGATGACCCGTTCTTCGTCGGTCGGGATGATCATCACCCGCACCTTGCCGGTGCCGATATCGCGTTCATTCCCGGCGTTGCGCGCCTCGTCGATCTCGATGCCCAGCCAGGCCATCTCCGCGCAGACCCGGGCGCGGAGGGCCGCCGAGTTTTCGCCGATACCGCCGCAGAAGACCAGCGCGTCGATCCCGCCGAGCACGGCTGCCATGGCGCCCAGCTCACGCCGGATCCGAAAGACGAAGTAGTCGATCGCCTGCGCGGCCTCCGGCGAATCGGACGCTTCCAGCGTCCGCATGTCGTGCGACAGGCCGGAAAGGCCCCGAAGGCCGCTTTCGCGGTAGAGCAGATCGGCGATCTGGGGTGCCGTCATGCCCTCCCGCTCCATCAGATAGAGGATCACTCCGGGATCGAGCTGGCCGCAGCGCGTACCCATGGGCAGGCCGTCGAGCGCGGAGAACCCCATGGTCGAAGCGACGCTGCGGCCGTTTCTGATGGCGCACATGGAGGCGCCGTTTCCGAGATGGGCGACGACGACGCGCCCGGCAGCGACCTCCGGCGCACAGCGGGCAAGCTCGCCGATGACAAAGTGATAGGACAGCCCGTGAAAGCCATAGCGGCGGACGCCTTCGTCGTAGTAGCGCCGCGGCAGGGCGAAGGTGTCGTTCACCCAGGGATGGCCGCGGTGGAAGGCGGTGTCGAAACAGCCGATCTGCAGGGCTTCCGGGAAGGCCGCCTGGGCGGCCGCCACCGCCGCCAGGTTGTGCGGCTGGTGCAGGGGCGCGAGCGGTGCCAGCGCGCGCAGCTTGGCAAGCGTCTCGGTGTCCAGGACTTGCGGAGCGACGAAGTCGACACCGCCATGGGCGATGCGATGCCCCACGCCCGCCACCTCCGGCCCGTCGACCAGGTCTTGCGTACGGCTCAGGATCGCCTGCAGCGCCACCGTGTGGTCGGCGGCGCCGATCTCGCGGAACTCCGGCGCGGCGCCCTGGCGCCGCAGCCTCAGCCGCGCCGCCGGCCCGAGGTTCTCCACCTGCCCCCGGGCTTCCAGCCGTGGCTCCTCGGCGGCCGAATAGACCGAGAACTTGATCGAAGAGGAACCGGCATTGAGCGTCAGGACGGTCTCGCCGCTCATGACCTGCGGACCCAGGCGCTGTAGAGAGCCGCGACCGCGCAGGAGGCCAGCCGCGCCTCGTCGTCGTCGGCCCGGCTGGTGAGGATCACCGGGCAACGCGCGCCCATCACCAGGCCGCCCGCCTCCGCATAGGCGACGAAGGTCAACTCCTTGGCAAGCATGTTGCCCGCCTCCAGGTTGGGCGCGACCAGAATGTCCGCAGAGCCGTCTGCAGGAGCTCGCCCTGCCGGCGCAGAGCATCGAGGGATTCGGCCGGCATCGGAAGACCTGCGTGCGCGTTGGCCGGGCCTACGGTCTCTCTCCTGCCGACGATGCCGGCACTAGCCGACGACATGGTAGCCGCCGTCGATGTAGTGAACGCCGCCGGTCACATTGGCGGCCTCGGCGCTGGCCAGAAAGGCGGCATAGGCGCCCACGTCCTCGATGGTCGCCAGATGGCGCGTCGGAGCGCGTTCCGCCGCGCGCACCATGAGCTCGTCGAAATGATCGATGCCGCTGGCGGCGCGGGTCCTCAAGGGCCCCGGCGAGAGCGCGTGGACCGAGATGCCCTTGGGCCCGAGCTCGGCGGCGATGTAGCGCGTGACCGCCTCCAAGGCCGCCTTGACCGGGCCCATGACGTCGTAGTGCTCGACGACCTTCTCCGAGCCGTAGAAGCTGACCGTCATGCACGTACCGCCGTTCGGCATGAGCGGCTCGGCCAGGCGGATCATCCGCATGAAGGAATGCACCGAGATATCCATGGCGACGCCGAATCCCTCCCGGGAGCAATCGACCACCCTGCCCTGCAAGTCGTCCTTCGGGCAGAAGGCGATGGAGTGCAGCAGGATGTCGAGAGCGCCCCAGGTCGTCCGGATCTCGGCGAAGAGGGCTTCCAACTGGGCGTCGTCCCGCACGTCCAGGGGCGCGACGATCGGCGCCGAGAGCTGCGCCGCAAGCGGCCGCACGAAAGGCTCCGCTTTCTGGTTCAGATAGGTCAGCGCGATTTCGGCACCCTGCGCCCGCAGGGCCTGCGCACAGCCCCAGGCGATTGACTCCTCGTTGGCGACGCCGACGACGAGCGCTCGCTTGCCCGCGATAGAGAACATCCGGATTTTCGCTCCATTTTGATGCACTGCACAACTGCACTATGCTACAAAATCATGGAACCGAACCGTGACTCTTTTTTGAGACTTCGACCGCGCCTTGCCTGCACCCTCAGCCGACCAGACGGCGTCGGTCCAGCGGGCTCAAAGTGCTGGCACGCCTTGGTTTACCTCTAGTTGCCTGAGCGCGAAGGCGCGGCTTGCGCGGTCCATTGTGCGGTCCGCCGGCGCCAAGGCGATGGGTCATGCTTCACCGACGGTTTACCGGTCTCCGGGGCGTTTCAGGTAATCGGCGAGCGGCTTTTGCTGCAATGCAACCTCATCCGACCGTCGCTGCGTTCGACATCGGCCAAGGCTGGGCGCAGCAACGCGGCCGCCGCAGGGCGGCACCTTCGAACCTCCGGCAGACAGCCAAGATAAGCTCGGCGGTTCCCCGAAGGCTGTCCAAGGCCTGGGCGCCTCGTCACAAGTCTTTTCGGTAGAACACGCGATTGAAGCCGTCTTCCTCCCAGCGGCCGATCTCCGCGTAGCCGAGCGCGGGATAGTAGGCGATGTTCTCGGTCATCTTCTCGTTCGTATAGAGTTCGACCCGTGAAAAACCCAGCTCCTTCGCCTGCCGCTCGACAAACTCGATCAGCCGGGTCCCGTGGCCTTTGCCCTGAAACGCCGGATTGACCGCAACGTTCTCGATGTGGAGGTGGTCGCCGCGGGGGTAGAAGATGACAAAGCCGACGGGCCCGTCCTCGGTCTCCAGGACATGCAGGTTTCCGGCTGAGACGATGCCCGCGAAATCGGCGATCATTGGGGCGGGCTTCCTGCCCATCCGCTCGACGTAGATTTCGTAGGCCGCGGTGGCGCAGTCCCTTACGAAGGGGATGTCGCTCTCGTTTGCCAGTCTGATGGTCATCGAAACCTCGTCTTTCGGCGACGATCTTCGGATCCAAGGTTAAGGTCTTATTCGTGCGGCAGCAATCGCATCGATCGAAATCGAGGCGCCGCAGTCGGAGGACGTTTCGACGGACGGAGGTCGTTGGCCGCGGTTCAGGCCGCGCCCTGCGCCAAAAACCCAGGGAGGACAGGGATGACCGAAGCGAGACTCAAGGCCATGGCCCGGACCCGCGCCCTCAAGGCGGGGCACTTCATCTTCGAGTTCGACACCCCCGGCATGGGCCGCATCTGCAAGAACGCGGGCTGCGAGTTCGTCATCTTGGACACCGAGCACAGCGGCTTCGGCATCGAGACCACCAAACGCATGCTCCGCTTCTTCGAGGCGGCCGATCTGCCGACCATCGTGCGGGTGCCCTCCAAGGACTACAAGGACATCGCCCGCGCCTGCGACGCCGGGGCCGAGGGCGTGATGCTGCCCATGGTTTCGACGCCCGAAGAGGCAGAGCGGATCGTCCGGAGCATGAAGTACACCCCGCGCGGCGACCGCGGCGTGATCCTGCGCGCCGCGCTGGACGGCTACACCGAGGGGCCGACCGGCGAGAAACTGGCCGCGCAGAACGCCCGAACCACCCTCTTCGCCCAGATCGAGACCGCCGAGGGCGTGGGCAACGCCGAAGCCATCGCCGCCATCGACGGCGTCGACTGCCTCTGGGTCGGCCACTTCGACCTGAGCTGCTCGCTCGGCATTCCCGGACAGTTCGATCATCCCGACTTCGTCGGCGCGATCGAGGCCGTGATCGCCGCCGGCCGCAAGGCGGGCAAATCGCTCGGCCGGCTGGTGCCCGACGTCGCCAGCGGCGCGGCGCTCTACAAGCAGGGTTTCGACTTCATCGCCTATTCGGCCGACGCCTGGGTCCTGGGCGACGCCCTGGCCGACGCACTGCGGAACCTGCGCGAGGCCTGCGCCTGAAGGAGGCTCGCCATGCCCGCTTTCAAGGTCGCCCTCAGCGGCGACTTCTTCGACGCCGCGGGGAAGCCCGCCTATCCGATGTTCGGCCTCTCGCCCCTGCGCGCGCACGAGGACATCGAGCTCGTCGTCCTGGCGCCCTGCGAGGAGATCGCGCCGGAGCGGGCGGACCAAGGCCCGACCGTGGTGAGCGTGACCCGTATGGGCGGAGACAAGCCGATAGACGCCCCTAAACCGCTCCTGCCAAGGGCGGGCTCGGGACGAGTCCGCCGCCGGCTTGGCAAGGTCGGGCGGACGGCGAGATGGATAGGCGGCGTGCGGTGAAGTCCATTCGATCATCGGGGAAGTGATCGCCGCTGATGCAGCCGGTCGGGCCGAAATTGCCCCGGATCGACGGCCTCAGGACAGCTTCGAATCCGTGCTGGAAGACCCGCATTTCGAAGCGACGGGTTTCTTCAATACGGTCGAGCACCCAAGCGGGAGCGCTGAGGCCTCAGCCCGTGCCGCTCTCCGGTGTGGCGGGAGTGATCCGACCGCTGGCCCGCTCCAGGACCGCGCCCGCGTCCAGAAGCACGTCCTCCCTGTAGCGGTCTGCGATCAGGTGAACACCCACCGGCCGGGACTGCGCCAGCCCCATGGGCGCCGAGAGGCCGGGCAATCCGAGGATCGGCGTCGCGGTGGTCGGCGCAAGCCGGCGGTAGAATTCCTCGAAGTCGAGATCGTGGCGCTGATCCTCGCCCAAATCGTAAGGTAACTGCCAGGACACTGCCGTCAGGATGAGCGGATAGGAGGCGAAGAACTGCTGCCATTTACGCAGCATGGTGCTTCTTTGTGCGAGCGCTTTCAGAAATCCATCGCGATCAAGGTCGGGGACGCCTTTGAGCAAGACGCCTATCGACCTCTTAACCTTCTCGTCGCCGTGCTTTTGCACCAGAGGCCAGAGTCCGGCGCGCATCTCGTTGCCAAGGACCAGCCGCCAGAGGTCGGCCCCGCCTCGGTCAGGGAGGGGATCGCCACCTCCGATATCTCAAGAAGGCTCATGAGCGCAGAATTCTCGGGTTCAGCGCATCGTTCAGCGCCTCTCCGGCCAGGTTGATCGCAACGACGGTAATCAGGATCGCAATGCCGGGGAAAACGCTCATCCACCATGCCTGGCGGATGACGGTCCGGCCTGCGCCGATCATGTAACCCCACGACATATAGTTCGGATCGCCGAGGCCCATGAAAGACAGAGCTGCCTCGATACGGCAGTGCCACGACCACTCACGCCGTCCGAGCAGCGATACAGCGACCGAAAGCTACGATTGGCCTCCGCAAGGCGGCCCAGGTTGAGGCGGTCGAGAGCGGCGCGTCATCCAAGGAGCTCCAGTCCCTCGCCGCGCACCGGACGCTATCCATGTCCGAGCACTACACCAAGGGCGCAGAGAAGCGAAAGCTGGCCGTCACCAGCGCCCGGAAGGTGGAGCGGGCCCGCCGGCGCAAGAACCGGAAGTGAACGGATTTTGGAAAACACAACTGACCAAACTGGATAACAGCCTGGTTAGCCGCCACTAAGTCCTTGAAAACATGGTGAGCCCGCTAGGATTCGAACCTAGGACCTACTGATTAAAAGTCAGTTGCTCTACCAACTGAGCTACGGGCCCCCGACGAGGGCGGCAGTTTAACGCCGATTCGGCGGGAACATAGGGAGCCCGGCGCCGGGGGTCAACCGCGGCGATAGGGGCAGCCCGGCAGATCCCTTACCCTCGCCCTTGCGCTTGGCGGTTCGCGGCCGGTGCCCAGATCAAACTGCGTCTAATTGGCCTCAACTAGACGCAGATCATTTGATCTATTCCGTAGAGTTAGAGCAGCTTATCCGGGTTCGAATGAACGCGGGCTGCTCTAGGCGGCGGCGGCCGGATCTTCTAGGATCGCCCTGTCGCGGCACGCGATAGCTACGGGGGACCAGGCAATGCCGGAGGATGGCAGGCAGCTGACCAAGATCCCGGAGGCCAAGGGCCGGGCCCGGATCTGGCGGCCCACGGTAACGCTGGTCCTGGCCGCCAGCATGGCGTTCCTGGTCCTGCTGTCGGTGGTGCTGGTCATCACCATCCAGGTGTCGGCGAGCCGGAAGAACACCTATGAGCTCCTGCGCGAGGTCGCCAGCCTCATCGTCGAGTACATGGACCGCAGCCTGCGCGACCATCTGGAGCCCGCCCAAGCCCAGGCCGCCTTCATCGCCCGGCAGATCGAAAGCGGCGGCTTCGACCTGCAGGATCGGGCACGGCTGCGCGATCTCCTGGTTGGCGCCGTGGCCGGCACACCTCAGATCGCGGCCCTCCTCACCTGGGACAAGGACTTCCGCCGCTTCGCAGTCTGGCGCGGGCCGGACGGCTCCACCGGGGTTCTGGAAGGCGACTTCAGCGACGATCCGCTGATCCGCGCCGCGTCCGAGGAGATGGAATCGCTCCAGGAGGCCGTGTGGGGCGAGCTGGTGTTCCGCGAGGGTGCGGCCAGGATCAATCTGCGCCAGCCGCTCCGCCGCGACGGCGAGGTCGTCGGCTTCCTGGTCGTGGCGATCGCCGTCCAGGATCTCTCGGCCTTGGCCGCCGATTTGAGCGCGGTGCTCGATGGAACCGCCTTCGTGCTCCAGGGGCGCGACAGGGTCATTGCCCACCCCAACCTGACCTCCAGCCATCCGGAGCAGTCGCCGGACAACCCCGTGGTTCACATCGACCGCGTCGGCGACGTGGTCCTGCCCGAGATCTGGAACGCCCGGCCGATCGAGGGCTTCAGCGCCGAGGGCTTCGACGCCAAAGTGGTGCGCGTCGTGCTGGCCGAGCAGGAATACGCCTTCGTCTACCGCGAGGTCACCGGCTACGGGTCGAAGCCCTGGTACCTCGGCGCCTGGTTCCAGCTGACCGCCGACAACGTCGTCGACCGTCTCGTTCGCTCGATCGAATGGAGCCTGGCGCTCCTCGTGCTGGCCGTGGCGGCGGCCTTCCTCCTGGGACGGCTGATCGCCCGGCCGATCCGGCGGGTCGCCGAGGGCACGGCACGGATCGGCCACCTCGACCTCGCCCACGTCGACACCCTCGGCCCCAGCCGGCTGCTCGAGCTGGACAACCAGGCCCAGGCCTTCAACGCCATGCTCGCCAGCCTGCGGTCCTTCGAGACCTATGTCCCGCGCCGGCTCGTCACCCGACTGATCCGGGCCGGCGGCGAGCAGGCGGTGACCTCGGAAGAGCGCGAGCTGACCATCCTCTTCACCGACATCGCGGACTTCACCCGGCTGTCCGAGAATACCCCGGCCGCCGAGGTCGCGGCCTTCCTCAACCAGCACTTCGGCCTGCTGGGCGCCTGCGTCGAGGCCGAGGACGGGACCGTGGACAAGTTCATCGGCGACGCCCTCATGGCCTTTTGGGGGGCGCCAGATTCTCAGCCGGACACGGCGGTCCGGGCCTGCCGCGCGGCCCTGGCCATGGCCGCCGCCGTGACCGCCGACAACCAGCGGCGCAAGGCGGAGGGCAAGCCGCCGGTCCGACTCCGGATCGGCATCCACACCGGACCGGTGGTCGTCGGCAACATCGGCTGGCCGGGGCGGATCAACTACACCATCGTCGGCGACACGGTGAACAGCAGCCAGCGGCTGGAGGCCCTCGGCAAGGACCTGGGCCCCGATGAGGAGGTCATCATCCTGGTCAGCGACGCGACGGCGAAGCGCCTGGACCACCGCTTCAAGCTGGATCTCGCCGGCCGCTTCGAGATCCGCGGCAAGAGCGCCGCGCTCGAGGTCTATCGGCTGCGGACCTAGAGCAGCCCGCGTTCATTCGAACGCGGATAAGTTGCTCTAACTCTACGGAATAGATCAAACTGCGTTCAATTGGACTCAATTGAACGCAGTTTGATCTAGAGCACGATGACATGAGGTCGTGTTCTAACCGTCGTCGCGCGGATCGGCACAGCGGGCGCGGACGTGCGCGGCGACTCGCGGGCTGACGAAGCTGCTGATGTCGCCGCCCAGCACGGCGATCTCCTTGACCAGGCGCGAGGCGATGAACTGCTGGCGCTCGGAGGCGGTGAGGAAGACCGTCTCGACCCCGGGGTCCAGGCGGGCGTTCATGGAGGCCATCTGGAACTCGTACTCGAAGTCCGAGACCGCCCGCAGGCCGCGGACGATGACCCGGGCGCCGACCTCCTGGGTGAAGTGCATCAGCAGGTTGCGGAAGGAGCGGACCTCGACCCGGGCGTCGTTGGTCTCGAGAACGTCCAGCTCCTCGCGGACCATCTGCACCCGCTCGTCGATGGAGAACAGCGGCCCCTTGCCGGCGTTGTGGGCGACCGCGACGATCAGATGGTCGACCACGCGCGTGGCGCGCGAAATGATGTCCATGTGGCCGAAGGTGATCGGGTCGAAGGTGCCCGGATAGACGCCGACAAGAGGCTCGCGCTGGGTCATGAGGCCCCCTCCTCCGGCTCCGGCTCGGCCTCGTCGTCACGGCCGTCGTATTCCTGGCCGTTGTCTTCCTGGCCGTTCTCTTCTTCGAGGCGCGTGACCGAGACCACACGCTCCTCCTCGGCCACGTGGAAGATGCGCACGCCGCGGGTGGCGCGGCGCTGCAGGCTGATGTCCTCGACCCCGACCCGGATGATCTGGCCGCCGTCCGAGACCAGCATGATCTGGTCCTCCTGGGCCACCGGGAAGGCCGCGACCACCCGCGAATCCCCGCCCTTGCGGCCGCGGCTCAGGTCCAGGTTGTCGATGCCTTTGCCGCCGCGGGCGGTGATCCGGTACTCGTAGGCGGAGCTGCGCTTGCCCAGGCCGTCCTCCGCGATCGCCAGGATGAACTGCTCCCGGCTCGCCAGCTCCTCCGCCCGTGCCGGATCCAGGCTGCGTTTCGTCGCCAGGGCCGCCTCGGAAAGCTGGTCCTCCGGCCGGTCCCTCAGGAAGTAGGCATCGCGCTCCTCGGTCTCGACCTCGACGTGGTCGAGGATCGACATCGAGATGACGTGATCGCCCTCGGCCAGCTTGATGCCGCGCACGCCCGCCGAGGTCCGGCCGGCGAAGAGCCGGACGTCTTCCATCGGAAAGCGCACGCACTTGCCCGCCGCGGTGGCGAGCAGCACGTCCTGGTCCTCGTTGCAGGTCTGCACGCTGACCAGGCGGGCGCCCTCCTCCAGCTTCATGGCGATCTTGCCGTTGGCCTGGACCCGGACGAAGTCCGAGAGACGGTTGCGCCGCACCGTGCCCGCCGAGGTCGCGAACATGACGAAGAACGCGTCCCAGGTGTCCTCGTCCTCGGGCATGGCCATGGTCGTGGTGATGGTCTCGCCCTCCTGCAGCGGCAGCAGGTTGACCATCGGCCGGCCGCGCGCCTGGGGCGAGGCCACCGGCAGCTTGTAGACCTTGAGCTTGTAGGCCATGCCGCGCGAGGAGAAGAACAGCACCGGGGTATGGGTCGAGCAGACGAAGACCCGGCTGACGAAGTCGCCGTCGCGGGTCGACATGCCGGCGCGGCCCTTGCCGCCGCGGCGCTGCGCCCGGTAGGTCGAGAGCGGCACGCGCTTGATGTAGCCGTTGTGGGTGACCGTGACGACCATGTCCTCGCGCTGGATCAGATCCTCGACGTCGTGCTCGAACTCGATCTCCTCGATCGTGGTACGCCGCGGATCGCCGAAGCGCTCCTTGATCTCGACCAGTTCGCCGCGCAGAACCTCGAGCAGGCGCGCCCGCGAGCCGAGGATCTCCAGCAGGTCGACGATCCGCGCCGCCAGCTCCTTCAGCTCCTCGGCGATCTTCTCGCGCTCCAGGCCGGTCAGACGCTGCAGCCGCAGGTCCAGGATCGCCCGCGCCTGGGCCTCGGACAGGCGGTAGGTGCCGTCCTCCGCCACCTTGTGCCCGGGCTCGTCGATCAGGGCGATGAGATCGGCGACCTGCTCGGCCGGCCAGGCGCGCGCCAGCAGGGCCTCGCGCGCCGCGTTGGGATCGGGCGCGGCGCGGATCAGCCGGATCACCTCGTCGATGTTGGCCACCGCGATGGCCAGGCCGGCCAGGATGTGGGCCCGCTCCCGCGCCTTGTCCAGCTCGAAGATGGTGCGCCGGGTGATGACCTCCTCGCGGAAGCGCACGAAGGCGACGATGATCTCTTTCAGGGTCATCATGCCGGGACGGCCATTGTCGATGGCCAGCATGTTGATGCCGAAAGAGGTCTGCAGCGGCGTGTAGCGGTAGAGCTGGTTGAGGACGATCTCGGGCATGGCCTCGCGGCGTACCTCGATCACCAAGCGCACGCCTTCGCGGTTGCTCTCGTCGCGAATGTCCGAGATGCCCTCGATCGTCTTCTCGCGCGCCAGCTCGCCGATGCGCGCCGCCAGGCGGGCCTTGTTGACCTGATAGGGGATCTCGGTGACGACGATGGCCGAGCGCTCCCTGGGCAGCTCCTCGATGGTGACCTTGCCGCGGATCATCACCGAGCCGCGGCCCTTGTGGTAGGCCTCGCGGATGCCGGCGCGGCCGAGGATGATGCCGCCGGTCGGGAAGTCCGGACCGGGCACGATGTCGATCAGCTCGTCGACCGAGATCGCGGGGTTGTCGACATAGGCGCAACAGGCGTCGATGACCTCGCCCAGGTTGTGGGTCGGGATGTTGGTCGCCATGCCGACCGCGATGCCGCCGGCGCCGTTGACCAGCAGGTTCGGGAAGCGGGCAGGCAGGACCGAGGGCTCCTGCAAGGTCTCGTCGTAGTTGGCCTGGAACTCGACCGTGTCCTTGTCGATGTCTTCCAGCAGGCCGTCGCTGGAAACCCGGGTCAGACGCGCTTCGGTGTAGCGATCGGCCGCCGCCGGGTCTCCGTCCATCGAGCCGAAGTTGCCCTGGCCGTCGACCAGAGGCAGGCGCATGGAGAAGTCCTGGGCCATGCGCACGAGGGCGTCGTAGATCGCCTGGTTGCCGTGGGGATGATATTTGCCCATGACGTCGCCGCAGATGCGCGCGCACTTGCGGTAGGCGCGGTTCCAGTCGTTGCCCTGCTCCTTCATCCCATAGAGGATGCGGCGGTGGACCGGCTTCAGGCCGTCGCGCACGTCCGGCAGCGCCCGCGCCACGATCACGCTCATGGCGTAGTCGAGGTAGGAGCGCCTCATCTCGTCTTCGATCGTGACCGGCTCTACGTCGAAGTCAGGCGGCGAAGGCGTGGGCGTATCCAAGAAGTCTTTTCCTGATGGCTTATGCGAAGGTCGAAGAACTGCCCCCGGGCAGGTTCCGATGATCGCGACACGGCGCTGTTGGGAGGCCGCACCGCAAGGGGATGACCGGCTGGTTTATAGCAGTTGCCGCAGGTGCGAACAATGGCCGAGCCGCGCCCGGACAGCACCCGCAGACCTTTGATTCAACGGCAAATTCTTGAGCCACCGCGCACCCTTTCGCGGGCCATGACGGTCACCCGTCACGCAGGCGCGAATCGGGGTCCTTGAACTGCTTTGCCAGGGCCAGGGACTGGCGCTGATAGGAGGAGCCGATGCCCTGGCCGTAGACCTGCGCCGGGCGTTCCGTCAGCGGCTCGTAGAGCAGGCGGCCGACGACCTGGCCGTCCTCCAGGAGGAAGGGCACCTCGTGCGAGCGCACCTCGAGTACCGCCCGGGTGCCCAGGATCTCGCCCTCGCCGTAGCCGAAGCCGGGGTCGAAGAAGCCGGCGTAATGTGCCCGGTACTCGCCGACCGAGGTGTCGTAGGCGACCATCTCGGCGGCGTAGTCCGGCGGCACGCGGATGCGCTCCTTCGAGGCCAGGATGTAGAAGTCGTCCGGGTTCAGGATCAGGCCGCCGGCGCGCGCCGGGATCGGGTCCCAGAAGTCGAGCACCTCGTAGTGGCGCCGCTTGGCCAGGTCGATGATCGGCGCGTGGCGCTTGGCGCGGTAGCCGACGACCTCGCCCAGGCCGAGGTCCAGCGACATCCAGAGCCCGCCGGAGATCAAGGGGTCCTCGGGCCGGTCGTCCTCGGCGTAGACCAGCTTGTGCTGTTCGTGCACCTGGGCCAGCAGGGCATCGCCGGGCGCCGGGCCGCTGCTGATCAGGCGCAGCTGGTTCAAGCGGTCGCCAGCGCGCAGCAGGACGCTGAAGGTGCGCGGCGAGATCTCGGCGTAGAGCGGCCCCCGGTAGCCGGCCGGGATGTCCTCGAAGGCCCGGCCCCGGTCGGTGATCAGGCGGGCGAAGACGTCGAGGCGCCCGGTGCTGCTCTTCGGGTTGGCGCGGGCCGAGAGCTCCGGCGGCAGCGCCAGCGACTCCTGTAGGGGCACGATGTAGACGCAACCCCGCTCCAGCACCGCCGGCGTGGTCAGGTCGAGGCGATGCATCTCCAGCGCCGCGACCCGTGTCATGACGCTGTGCGCCGGCCCGGGCAGGAAGCTCGCCTGCACCCGGTAGGCCTCGGCCCCGATCCTCAGGTCGAGGCTGGCCGGCTGGACCTGATCGGCCTCGATCGGCGCCGCGGCGACGATCTGGCCGGTCGCGATCGCCGCCTCGATCCGCTGCGCCGGCAGGATGCCGCGGATCTCGGAGGACGGGACGGACTGCTGGAGGCTGGCGCCGGTCATGGCCGCGCGCCTTCCCTCGGCTCCGGCCCTGCGCCGACAACGCGACGTCCCCGCATCCCCCTCACGCTGTCATTGCCGGAGCACCCAGGCGCGGCGCTTCGCGCGATCCGGCAATCCAAGGTGCCGCAGCGCTGTGCGGTGGCAGACATGTCTGCCCGGATCAAGTCCGGACATGACAGAGGAGAGAACGGCAAGCGTCGGGCGTCCGCTAGAACGGGATGTCGTCGTCGAGGTCGCCGGCGCCGCCGCCCGAGGGCGCTCCGCCACCGCCGCCGAAATCCCGGCCACCGCCGCCGAAGTCCTGGCCGCCGCCGAAGTCACCGCCTCCGCCGCCGCCGCGGCCGTCCAGCATGGTGAGCTCGCCGCGGAAACGCTGCAGCACGACCTCGGTGGTATAGCGGTCCTGGCCGTCGCGGTCGGTCCACTTGCGGGTCTGCAACTGGCCCTCGACGTAGATCTTGGAGCCCTTGCTCAAGTACTTCTCGACCACGTCGACCAGGCGGTCGTTGAAGATCACCACCCGGTGCCACTCGGTACGCTCACGCCGCTCGCCGCTGTTGCGGTCGCGCCAGCTCTCGCTGGTGGCCAGCGACAGGTTGGCAATCTTGGTGCCGTCGTTGGTCGAGCGGATCTCCGGATCCCGCCCCAGGTTGCCGACCAGAATGACCTTGTTGACGCTCCCCGCCATGTTTCGGCGCTCCTTCCTCGATTCTTTCGCGGACTCTAGCGACCGCATCCGGATCGCGCAAAGACCAACGATCCACAGCCGCCGAACTTGCATAGCCCTTTGCAGGACGCGCCGGAACCTCCGAGTCGCGACCAAGAACATACATAGAACATCATACCGCGGCCAAGGCGCTTGCCAAGCCTTCCAAAAACTCTCCAGCTATGTCAGGAGCTTGGCGCCTGAGCGCCGAGAGCACTCGATTTTGCGGAGGCGATCGCCCATAGTGGGTCGCAATCGGGACCACAGCACAGGCGCGCTCAGGGCGACCTCATAGGGTGAAGGGTGACGAGATCCGTGATCGACGCAACCGGGCTCCACGGAGCCAGACTCTCTGTCCGCGGCGCGCGCGAGCATAACCTCAAGAACGTCGACCTCGACCTGCCCCGTGACAGGCTGGTGGTGGTCACGGGGCTCTCCGGCTCGGGCAAGTCCTCCCTCGCCTTCGACACCATCTACGCCGAAGGCCAGCGGCGCTACGTCGAGTCGCTCTCGGCCTACGCCCGGCAGTTCCTGGAACTGATGCAGAAGCCGGACGTCGATTCCATCGAGGGGCTGTCGCCGGCGATCTCGATCGAGCAGAAGACCACCTCGCGCAACCCGCGCTCGACGGTCGGCACCGTGACCGAGATCTACGACTACATGCGCCTGCTCTTCGCCCGAGTCGGCGTGCCCTACTCCCCGGCCACCGGGCTGCCGATCGAGAGCCAGACCGTCAGCCAGATGGTCGACCGGGTCATGGGGATGCCCGAGGGCGCGCGGCTCTACCTGCTGGCGCCGATCGTGCGCGGCCGCAAGGGCGAGTACCGAAAGGAACTGGCCGAGCTGCAGAAGCGCGGCTTCCAGCGGGTCAAGATCGACGGCCGGATCCACGAGATCGAGGACGCCCCGGCCCTGGACAAGAAGCGCAAGCATGACATCGAGGTCGTGGTCGACCGCCTGGTCCTGCGCCCGGACCTGGAGCAGCGGCTGGCCGACAGCTTCGAGACCGCGCTCAACCTCGCCGACGGCCTGACCTTCGTCGAGGAGGCCGACAGCGGCGAGCGAACGACCTTCTCGGCCCGCTTCGCCTGTCCGGTCTCGGGCTTCACCATCGACGAGATCGAGCCGCGGCTGTTCTCCTTCAACAACCCCTTCGGCGCCTGCCCGGCCTGCGACGGCCTGGGCACGACCATGTACATGGACCCGGACCTGGTGGTGCCCGACGCCGACAAGAGCCTGAGCGGCGGCGTGATCGCGCCCTGGGCCCATTCGACCTCGCAGTACTACGCCCAGACCCTGGACAGCCTAGCCCGCCACTTCAAGGCCTCGACCCGCGAGCCTTGGCACGACCTGCCGGAGCCGGTCCGCCGGGCGATCCTCTTCGGCACCGGCGACGAGGTCGTCACCCTGCGCTACAATGACGGCCTGCGCAGCTACGAGACCCGCAAGCCCTTCGAGGGCGTGATCCCCAACATGGAGCGGCGCTGGCTGGAGACCGACAGCGACTGGGTCCGCGACGAGCTTTCCAAGTACCAGGCGACCAAGCCCTGCGAGGCCTGCGGCGGCGCCCGCCTCAAGCCCGAGGCCCTGGCGGTCAAGATCGCCGAGCGGCACATCAGCGAGGTGGCCGAGATGTCGGTCGCGGAGGCGGGCGAGTGGTTCGCGGCCGTGCCCCGGCATCTGACGCAAAAGCGGCAGGAGATCGCCCAGCGGATACTCAAGGAGATCAACGAGCGCCTCGGCTTCCTGAGGAGCGTCGGCCTCGGCTACCTGACCCTGTCCCGGGCCTCCGGCACGCTCTCCGGCGGCGAGAGCCAGCGCATCCGACTCGCGTCGCAGATCGGCTCGGGCCTGACCGGCGTGCTCTACGTGCTGGACGAGCCCTCGATCGGCCTACACCAGCGCGACAACGCCCGGCTGCTCGAGACCTTGAAGCGGCTGCGCGACCTGGGCAACACGGTGATCGTGGTCGAGCACGACGAGGACGCCATCCGCGAGGCCGACTACGTGGTCGACATGGGCCCCGCAGCCGGGACCCACGGCGGCGAAGTGGTCGCGGTCGGCACGCCGGAGCGGATCATGCAGAGCCCGGACAGCCTGACCGGCCAGTACCTGACCGGCCTCAGGCAGATCCCCCTGCCCGAGACCCGGCGCAAGGGCCACCGGAAGCAGTCGATCCGCATCGCCGGCGCCAAGGCCCACAACCTGAAGGACGTGACGGCGGAGATCCCGCTCGGCACCTTCACCTGCATCACCGGGGTTTCCGGCAGCGGCAAGTCGACCCTGATCATCGAGACGCTCTACAAGGCCCTCGCCCGGCGGCTGCACGGCGCCCGCGGCCAGCCCGGCGCCCACGACAAGATCACCGGCCTGGAGCATCTGGACAAGATCATCGACATCGACCAGTCGCCGATCGGCCGCACGCCGCGCTCGAACCCGGCCACCTACACCGGCGCCTTCACCCCGATCCGCGACTGGTTCGCCGGGCTGCCCGAGGCCGGGGCCCGGGGCTACAAGCCCGGCCGCTTCTCCTTCAACGTCAAGGGCGGCCGCTGCGAGGCCTGCCAGGGCGACGGCGTGATCAAGATCGAGATGCACTTCCTGCCCGACGTCTACGTCCAATGCGACGTCTGCAAAGGCCAGCGCTACAATCGCGAGACCCTGGAAATTCATTTCAAGGGCAAGAGCGTCGCCGACGTTCTTGACATGACGGTCGAAGAAGCCCTCGCCTTCTTCAAGGCCGTCCCGGCAATCCGCAACAAGCTGGAGACCCTGTCGCGGGTCGGTCTCGGTTACATCCACGTCGGCCAGCCGGCGACCACGCTCTCCGGCGGCGAGGCCCAGCGGGTGAAGCTGGCCAAGGAGCTGGCGCGCCGGGCCACGGGCCGGACCCTCTACATCCTCGACGAGCCGACCACGGGCCTGCACTTCGAGGACGTGCGCAAGCTCCTGGAGGTGCTCCACGCCCTGGTCGAGCAGGGCAACACCGTGGTGGTCATCGAGCACAATCTGGAGGTCATCAAGACCGCCGACTGGGTCCTGGACCTCGGCCCGGAAGGCGGCGACAAGGGCGGCGAGATCATCGCCACCGGCACGCCCGAGGACATCGCCGGCACGGCCCGCAGCTACACCGGACAGTACCTTGCCCCCCTCCTCCAGGCCCGCCTGCCCCAGCCGAAGAAGACCGCCTGAGCCCAGGAGGACGCGTCCGGACGGCCGCTCCCCCGCCTCTGTCCTCCCCCATCAAGGGGAGGACAGAGGCGGGGGATTGCCCGATACTGCGATCCAAACCGCACGGCCCTGGTCTTGACCCGGCCGTCCATCGAGCGGCCGGCCGGTGGATGGCGGCGAACGCAGCATGGGCCCGCCCCGGCGACGACGGACAGTGGATGGCAAAGGGTCTGATTCTCGACGCAACGGAGCGCTCCCAAGCGATTGGCCGCCCGCAAGGCCCCACCCATATAAAGGTTATAAACGGCACGGCGCCCAGAACACTGTGCCGGGAAAAAGCGTGGCGGATCGCATGAACGACTTTCCCGAGGCGGGAGGCCGGACCCCGGGCCGACCCGAAACATCCCTTTGCGGCTCGAAGACCCGGCGCCGGGCCATCGTCGACTGGCTCCTGGAGGAGCGCCTGCTGGCGACGCGGCCGACCCTGATCTTCGACCAGTTCTGCCGGCGCCTGGTCGAGGCCGGCCTGCCGCTCGACCGCGCGACCTTCCACTCCCCGCAACTGCACCCGCAGATCCGCACCACCGGTATCTTCTGGCACCGCGAGGCCGGCGGCGCGCAGGAGATCGACGGCGAGCACGGGATCGAGGTCTCGCCGCTCTACATGTCCAGTCCGATCCGGCGGATCTACGAGGGCAGCGCCGCGATCCACTGCCGGATCGAGCCGGGCGAAGGCAAGCGGGCGTTCCCGATCCTCGAAGACCTGCGCAGCCAGGGCTACCGCGACTACACCATCCGGCCGGTGCCCTTCTCGACCGGCCGGATCAACGCCATCAGCTTTGCGACCAAGGACCCGGCCGGCTTCAGCGCGGCCGACATCGAGCTGATCGACGACGTGCTCCCGGCCCTGGGCGCGGTGCTGGAGCTGCGCCACCTGCTGCGCACCGCGCGCGGCCTGCTTGACGCCTACGTCGGGCCGCGCACCGGCCGCAAGATCCTCAACGGCACGATCAAGCGCGGCGACGGCGAGGAGATCAACGCCGTGCTCTGGTACTGCGACCTGCGCAACTTCACGCGCCTCTCGGAACAGCTGCCGAAAGAGGAGCTGATCGCCCTGCTGAACGCCTACTTCGAGCAGATGGCCCGCCCCATCGAGGCCCGCGGCGGCGAGATCCTGAAGTTCATCGGCGACGCCATCCTGGCGATCTTTCCCATCACCGACGGCATGAGCCCCAAGCAGGCCTGCTGCGCCGCCATCGACGCCGCCCTCGAGGCGCTGGAAGGCCTGGAGCGCCTGAACGAGGGGCGCAAGGCCAAGGGCGAGACGCCGCTGCGCTGCGGTATCGCCCTGCATAAGGACGACGTCATGTACGGCAACATCGGCGCACCCGGGCGCCTGGACTTCACGGTCATCGGCCCGGCGGTCAACCTGGTGACCCGGATCGAGGACATGACCCGCGAGCTGGATCCGCCGATCGTGTTCTCGCACAAGGTCGCGGAACGCTGCGGCCGCCCCCATCACTCGCTCGGCCGCCAGGCCTTCAAGGGCATCGACGGCGACTGGGAGGTCTTCACCTTGGCCGACGAGCCGAAAGCCTGACCCGGCCGGCGTCCAACTGGACCGGATTGTCGCCCGGCCCTCCTCGTCTTCCGCAAGACCGGCAATCGGACCGCGCAAGGGCGCCGCGCCAGTGCAGGCCTTGCGGTTGACAAGACCGGGCAAAAGGCGCGAAGTCGCGGCCGGCCGTGTGGTCGCGATCGTCGGCGGCCGGGCTGAAGGTGGTGAGAAACATGCCCGACAAGACCCTGAATCAGAACATGAAACCGGTCCACGTCGTGGGCGGCGGCTTGGCCGGCAGCGAAGCCGCCTGGCAGATCGCGCGGGCCGGCGTGCCCGTGGTCCTGCACGAGATGCGGCCCTGCCGCGGCACCGAGGCCCACGTGACCGACGGCCTGGCCGAACTGGTCTGTTCCAACTCCTTCCGCTCCGACGACGCCGAGGCCAACGCCGTCGGCCTGCTGCACGAGGAGATGCGGCGCTGCGACTCCCTGATCCTGGCGGCCGGCGACGCCCACAAGGTCCCGGCCGGCGCCGCCCTGGCGGTCGACCGGGTCGGCTTCTCCGAGACCGTGACCGCGCGCCTGGCGGCCGAGCCCCTGGTCGAGATCCGCCGCGAGGAGGTCGCCGGGCCGCCGCCCGAGGACTGGGACTCGGTGATCCTGGCGACCGGCCCCCTCACCTCGCCGGCGCTGGCCGCCACCATCGCGGAGCTGACCGGCGAGGACGAGTTGGCCTTCTTCGACGCCATCGCACCCATCGTCCACCGGGAGTCCATCGGCTTCGACAAGGCCTGGTTCCAGTCGCGCTACGACAAGCCGGGCCCGGGCGGCACCGGCGCCGACTACATCAACTGTCCGCTCGACCGGGCGCAGTACGAGGCCTTCCTCGACGCCCTGATCGCCGCCGAAAAGACCGAGTTCAAGGACTGGGAGAAGGACACGCCCTACTTCGAGGGCTGCCTGCCGATCGAGGTCATGGCCGAGCGCGGCCGCGAGACCCTGCGCTACGGCCCGATGAAGCCGGTCGGCCTGACCGACCCGCACCGGCCGGAGAAGCCGCACGCCGTGGTCCAGCTGCGCCAGGACAACGCCCTGGGCACGCTGTACAACATCGTCGGCTTCCAGACCAAGCTGAAGTACGGCGAGCAGACCCGGGTGTTCCGCATGATCCCGGGCCTGGAGAGGGCGGAGTTCGCGCGCCTGGGCGGCATCCACCGCAACACCTTCATCAACGCGCCCAAGCTGCTCGACCGCGGCTGCCGCCTGAAGGCGCAGCCGCGGCTGCGCTTCGCCGGCCAGATCACCGGCGTCGAGGGCTACGTCGAGAGCGCCGCTATCGGCCTTCTGACCGGGCGCTTCGCGGCCGCCGAACGCCTCGGCCGGGAGATCGCGGCGCCGCCCCTGACCACCGCGCTGGGCGCCCTGCTGGGCCACATCACCGGCGGCGCCGCGGCCGAGACCTTTCAGCCGATGAACGTCAACTTCGGCCTCTTTCCGCCCCTGCCGAAAGGCCAGGGGCGCCCGCCCAAAGGCCGTGCCCGCAAGCAGGCCATGAGCCAGCGGGCCCTCGCCGACCTCCAGGCCTGGCTGGGCGGCCTGGCCCAAGCGGCCGAGTAGGACGCGGGACCAGGGATGCTGGAGGGGCTGCGGGAGAGCCTGAAGCGGCGCTCCGCGCGCCAGCGCGACCGCCGCTTCCTGGAGGCGACCATGGCCGCCAGCGCCCTGGTCGCCTACGCCGACGGCCAAGTGGACTTCAGCGAACGCATGCGGCTGGACCAGATCCTGGACCAACTGCATCGGCTGCAGGCCTTCGACGCGCAGGATGCAATCAACCAATTCAACGTGTTGGTCGAGGGCCTTCAGAGCAACCCCGAGCGGGGCCACGCCCGGGCGATGGAGGCCGTCGAGGTCTTCGCCGGCGACAGGGGCTCGGCCCGGCTGATGGTCCGGGTCGCCTGCCATCTTTGCGTCGCCGACGGCGATTTCAGCGATGCCGAGCAGCGGCGGGTGGCCGAGCTCTGCCTGAAACTCAAGATCCGCCCGGAAGACTGCGACCTGGAAGAGATCATCCGGGCCAACAAGGAGCGTCCTTACACCAAGGAGCGCTGACAATGAGCGCGACCATCCCTCGGGACCGCCCGCAGGACCCGGTGACCGACGAGATCTATGCCCTCACCTGCGGATCCTCGGCCGCCCGCGGCAGGGCAAAGACATCCCGTTCTCGGCCGTCGGGGAACATCTCGCGCGCGATCACCTCGCCGCCAAGGCGCAGGACGAGACGACGTGCCGCTTCGTTTCGGTCGTCCATATGGGTCTCGACCAGGTCCCATGTGAGGACGTCGTAGGCGAAGGCGATCGCGGCACGCGACGCCTCCGTCGCAAGTCCCTGGCCGCGCGCCCCGGGACTCAGCCACCAGGTCAGCTCAGACCTTGGCCAGCCGTCGGGCCACAAGAGGCCGCAGCCTCCGATCATGCCCCCGTCGGCGCGGCTCTCCAGAGCCCAGATGCCGTAGCCCCTCAGTTGCCAGTGACCGAGGTCCGAGGCCAATCGCCGCCAGGCCATGTCGGCCCGCAGCGGCCCGCCGTAGAAGTACGACGCCTCCTCGTCCGCGTAGAAGGCCGCGTAGACGGAAAAATCGTCGTCGCGCGGCGCTCGCATCAGGAGGCGCTCGGTTTCGAGAGTCGGGATCATACTGGTACCTCGGTCAGTAACGGCCGGTGAGTGCGGCCCAAAGCAGCCGCCAGGCCCTGCCCGGCTGCGGCGCCTGGAGCCTGGGATCGAAGGGGTCGTGGCCGACCCTCGTCAGGAGCCGCAGGTAGCCACAGGCGAGGCAGGCGGGCAGCAGCGCCGGGCCGGCGGCCTTGGGCAGGCTGGCGCGGCGCGCGCGGGACTCGCCGAGATGGCGACCGGCTTCGGCCGCGACCCGGGACACGACGTCTCGAAGCGCCGCGGAGGAACCGCCGGCGAAGATTTCTTCCGGGCCGAGGCCAGCTTCCGCCAAGAGATCCAGGGGCAGGTGGAGCCGCCGACGCCGGGCATGAAAGGGGAGTGCGCGGAGCAGCCCGATGTAGGCCCAGGCGATCCCGAGGCCGCGTCCTGCCCGGCGGCCGGTCTCGTCCTTGATCCCCAAGATCTCGAGGGCCAGCCAGACCAGGGTCGAGGAGGTCGCCTCGGCGTAGGCCTCCAGCGCCGCCAGGGAGGCCGGCGGCGCCGGCTCCAGGTCGGCCTCCCGGGCATCGATCAGACGCTCGAAATGGCAGCGGGTCAGGTCGTGCGCGTCCACGGCGCGGGCGAGCGGCGCCACCACCTCGTGGTGGCGCGGCGTGCCGGCATAGATCCCCTCGATGGCCTCGCGCCACCATTGCAGCCGAATCCGCCCCAGCATGGCCTCGCTGACGACCTCGGCGGTCTTCGCCACCTCGAGGTTGAAGGCGTAGAGCGCGAAGAGGTGATCCCGCTTTTCCCGGGGCGCGAAGAGGCTGGTCAGATAGCGGTCGTGATCGTAACGGCGAAGCTCCTCGCCGCAATACCCGAGCGCGCTACTGGGTCGGATCGCCGCGCCGGCCGCCATCCCAAATCCTTGTTCTGCTTGGATCGCAAGCTGTTATCCGCTTCGATACCCTTGGCAAGTCAAAGCGGAACGCTTAACTTCCCTGGCGAGGTCGCAGGGTCGATTCGGAGTCTGCCACCTGCCAGTTCGTAGCCCTTTTGCCGCGGTGCCTCAAGGTCTCGCGAGCGCTGTCATGGGCCAAGATTTAAAGCTAGGGGGTTCCAATGGCTGCAATTCTTTCCGATCTGCGGAACACGGTCGTCGCGGGGATCGCGCTGCTCGTGGCGATCATCATCGTGGTCGGCGCCACGGTCGGCTTTCCATCCTTCGACCACGCCTGGTTCGCCTTCCTGTTCCGCTGGCTGCACGTGCTCAGCGGCGTGATGTGGATCGGTCTGCTGTGGTATTTCAACTTCGTCCAGATCCCCAACATGCCCAAGATCCCGGACGAGCAGAAGCCGGCGATCGGCAAGGTGATCGCGCCGGCGGCGCTGTGGTGGTTCCGCTGGGGCGCCATGGCCACCATCGTCACCGGCTTGATCCTGGCCGCCATGAACGGCTACATCGTCGACGCCATCCTGCTGGGCACCAGCGACGGCGGCGCCAGCACGGCGATCGGCATCGGCATGTGGCTGGGCACGATCATGTGGTTCAACGTCTGGATGGTCATCTGGCCGAACCAGAAGCGGGCCCTGGGCATCGTCGAGGCCGACGCCGACACCAAGGCCAAGTCGGCGCGCACCGCGATGCTGTTCTCCCGCACCAACACCTTGCTTTCGATCCCCATGCTCTACAGCATGGTGGCCGCCCAGAACGGCGGCTTCGCCTGACCGCGGCGAACCCTGCGAGAGGTATGGCGGAACGGGGCCTGCGGGCCCCGTTCTCTTTGCGGCCGCGGCAGCCGTCAAGCCTGCGGCACCAAATCCTTTTCCATGTAGAAACGCCGTGGCCCGGCCGGGTAGCGGAGCGTCCCGAAGACCCGGTAGCCGAGCTTCTCGTAGAAGCGGCGCGCCTGCCAGTCGTAGGTATCCAGGGCGACCCGGGTCACGCCCCGCGCCGCGGCCTCCCGCTCCAGGGCAGCTAGAAGGCTGCGCCCGAGACCTTCGCCGCGGCGGGCCGGATCGACCCAAAGCCCCCGAACCTCGACCAGGCCCATGTTGAGGATGGCGTGGGCGCCACCGATGAGCCGTCCGCCCTGCGCTCGCAGGACCAGGGTGAAGGTCCGGCGGTCCCATCCCAGGGCGAACGGCTCAGGTTCTCGCGCCCCAGCCTGTCGACGAGGCCGGCAAAGGTGTCGCTGCCGGGTTCCTCGATCTCGATCCTGGGATCCTTCTCGTCCTCGGCCATGCCGCTGAGCCCCCCGGCGCTTTCAGTCGACCGCGACCAGGGCCGCCGCAGCCGCGCGCCGTTCCATCACCAGGACGTTGAAGGTGCGGCAGGCCGCGGGCGTCGCCATGACGTCGACGCCCAGGCCCCGGTCGCGCAGCACTTGGCGCAGGCGGGCCGGCAGTGCGAAACCGCGCTCGCCGCTGCCGATGAGCAGGATCTCCGGCCTTTCCGCGGCTTCGAGGAGCGGCTGCAAGGCGGCCTCGTCGATCTCCGAAGCGGCCGCGACCGGCCAGGACAGGACCCGGTTCTGCAGAAGCAGGATCGACCCACGGTGGCGGGCGCCGGCGACCTCGAAGCCGCCACTACCGTAGCTCTCGACCAGGAAACGGTCCTTGGGTCCGCTTTCGACGATCTCGACCATCGGCCCCGGCCGCGCCCTCCGCTGGTGTGATTCAACAACTTAGTGTCCCTTTGATTCTGCAATTCGCTCTCGCGAATTTCAGAATCGGGACACTAGCGCGCCACCACCTCTTTCGAGCCTTCCGGCTCCGGCGCGGCGACCTGGCTGTGGCGCAGGTTCATCAGCATCAGCAGCGGCGTCGCCACCCCGATCGAGGAGTAGGTGCCGACCAGCACGCCCCAGATCAGCGCCAGGCTGAAGCCGCGCACCACGTGCCCGCCGAAGACCGAGAGCGCGATCAGGGCCAGCAGGGTGGTGATCGAGGTCAGCAGGGTCCGCGAGAGGGTGGCGTTCAGCGCCATGTTGAGCACTTCGCTGACCGGAACCTTCTTGTATTTGCGCAGGCTCTCCCGGACCCGGTCGAAGACCACCACCGTGTCGTTGATCGAATAGCCGGCGATGGTCAGGATCGCCGCCACGCTCGCCAGGTTGAACTCCAGCCCGGTGATGACGAAGAAGCCGATCGTGGTGATCACGTCATGGGTCAGGGCCAGCAGCGCCGCCACGCTGAACTGCCATTCGAAGCGGAACCAGATGTAGAGCGCGATCGCGCCGAGGGCGAGGATCGTCGCGATCAGGGCGGCTTCCTTCAGTTCGCCGCCGACCTTGGGCCCGACGAACTCGGTGCGGCGGTACTCGACCACGGTGTCCGCCAGGGCTTCCTTGATCACCGCGATGGCGGCGTTCTGGGCTTCGTCGCCGCCGTCCTGGCGCTGGACGTTGATCAGGACGTCCGTCGGCTCGTCCAGGGACTGCAAGGTCACCTCGCCGAGGCCGAGGCCGCCGAGCCGGCTGCGCAGGGCGCCGAGGTCGGCCGGCCCTGCGGTGCGCACCTCCAGCATCACGCCGCCGCGGAAGTCGACGCCGTAGTTGAGGCCGGTGGTCATGAACAGCCCCAGCGAGGCCACGACCAGCACGGCGGACAGGGTCAGCGCCAGGCGGTAGCGGCCGATGAAGTTGATTTTGGGCTCGGTCGGAAGGCGTTTGATCAGTGCCATGTTCGCTCTCGCCCCTAGATCGGCAGCAGTTTCGGCTTGGTCCGGCGGAGCCAGCCGACCACGAAGACGCGGGTCACCATGATCGCGGTGAACATCGAGGTCACCAGGCCGATCGCGAGGGTCACCGCAAAGCCCTTGATCGGGCCGGTGCCGAAGACGAAGAGGATCGTTGCGGCGATCAGGGTCGTCAGGTTGGCGTCGATGATGGTCGTCAGCGCCCGGCGATAGCCGGTGTCGATGGCGGTCACCGGGCCCCGGCCGGCCCGCTCCTCCTCGCGGATGCGCTCGAAGATCAGGACGTTGGCATCGACCGCCATGCCGATGGTGAGCACGATCCCGGCGATGCCCGGCAGCGTCAGGGTGGCCTGCAGGACCGAAAGCGCCGCGACGATCAGCACCAGGTTGGCGATCAGCGCCACGTTCGCCATCAGGCCGAACTTGCCATAGGAGACCGCCATGAAGATGATGACGAAGAGCATGCCGAGGATGCAGGCGATCTCGCCGGCGGCGATGGAGTCCTCGCCGAGGCTGGCGCCGACCGAGCGCTCCTCGAGAATGGTCACGTCGGCCGGCAGGGCGCCGGCGCGCAGAAGCAAAGCCAGGTCCTGCGCCGACTGCAGCGAGAAGCGGCCGCTGATCTGGCCGTTGCCGCCCAGGATCGGCTCCTGGATGCGGGGCGCGCTGATCACCCTCTCGTCGAGCACGATGGCGAAGATCCGCCCGACGTTGTCCTGGGTCGCCCGGCCGAACCTGCGGGCGCCGATGGAATCGAAGCGGAAGGCCACCACGGGCTGGCCGTACTGGTCGTAGGTCGCCTGGGCATCGTCCAGGTTCTCGCCCCGTACCATGGCCCGGCGCTCGACCGCATAGCGGATGCCTTCCTCCTCGGCCGAGGGCAGGAAGATGTGGCCCGGCGGCGGCCGCCCCGAGGAGGCATCGACGGCCGGGTTGACGAAGTGGAAGGTCAACTGCGCGGTCTGCCCGAGGATGTCCTTGATCCGCTCCGGGTCCTCGACGCCCGGGACCTGGACCAGGACCCGGTCGGCGCCCTGGCGCTGCACCGTGGCCTCGGTCAGCCCGGACTCGTTGACGCGCAGCCCGATGACCTCGATGACCTGGCTCATGACGCTGGTCCGGATTTCGCGCATGCGCTCCTCCGGCACGTCGATCTCGATTCTCGGGCCGTCCTGGGAGACCACGTAGGTCTGGACGTCGTTGCGGATCAGCTCCCGGGCGCGCTCCATCTCGCTGGGATCGCGCAGCACGATGAAGATCTCGTTGCCCTGGACGCCGGAGCTGTGATTGATCCGGGTACGGCGCAGCGGCGCGGTGATGCCGTCGGCGATGTTGTCCAGGCGTTCGGCCACCGCCTTCTCGAGCTGAACCTCCATCAGCAGGTAGGAGCCGCCCCGCAGGTCGAGGCCGAGATTGATCTTCTTACTGGGCAGCCAGCTCGGAACCTCCTGCGTGAGGTCGGTCTCGATCATGTTGGGCGAGGCGTAGGCCAGGCCCAGCAGTACCACCACCGCCGCCAGGATGACCTGCCATTTCGGAAGCTGAACCATGAGGATTTCGCGATCCGCTAACGCTTTGTCTCAGATAAGGTCTGAGCCCCCTCTTTCCAGGGGCATCAGCCGGATTTGCCGCCGCCGAAGAGCTTGAACCCGCCCTTCTTGGCCGGCTCCTGGGTCTGGGCGCCTTCGCCGCCGCCTTGTTCGTTCCGGTTGGCCGGCTCGGCCTTCTGCAGCACCTCGCTGATCGTCGAGCGGACGACCCGGATCCGGACGTTCTCGGCGATCTCGACCTGCAGCTCGCTGTCGCTGACGACCTTGGTCACGGTCCCGAAGACCCCGCCGGCGGTCACCACCTTGTCCCCGCGGCGCAGGGCCTGAACCATGGCCCGGTGGTCCTTGATGCGCTTCTGCTGGGGGCGGATCAGCAGGAAGTAGAAGACGACGCCGATCAGGATCAGCGGCACGAAGGTCATGAAGGGGTCAGGCGCCGCCGCCGCGCCCTGGGCATAAGCCGGGGAAATCAGCATTCTTGGCTCCTTCTCGGAATCAGCGCGCGACTATAGACCTCCAAGCGGGTTTTGCAACGATTCCGGCCCGCTCGGCGCCGGCCTCGCGGCGTCTTGAGCGGCACTGCGGCCCCGGGGCCCGCGTTGACGCCCCGGCGGACGGCCGATAGGCTTCGGCAGCCCTGAAAAGTGGGAGCCGGGGCTTTCTTCGTAACCGGAGAGGACGGATGAGCCGGCTGCCGGCCAAGGACCTGCCCCTGCTGCTGCGGCGAATCGCCGACGCCCTCGAGCGGCTGGCGCCCCTGCCCCCGGCGCTGGTCTCGCTGGACGCCGCCGACGCCTTCGTCTGGCACGCCGAGGGCGACCACCTGGAGCCGGTGCCCCGGGTCAACCGGGTCGAGATCGGCCTGTTGAAGGGCGTGGAGCGCCAGCAGGCGACCCTGCTGGAGAACACCCGCCGCTTCGCCCAGGGCCTGCCGGCCAACAACGCCCTGCTCTGGGGCGCCCGGGGCATGGGCAAGAGCTCCCTGGTCAAGGCCGTGCACGCCGCCGTCAACGCCGCCGCGGCCGAGGCCGGGCAGGCCACCCTGGCCCTGGTCGAGATCCACCGGGAGGACATCCCGGGCCTGCCGCGCCTGCTGCAGCGCCTGCGCGCGGCCGCGCGGCGCTGCCTGCTGTTCTGCGACGACCTGAGCTTCGACAGCGCCGATACCAGCTACAAGTCCCTCAAGGCGGTCCTGGAGGGTGGAATCGAGGGCCGGCCCGAGAACGTGCTGTTCTACGCCACTTCGAACCGGCGCCACCTCATGCCGCGGGAGATGATCGAGAACGAGCGCTCGACCGCGATCACCCCCTCCGAGGCGGTCGAAGAGAAGGTCAGCCTCTCGGACCGTTTCGGCCTCTGGCTCGGCTTCCACAACTGCGACCAGGACACCTACTTCGCGATGATCGAGGGTTACGCCGCCTACTACGGCCTGGAGCTCCCGAGCGAGCAGATCAGGGCCGAGGCCAAGGAATGGGCCGTGACCCGCGGCAGCCGCTCGGGCCGGGTCGCCTGGCAGTACGTCCAGGACCTGGCCGGCCGCCTCGGAAAGCCCCTGGCCTGAGCCCGAACCTCGACCGTCAAGACCAAGCGGCCGCGATTGAACTCGGCAGCAAGACACCTTATCATCATCATCCAGCGTGTGACAGTTGAAGACCGCGAATGGGCCCTTGCGGGTTTCGGCAACCGCTTCGGAAACAGCCCGCATAGGGTCGGCGCGATGAGCACTGCGCGCAGCCGCTTTTTCCTCGCCACCTTGGTGGCCCTCTTAATCTTCGCACTGGCCTGGTTTTTCGCGATCCGCTCGCTCGCCGGATCCGAGGGCCCGACACTCAGCGAGCCGGCGCCCGAGGTCGCCTGTGATGCGGGAGGCTGCGACGTCAGGATGACGGCCTGGGTCGAAGGCCGACAAGTCCGTTCAGAGCCCTTGCCGTTTCGCGCGCAGAGCGCCGAGATCGAGCCGATCCCCGCCGACGCCAGCTTCGGTCATGTCCTGCCCGGCCAGAAGGCGCGGGACCTGACGGCCTGGGCGATCGGACACGAGGAGAACGGCATCGGCTTGGCCGTCGAGATCTTCGACACCGGCGTCGGCGGCCCCGCGGTCCTGGTGTTTCAGACCGCGGGCTTCGACCACGTCAAGCGGGCCCATGTCGTCCTAACCTTCGACGGCATCGGTCTCGTCGCCATCAAGCAGCGCATCGAGGGTCCAGGCCCCGATTTCATCAGCATGGCCCCCGTCGATGGTGGCATCGGGCTGAGGCGCGTGGCGCCCGACGGGGTCGTCACATCGGAAACCCTGGAGTGGCGTCCCGGACCCTCTGGGCCGGAGCTTTCTCCTAACCCATAGCCTCATGCGGCGCCAGCGCCCGCCAAGCTCGATAGCTAAGGAGAGAAATTCGCGGTGCAGACACTGGCGCAAGCCGTCGGACCGGGTCAGTCGAATGCCCGCCACGATGTGGCTTTGGTCCAGGCAGCGCTCAAGCTCATCGGCGGGCCCCAGGGTCGACCCTACCTCGGCGGCCGCATTGATGGCGGCTATGGTCCGATTACTGAAGGGGCTATCGGCGTGTTTCAAGCCGACCACGGCGGCGATGCGGCGCCGATCGCCCCGCTGGTGATCACGCCGGGAGGCAACACCCAAACGAACTTGGCGCGGCTATTGCCCGCCGATCGACGCGACCTTCGCGTGCTTCAAGGCCAGCGTGTCGTCTACCTCGGCCGTCCGACCTCGGACGCAAACGCGGCGGCGCAGGCGATCCGCGTCGACCCCAACCTGAGACCGGCCTTTCGGGCCCGCGTCGCGGATCTGGTCCAGGCCATGCATCGCGCCCACGGGCTGGTGCTGAGCATGACACCGAATGGCGGGCGAAGGACCTTCGCCGAGCAGGCACTGATTCTGCCGCCGCGCTCCTACGCCGGGCCAGGAGAGAGCAACCACAACTATGGCAACGCGGTCGATCTCGGGTTCAACGGGACCGTGTGGCTCCAGCAGGACGGTCACGTCGAGACGGACAACCATTGGCTGAGCGCCCTAGAACGTCACGAGGCGCCGGCGGCAACGGCGATGTGGGACGCGCGGGACACGATCGCGCTGCGGGCGCCGATCGGACTGTTCCGCCTTCGTTTCGAGCGGATCCATCTTCAAGAATTCGATCAGGCCACGACCAGTTCGGGCCGTTCCCTCGCCGCGCATCTGACCGCCGTCGGGGCCTGGAACTGGCAAACCTCGCGCTACGACAGGGCCGCACGCGATTGGCACTATGCCTGCGATTTGGGGGGAACGACCGGAGCCTTCGTGGCCGTCGGCACCACGAACCAGATCTGGGCCGGCAATGCCACGGTCACCGCGGCGGAGATCCAAAGCGCCGGCTGGGTCCGGCCGGCGCCGCTCGGTGGTCCGCCGGGTACGCCCCGGGCGGCGACCCCGCCGATCACGCCCGCGGATGTCGCAGCCGTCCGCGCGTCGCTGCAGGCGGACTTTCAGGCCGCTGACCGGGGTTGGGCGCGCTGGGCACCGGTCCCCTAGAGTGTGATGATTTGATGCCAGCTCGGCTTCAAATCTGAATCTTGCTCTACTTCAACGGCTTAGAGCACGATTGTATGTATTTGTCTCATATAGTCAGATACCTCCCCGAGACGCGATGGCGCCACGGAGCTTCCATCCTTCTGGCGTTCGCTCCGTCCGAACGGCTCTAAGAGACCACGTCGATCGAGTTGAAGATCCGCTCGACGTTCTGGTTCTGGGTCGGGAAGTAATGCGAAATGGGCGCGGTGAAGACGATCAGGTGCAACTCGCCATTCGCAACCGCGCCGATGGCCTTGCCGCCGTAGTTCAGGCCGTCCTCGGAGGAAAAGACGAACTCGAAGCGGAAGCCGGGGAGCCTGCCGAACTTGGCCGGCCGCAGCTTGCTGCTCCGGACTCGCTGGTTGCCCGCGTAGGCCAGACTGCCGGTCACCAGTTCCATGATCTGGTTGGCCCGCATCTTGGACTTGAAGGCCGGCGGATCGCCGGCGTTGGGGTCGGGCGAGACCAAGCCCATACCGTCCTGAATACCGGCGAAGAAGCTGAGCTCGTCGAGGGCCCGCCCGTTGATGGTCCAGGCCTCGCCGTGATCGATCGCGATTCCGGTCCAGGCGACCGGCGTGGTGACCCTGTAGCGCTCGGCGATGGTCTGCTGGCTCGGCTCGACCAGCCTGTAGGGGCTGCAGGACGCGAGGAGAACGAGCAGCAGCAGGCAGGAAATCGTGGTTCTCATGACCGCCTCAGTTGAGCTGGTTGATGTAGTCTTCGACCATTGCGCGGTCGTCCGCCCGCGGCCTGTGGCGCAGGTACTGCCGGAACGCGGCCTGCGCCTCCTGGGGGCGCTCGATCGACCAGAGCACCAGGCCCAGGGAGCGATAGGTCTCGCTCGGGGCCTTCCGGGTCTTGAGGGCGGCGTGATAGGCCGTGATGGCCCTGGCGGCGTCGCCCTCCTCGTCGCGCAGGCGGTACATCTCGCCGCGAAGGAAATGGACCCCGGCCGGATCGACGCCGGAGTCCGCAAGGTGCGCCATCAGAACCTCGATCCGGGCGTAGTCGCGGCGCTGCAACTCGTCGCGCAGCCAGTCCATCCGGTGACGCGCCGTCAGACCGATGAAATCCGCCCGGCCGACGCGACCGCCCTTTAGAACTTGCGCCAGGGCCGCCAGGGTGTCCCGGCGTTCCTCGGTCGGCGGATGGGTCGCGAAGAAGAGGGAGCCGCCGTCGTCGGCCGCCTCCTTCTCGCGGATCAGGTAGTCCCAGACCCCGGTGGCTTCGGCGCCGCTGTAGCCGGCGCGCTGGATCATGGCCATCCCGATCCGGTCGGCCTGGCGCTCGTACTCCCGGGAATAGGACATGACGCCGCCCAGCGCGCCGAGGGTCGCGAGGTCGCCGATCAGGCCAAGCCCGGTCATCGCGGTCGCGAGCTGGAAGAAGGCCATGCCGCTCGAGGTGTCGCGCAGGTCCCGCCAGTGCTTCAGGCTGTGCCGCTGGACGTAGTGGGCCAACTCGTGCGCGAGCACGTGGGCGAGCTGGGCCTCGTTCTCGCAGCGCAGCAGCAGGCCGGTCCAGACCACCATCATGCCGTTCGGCGCCATGCTGGCGTTGAAGCCGGGCGTGCGGACGACGTAGACCCGCACGTCCTGGCAGTACTCCAGCGCCAGCCGGCAGACGATCCCCTCCAGGTAGGCCTGCAGGGCCGGGTCCTCGACCACCTGGCCGGAGTTGCGCAGATCCGCCTCGACCCGGTCCATGCGCATCCAGAGCCCGGCCTCGTCGGTCTCGAGATCCGGCCGCTCGCCCGGCTGGATGTCCTGGATGCTGCTGGCCGAGGAACAGGCCGACAGCAGGAGGCCGACCAGGATCGGCGCCAAACGCCTTTGCAGCCCCGACATCGCGGCCGTCCTAGAAGGGCAGCGCCGCGAGCAGCACCCGCGAGGCGTCGACCGCGGCCTCCGCTTCACGCAGGTCACCGCTGCCCCGGCGGAACTCGTTGAACCAGACGATCCTGCCGCTGCGCAGGTCGACCAGTGACGCGAAGCCGCTCTGCTGGCCGCCGTGGGCCTGCTGGAACAGGATGGAGGTCACGACGTTGAGCGCGATGCGCGCGTCGCTGGAAAAGCTGTCCCGGAAATGGACGAAGAGCGCGTAGTCTGCCTTGTAGGCTTGGCCGAGCACGGCGGCGTCCCGGCCGAGGGTCCACTCGAACCTGCCCTTCTTGCTCGGCAGCGGCGGCAGGCGGCCGTACTCGTAGAGACGGATCGAGGTCCCGACGATCCGGTGCAGCTTGACCAGTTGGGAGACCTTACGGCTGCGGATCAGCTTGCCGTTGCGGTTGATGTGCACCCAGTTGGCGCCGAGATCCGCCAGGACCCTTTCCAGGCCCCTGTCGATATTGATCTCGGCCGCCGCGGTCCAGGCCGCGTTCGGCTCCAGCAAGCCACCGACGGTCAGCTCCGAGACCTCGACGTCCGGCTGCATGATCAGCACCTTCGCGCCGTGCAGCGACTGCGCCGACGGATCGCTCCGCACGCTGGCGGGCATCTGCGCACAGGCGGAAAGAAACAGCCCGAGGAGCAAGACGGCGAACCAGGATCTGGTCCGTCCGGGGACGGAAGTCGACGGCTTCGACACCGGGAGCATGGCCATGGCGGAACCCTTGCTGCAGGCTGGCGGAGGCGCGGAATGGATGAGACCGCGGCCAGGAGGTTACAACCGCTGGGACTATGGCCAGGGGAACTTAAGGGAAGATAAATGCGGCAATGCCCGACACCCCTGTTTAGGGGCGGTGCTTCGGTTCAGAGCCTTGCGTCCTCGGGCCCCAGGAGGCGCTCCGGGTCCACGGCGCGTGCACCCTTGCGGATCTCGAAGTGCAGTTGCGGCTGGGCGACGTTGCCGCTGGAGCCGACCCTGGCGATCAACTGGCCGCGCTTCACGGTCTGGCCGCGGCGCACCAGGATCTGGTCGACGTGCGCATAGGCCGTGGTCCAGCCGCCCGCGTGCTTGACCAGCACCAGGTTGCCGAAGCCGCGCAGCTCGTTCCCGGCGTAGGCGACGACGCCGTTGTCCGCGGCCAAGACCTCCGTGCCCCTGGGTGCCAGGATGTTGATGCCGTCGTTGTGATAGCCCTTGCCCTGCGCGCCGAAGCCGGAGACCACCTCGCCCTGGACTGGCCAGAGAAACTTGCTGCCGGCGCGCGGCGGCGGTCTGGGCACCGGGCCCGTGGTGGCGGCGACGGGCACGGCTTGCGGCGGTGCCCCGGCGGCGGGCGGCGGTGACGCCGGCGCCGAAGACGCCACGGGCGCCGGCCGTGGCCGCTTCGCGACCGCCGCGCTGCCGCTGGCGACCAGGTTCGCCGTCGCCACCTGGGTCGGCGGGCCGCTGGGATCGGGCACGCGCAGCGTCTGGCCGACGGCGATCGTGTAAGGCGGCTTGATCCCGTTGAGCCGCACCAGCTCGCTCATGTCGACGCCGTGGCGGCGCGAGATCCCGTAGACCGTGTCGCCCTTGACCACGGTGTAGCTGCGCGGCTTGGGCAGGCTCAGCTTCTGCCCGACGCGCAGGGTGTAGGGGGGCTTGAGGCCATTGGCGTCGATCAGGCTGCGCAGCGGCACGTGAAAGCGCCGCGAGATGCTGTAGAGCGTGTCCCTGACGGTGACGTAGTAGATCCCGGCCGAGCGGGGCCGCGGCATCGGCGCGCCGGTGGCCGGCCTGCCCCTTCCGGTCTTATCGACGACCTGGAAGGCGCCTGGCTTGCGCGCGTCAGCCCTTGCCTTCGCCCGGGCCGGCACGGACGGCTTGTGCCGCGGCAGCGCGACGATCTCGGCCCCGCCGAAAGACGCGTTCACGCCGGGCGCGGGCCTGGGGCTGTACGTGCTGCCGGCCGGCTGGGCGGTGCGCACGCAGCCGCCAAGGACCACGGCGGCGGCCACGGCCAAGCACAGGGTCATGAAGCCTTTCGGTCGAGCCAGCATAGCGACCTCTGCTGCCTTCATGCCAAAGACCAGCCCGGAGGTCCAGAGTATTGGATCCGGCCCGCGGGCTTGGGCGCTTCCTCCGGCACGCCACTGACCAGTGGTACGAAGCGAACCGGTCCCAGCGTTTCCTCCCGTACCGTAGCATTTTCCTTGGTCAGGCGGAGCAGTTCTTGACGGCGGCTGCGCCCGCCGACCGGGACCACGAGCACGCCGCCCTCGGCGAGTTGGTCGACCAGGGCCCCGGGCACGTCGGGCGCCGCCGCGGTGACGATAATCCGCGGAAAGGGCGCCTGCTCCGGCCAGCCGTTCCAGCCGTCGCCGACCCTGGGGACGATGTTGTGCAGCTTCAGCGCGCGGAAGCGGCGCTCGGCGTCGCCGACCAGCTCGCGATAGCGCTCGACGCTGTAGACGCGGCGGCAGAGCCGGGACAGCACGGCGGTCTGGTAGCCCGAGCCGGTGCCGACTTCCAGGACCTTGCCCGCCCCCGCGGCGGCCAGGGCCTGGGTCATGCGCGCCACCACCTGCGGCTGGCTCAGGGTCTGGCCGCGCTCGATCGGCAGCGCCAGGTTCTCGTAGGCCTGGTCGAGGAAGGGCGCGGGCACGAAGGCCTCGCGCGGAACCTGCTCGATGGCCCGCAGGACCGCCGTGTCGGTGATACCGTTACGCCGGAGCTCCATCAGCAGGCGGATCTTGCGGGCGGCCAGGGTCATGCGAAGACCCCCGCCAGACGCTCCAGCGTCTCGCCGTGGGTCAGGTCCAGGTGCAGCGGCGTGACCGAGATCGCGTCCTCGGCGATGGCCGCGAGGTCGCTGCCGACCTGCGAGGTCTCGTCGCTCATGTAGTTGCCCACCCAGACGTAGGGCCGGCCGCTGGGGTCCGAGCCGTCGATCACCTGGGTGTCGACGTCGCGCCGGCCTTGGCGGCAGACACGGACCCCCTTGACCTCGTCCGCCGAGACGTCGGGGAAGTTGACGTTCATCAGCACGTCGCGCGGCCAGGCCAGGCCGGTCAGGCGCCGCAGCACCGAGGCGGCATGCCGCTCGGCGGTCTCCCAGCGGTAGTCGTGGTCGCCGCGCCGCAGCAGGCTCAGCGCGATCGCCGGATAGCCCAGCAGCGCCGCCTCCATGGCCGCGGCCACCGTACCCGAATAGGTCACGTCCTCGCCCAGGTTGCCGCCGTGGTTGATACCGGAAAGCACCAGGTCGGGCGGCCGGTCGGCCATGATCTTCTTGATCGCGATCAGGACGCAGTCGGTCGGCGTGCCGTCGATGGTGTAACGCTGCGGCCCCAGGTGGCGGATCCGCAGCGGCCGTCGCAGGGTCAGGGAATGGCTGGTCGCGCTCTGCTCGGTCTCAGGTGCCGCAACCCAGACGTCGTCGGACAGGGAACGGGCAACACGCTCCAGCGCCTCCAGACCGGGCGCATGGATACCGTCGTCGTTGGCCAGGAGGATCCGCGCTCCGGTCAGGTCGAGCGGCGACCTAAGCATCGGCGTCGGCCCCGATCACCTCCCGGCCGCCCAGATAGGGGGCCAGGACCTCCGGCAGGACGATCGAGCCGTCGGCCTGCTGACAGGCCTCCATCACCGCGATCAGGGTCCGGCCGACTGCCAGGCCCGAGCCGTTGAGGGTGTGGACGAAGCGGGTCCCCTTGCCTTCCGCCGGCCGGAAGCGGGCCATCATCCGCCGGGCCTGGAAGTCGCCCATGTTCGAGCAGCTCGAGATCTCCCGATAGGCCTCCTGCCCCGGCAGCCAGACCTCCAGGTCGTAGGTCTTGCGGGCGCCGAAGCCGGTGTCGCCGCTGCAGAGCACGACCTTGCGGTAGTGCAGGTTCAGGCGCTGCAACACCGCCTCGGCGCAGGCGGTCATGCGCTCGTGCTCCTCGACCGCGTGCTCGGGATGGGCGATGGAGACCAGCTCGACCTTCTCGAACTGATGCTGGCGCAGCATGCCGCGGGTGTCCTTGCCGGCCGCACCGGCCTCGGAACGAAAGCAGGGCGTGAAGGCGGTGAAGCGCAGGGGCAGCTGGACCTCGTCGTAGATCTCGCCGGCGGCCAGGTTGGTCAGCGGCACCTCGGCGGTCGGGATCAGCCAGAAGTCGTCGGTGGTCCGGAACTGGTCCTCGGCGAACTTCGGCAGCTGGCCCGTGCCGTAGAGCACGTGATCGCGCACCAGGTAGGGCGGCATGACTTCGGTGTAACCGAACTCCTCGGTGTGCATGTCGAGCATGAATTGGGCCAGGGCCCGGTGGAGGCGCGCCAGCGCGCCCTTCAGGACCACGAAGCGCGAGCCCGAGAGCTTGGCCGCCGTTGCGAAGTCCATGCCGCCCAGGGCCTCGCCCAGTTCGAAGTGCTGCTTCACCGGGAAGTTGCGCGCCGGCTTCTCGCCCCAGACCGCCACCTCCAGGTTGGCGCTTTCGTCCGCCCCTTCCGGGACCTCGGCGTCGAGGATGTTGGGCAGCCCGGCCAGGAGGGCGCTCAGGTCCTCGCCGAGCGCCCGCTCGCGCGCTTCGCCCTCCGCGATGCGGTCCTTGATGCCGGCGACCTCGGCGATCAGACCCTCGGCATCACCGCCCTGGGCCTTCAGCTTGCCGATCTCCTTGGAGGCCGCGTTGCGTCGGTTCTGCAGGTCCTGCAGCTCGGTCTGGGTCGCGCGGCGATCGGAATCGAGCGCGAGGATGGCGGCCGATCGGGCCGACAGCCCGCGGCGGCCGAGCGCCTTGTCGAAGTCCTCCGGGTTGTCGCGAATCGACCTGAGG
Source organism: Kiloniellales bacterium (assembly GCA_022361275.1). Lineage (GTDB taxonomy): Bacteria > Pseudomonadota > Alphaproteobacteria > Kiloniellales > JAKSBE01 > JAKSBE01. Next base: position 53,421 of record JAKSBE010000301.1, read on the forward strand.
TCGTGCATCGAAGTGTCCGAATCGGGGCTGCGCCAGGTAACCGCGCCGTTTATAGGGCGCTTCGGCCCCCGGCGTCCAGATGCTAGCCGAAGGCCTCGGGCCGGAGTCGGCTAGTCCGAGAGCCCTTCGGCTTCCGCCGCCGCCTCCTGCTCCCGGCGCTTCTTCTCGACCAGCTTGGCCATCTGGATCGAGACCTCGTAGAGCAGGACGATCGGGATCGCCAGGGAGATCTGGCTGATCGGATCCGGCGGCGTGAAGATCGCCGCGACGATGAAGACCCCGACGATGGCGTACTTGCGCTTCGCCGCCATGCCCTGCGAGGTCGCCAGGCCGGTGCGCGCCAGCAGGGTCATGATCACGGGCAGCTGGAAGCAGAGCCCGAAGGCGAAGATCAGGGTCATGACCAGAGAAAGGTACTCGTTGACCTTGGCCTCCAGCTCGATCGGCAGAGTCCCTTCCCCGCCGGCCTGCTGGAAGGACAGGAAGAACTGCCAGGCCAGCGGCATGATGACGAAGTAGACCAGGGCGCCGCCGATGAAGAACAGCACCGGCGTCGCGATCAGGAAGGGCGCGAAGGCGTGCTTCTCGTTCCGGTAGAGACCGGGCGCCACGAAGAGCCAGAGCTGACCGAGGAACACCGGGCAGGAGATGAAGGCGCCGAAGAAGAAGGCGACCTTGACATGGGTGAAGAAGACCTCGGTCAGGTCCGTGTAGATCAGCCGGGGATCGCTCTGCAGCCCGCTTTCCAGCAGGATGTCGGCCAGGGGATCGACCAGGACGTTGTAGAGATCCTGGGCGAAGTAGAAGCAGACCAGAAAGGCGACGAAGAGACCGATGACGCTGTAGAGCAGGCGCTGCCGCAGCTCGATCAGGTGATCGAGGAGCGGCATCTTGTGGGCGTCGTCGGCGTCGACCATGGTCTAGACGCTCTGCTTGCGGGACTTTTCGGCCGCCTTCGAGGTCTTGGCGGGCGCCGCCTCGGGCGGCGCGATCGAGTGCGGCGGCGCCGGCTGGGCCGGCTGCTCGATCACCGTCGCGCCCTTGCCGTCGGCGTCCTCGGCCGTCGTCGCGGCGGCAGCGGACTGTGCCTCTTCTTCACGGAACTCGGGGTCTTCACGGAACTCCGGGGGGACCTCGTCCTCGCCCTTCACCGCCCGGCGCGTGGCGGCGTCGAGCTCCGCCACCTCCGCCTTCACGCTGCCGGTCGGATCGATGCTGTTCTCGATCTCCTTGCCGACGTCCAGGTGCCGGGCGGCTTCCATGGTCTTGCGCGCCTCGTCGAGCTCTGCCTCACGGACCATGTCGTCGACGCTGGCCTGGAACTCGCGGGCCATGGAGCGCGCCTTGCGCAACCACTTGCCGACCGTGCGCAGAACCTCGGGCAACTCCCGAGGCCCGACGATGATCAGCGCCACGAGAGCGACAACCGCGAGCTCGGACCAACCCAGATCAAACACGGCGGTGCCTCAAGAACAACGCCGGTCCGCGCCCTCTTCACGCGCGGCCGGCTGCGGGATCAGCCCTTCGCAGCCTTCTTGGGCTGCTCCTCCGCCTCGGCCGTGACGTTCGTCGAGATGGAAGCCTCCTGCTCGATCGCCTTTTTTTCATCGTCGCCTGCGGCGTTTTTCTTATCTTCTTCCTTAAGGCCTTTCCTGAAGGCGTTGATTCCTTGGCCCATATCGCGCATCAGCTTTGGGATCTTGCCGCCTCCGCCAAAAAGCAGGAGGACAACCGCCAGGACGATCAGCCAATGCCAGATGCTAAAAGTCCCCATTGGGGTTCTCCCTCGAAGTCCATTGGTCTTCCCAGTCGGCCGGGACTATCGCAGAAAGCCTTGGCAGCCGCAATCCATGTCTGGACGCCCTTCCGGGCTCATCCGGCCTTGGGGAACACGAAGGTCTGGCTGGGGTCCAGCGCAATCCCCATGGCCTGGTCCTCGGCCGGCACGAAGCGCCCCGGCACCCGGGCGTGGAGGTGCAGGTCGGCCCCATTGGCCCCCGGCAGGCTGAGGTGGATCAGGCTGCTGCGGCCCAGCACCCGGGCGGCCAGGACCCGAGCCAATCCGGCCTCGCCAGTGGCCTCACCAGTGGCTTCGCCGCCCGCCCCGGCGCTCCGGGGCTGGGGGTCGAGACGCAGGGCCTCCGGGCGGATCAGGATCTCGACCTCGGCCCCCTCCGGGAGGTCGGGCGCGCAGATCTCGCCCAGGGGCGTCGGCACGTGGCCGGCCTGGATGCGGCCGTTCAGCCGGTTCACCTCGCCGAAGAAACTGGCCACGAAGGCATCGCACGGCGAGAAGTAGAGTTCCCCGGGCGTACCCTGCTGGACCGCGGCGCCGTCGCGCATCAGGGCCACGCTGTCGGCCATGAACATGGCCTCCTCGGGATCGTGCGTGACCATCAGGGTCGCGGTCCCGCTCTCCTTCAGGACGTGCAGGGTATCGTCGCGGACCTGGTGACGCAGGCTGGCATCCAGCCCGGAGAAGGGCTCGTCCAACAGCATGAGGCGGGGCCGCGGCGCCAGGGCCCGCGCCAGCGCGACCCGCTGCTGCTGTCCGCCAGAAAGAGTGTGCGGGAAGGCTTCGCTGCGCGACGCCATGCCGACCTGCTCGAGTACCTCGAAGGCGCGCTTGCGCCGGGCCTCCGACGCAAGGTCCCGCAGGCCGAAGGCGACGTTGTCGAGCACGCTCAGGTGCGGAAACAGCGAGTAGTCCTGGAACACCAGGCCGACGCTGCGCGCCTCAGGCGGTGTGTCGATCTGGCCGTCGGCGATCACCCGGCCCTCCATCAGGACCCGGCCCTTCTGGAGCCGCTCGAGCCCGGCGGCAACCCGCAGGGCCGTGGTCTTGCCGCAGCCCGAGGGGCCGAGCAGGCACACCAGCTTGCCCCGGCCGACGGTCAGGTCGAGGTCGTCGACCGCCAGCACTCCGTCGAAGGCGTGGCTCACATGCTCCAGGGAAAGCGCGTCCATGTCCCATCCACCCGGACCCGCCTCTCCGGTCGGCGTGGTCCCGCTGGCGCGCGAAACCGGGCCGCGCGCGGCCCGACAAGGTATTGCGAACTATTCTCAAATGCAACAACGGGCTTGGGCCGCCCGTGGGCCGCCGCCCCGACGTCTCTGGCTCGGGTCTCTGGCTCAGGCCTCGACTTGACGCAGCCGGCCGGCCTCCGGCGTATCCTCTTCGACCTCTTCGGCCGCCTTATCGTCTTCCGCAGCGCCGTCCGTGCCTTCGCCGCCCTCGGCCTCCGCCGCTTCCAGGTCGCCGAAGTCGGCTTCCAGGGCGTCGGCCAGGGAATCGGGATCGGAGTCTTCCTCGTCCTCATCCTGATCCTCGGCCAGCGGCGCGATGTCCTGCGCCTCCGAAAGCTCGGTCAGGGTGCCGCGGCTCGATAGGGCGGTCAGCGCCGGCCGCTTGTCCAGGAGGCCGGCGGCGGCGAGCTCGTCCAGGCCCGGCAGGTCGTCCAGCCGGGCCAAGCCGAAGTGATCGAGGAAGGCCTGGCTCGTGCCCCAGGTGACCGGCTTCCCGGGAGTCCGGCGCCGCCCCCTGGGCCGGATCCAGCCCGCTTCCAGCAGGACGTCGAGGGTCCCCTTGGACAGGCTGACGCCCCGGATCTCCTCAATCTCCGCCCGGGTCACCGGCTGGTGGTAGGCGATCACGGCCAGGGTCTCGATGGCGGCCCGCGACAGCTTGCGCTGCACCTCCTGCTCGCGGCGCATCAGGGGCGCCAGGTCGGAGGCCGAGCGGAAGGCCCAGGCCTTGCCGACCTGCACCAGGTTGACGCCGCGGTTCCGGTAGTGCTCGGCCAGTTGCGCGACCACGGCGGAGACGTCGGCCTCCTCCGGCAGGAAGCGGGCCAGCTCGGCCTCGCTGACCGGAGCGGCCGAGGCGAAGAGGATCGCCTCCAGCAATCGCAGGTGATCGGCGCCCTCGGTCACGCTTGCTCCTCCTTGTGACGCAACAGGATCGGCCCGAAGGTCCCGTCCTGACGGATATCCAGGCGGCCGGTCCGGCACAGCTCCAGGCTGGCGGCGAAGGTCGCGGCGATGGCCGAGCGGGTCAGCAGCCCGCCGGAAAGGTCCGGCGGCAGGAAACTGTGCAGGGTCCGCCATTCCGGCACGCTGCCGAAGGACGCCTTCAGCCGCTCCATCGCGTCGTCGACGGAGTAGAGCTCGATCGGCTGGATCCGCAGGTTGGTGACCTTGCCCCCTCGGGCGCGCTGACTGCCATAGGCCTTCAGCAGGTCGTAGAGCGTGGCCCTGAACACGGTCGTGCGGTCGGTGCGCAGGGGCTCCGGCGCGCCGCGGGCGAAGAAATCCCGGCCGAGCTGGGCCCGGGCCATGAGCCGCTCGCCCGAGTTCCGCATCGCCTCCAGGCGCTGAAGCTGATAGCGCAGGGCCGCCGCCATCTGCGGGCCGCTGGGCTCCTCCCCTTCCGGCTCGCTGGGGAGCAGCAGCTTGGACTTCAGATAGGCCAGCCAAGCCGCCATGACTAGGTAGTCGGCGGCCAGCTCCAGGCGGAGCTCGCGGGCCCGGCGCACGAACTCCAGGTACTGCTCGGCGAGTTGGAGGATCGAGATGCTGGTCAGGTCGACCTTCTGGTCCCGGGCCAGGTCCAGCAGCACGTCGATCGGCCCGCCATAGCCGTCCAGGTCCAGGACGAAGTCACGGGGCCGATCGCGCTCGGGCGCTTCGAACTCGAGAATCTCTGCTGAGGTCACCTGGCTCTTTCCCTGCCGCGACTCCGCCGACTCCAGCAATGATACAGAAGCCGGGCCGCTGTCACCATCTCTCGGCCCGGCCCGGTTTGGGGATCTCCGGGCCGGGATTCAGCCGGCCAGCAGGTCTTCCAGGTGCTGGGACAGGGCGGCGAACCCGGTGGGCAGGGGCGCCGCGCCCAGGCCCGCCCGGCCGCGGGCCAGCCGGGCTTCCGCCGCCGGGGTCAGGGGCGAGACCGCCGCGGCCACGGCCTCCATCTCGGCGCGGTGGCCGTTGCAGTGCAGCGCCACGTCGCAGCCCGCGTCCAGCGCCGCCCGGGCCCGCGCGCCCAGGCCGCCGCTGAGCGCCTTCATGGAGAGATCGTCGGAGAGCAGAAGGCCGTCGAAGCCGATCTCGCCGCGGATGATCTCGGAGATCACCTTCGGCGAGGTGGTCGCCGGCCGCGCCGGGTCGATCGCGTCGTAGATGATGTGCGCGGTCATCCCCCAGGGCGCCTCGGCCAGGGCCTTGAAGGGCCGGAAGTCGCTGCTCCGCAGGACCTCCAGCGGGGCGTCGACCCGCGGCAGGGCCTCGTGGCTGTCGACCCGGGCGCGGCCGTGCCCGGGGATATGCTTGATCACCGGGGTGACGCCCGCCGCGGCCAGGCCCTTGCAGACCGCGCGGCCCAGGGCGATGACCTGGTCCGGATCGCTGCCCAGGGCGCGGTCGCCGATGATCCCGTGGCCCTCGGGCAGCCGCAGGTCGAGCAGCGGCAGGCAGTCGACGTCGATGCCCAGCGCCATGAGCTCCAGGGCGAGCAGCCGGGCGTTGATCTCGGCCGCCTCGCAGGCGCGCTTCAGGTCGCGCCGGGCCAGGTCGTCGAAGACCCCGGCCGCTGGCGCCACGCGCCAGGCCGGCGGCTTGAGCCGGGTGACCCGGCCGCCCTCCTGGTCGATCAGCACCGGCGCCTCGTCCCGTCCGACCGTGGCCCGCAGCTCGGCCACCAGGGCACGGAGCTGGTCCGGATCGGCGCAGTTGCGGGCGAAGAGGATGAAACCCAGCGGATCGGCCTCGGCGAAGAAGCCGCGCTCCCAGTCGGTGAGCCCCGGACCCTCGCAGCCGTAGATCACGGCCCTTGCGGTCATGGGTTCCACGGCTCCAGTTGTCCCGGGCAGCCCGGCCCTGGCCCCGGGGTCACCGCTTGACCACGATGCAGGCCTGCTTGGCGTCCTTGAGGAAGGCGCACATCTCCTCGGCCGTGCCCCGGTTCGGCAGCGGCCCGGCCTGGATCCTGTGGAAGGTGCCGCGGCCTGCCAGGGTCACCGACTGGACCGCGAGCTCCATGTCGCCCAGGAAGTTCGGGAAAGCCTTCTGCAGGCGCGCCCACTCCTCGGGCACCCCCTCCTTGTTGGACAGCGAGCCGAGCTGGATGTAGATCCCGCCGCCGCCCGCCGCCGGGGCTTTCTCGGCCGCGGGCGGCAGGGCTGCCTGCTGGCTCTCGGCCGGCGCCTCGGGCGTGCGCGGCGCCGCGGCCTCGACCGGCGCAGGGTTGGCGGGCGCAGGGTTGGCAGGTGGCGGGGCAGCGGGCAGCGGGGCGGCCGGGGCTTCCGGTGATTGGCTCGCGTCGGCGGCGCCGGTGATCTCGGTCGGCGGCACGGCGGGCACCTCGGTGACCGGCGCCGGCGCTGTGGCTTCGGGGAGCGGAAGGTCGCCGGCATCCGGCACCACGGTCGCCGCCGGAACCTCGCCCGCTGCCGCGAAGGGCGGCGCGGGCACCGGATCGGCCGCTTCCCGGGTCGGCTGCGGCAAGGGGTCCGGCGTCTCCGGCGGCGGCAGCAACCGCTCGACCGGCTGCGTCGCGCCGTCTTCGGCGCCCTGGTTCAGGACCTGCAGATCCTGATGCGGCACCTGAAGGCCGCCCGGCTCCTCGGGGCGGACCTTGTCCGGCTGCTGCTCGGCCTGGATCACGGGAACTTCCCCGCTGCCCTGGCCGCCGAAGAAGTCCATCGCCAGGGGCACGACCAGGGCCAGGCAGGCCAGGGCCAGCAAGCCGATCAGGATATGCAGCAGGCGGAACCGCGGCCCGCCGCGCTCATCGTCCTCGGACTCCACGGCCGATGCGGCTTCGCTCTCGTCGCCGAAGAGCCGCGCGATCTCCTCCTGGTTCTCCGGCGTGCGCCGGGGGGAGTCCTCGTCGCTGACGTGACGCAGCGCGCGCGCCAGGGCCAGACGCTCCTCCTCAGGGATCGATTCCGATGGCATCAGCGTAACTCCTCAACCGGCTCAACGCCCATGATCTGCAGTCCGGACGCGATCACCAAGGCGACGGCCTGGACCAGCGCCAGGCGGGCGGCCGTCAGCTCGCGGTCGGCCGCGAGCAGGAAAC
>JAKSBE010000041.1 GCA_022361275.1 Kiloniellales bacterium
CGCCCACCGGCTTTCGACCATCGCGGCGCTGGACCGGCTGATCGTGCTCGACCAGGGGCGGATCGTCGAGGAGGGCAGCCACGCCGAGCTGCTGGAGCGCGGCGGCCTCTACGCCCGCCTCTGGGCCCGGCAGTCCGGCGGCTTCCTCGGCGTCGACCAGAAAATCAGCGCATGACCGCGGCCGAGACAGGAGACGCCGGCGGGGCGGCCGGCGCGCCGAGCGGGTCTTCGCGCGGCACTCTGTCACGACTTTGCCACAGACGGACGTGACGGTTTTCACTGGTGGGCCGAGATCCGCAGGATCAGACTGCGGCCTTGAGGAAGAGGCCCGCACCGGGAAGGTCGTCCCCCCGACCACCGGTGCCCTGCGGCAGGCGAGCCGCACGTCCCAAGGCTTCACCCGGCGGGCGGGACCGCGCCGCGGTACTCAGGTCCCTGCAGCCTTCACAGGACAACAGTCAAGAGAGGTCATTCAGACCATGAAACGTGGACTTGCCATTGTTGGCGGCATCGTCGTGGTGCTGATCTTGGTCGTCGGGATCGGCGGCTACTTCCTGCTGACCAACCTCGGATCCATCGTCGTCGCCGCGGTCGAGCGCTACGGCTCCGAAGTCACCCGGACTCAGGTCTCGCTGGCCGACGCCAAGGTCGACCTCACCTCGGGGGAAGGCGCGTTGAGCGGCCTCAAGGTCGGCAACCCCTCGGGCTTCCAGACCGACAGCGCCTTCTCCCTGGGCGAGATCTCGGTCAAGCTGGACACCGGCTCGGTCACCGAAAAGACCATCGTGGTCAAGGAGATCGCGGTCTCCCAACCGGAGGTCACCTACGAGGTCGGCGCCACCGGCTCCAATATCGACGCGATCCGCCAGAACGTCGAGGCCTTCTCCGCCGCGCAGGGCGGCGGCGCGGGCGGGGCCGACCAGCCGGCCGGCGAGGGTGGCGACGGCGCACGCAAGCTGGTGATCGACGACCTCTACATCAGGGGCGGCACGGTGAAGGTCAGCGCCACCTTCCTGGAGGGCGAGACCCTCAGCGCGGTGCTGCCGGACATCCACCTGACCGACATCGGCAAGGATGCGGGCGGCGCGACGCCCCAGCAGGTGGTCGAGCGCATCGTCGCCGCCCTGGGCGACGAGACCGGCAAGGTCATCGCCGGCATGAACCTCGACGCCCTGCGCCAAGGGGCCGAAGGCGCGGTGAACGTCATCACCGAGGGCGCCGGCGCCGCGGCGGGCGCGGCCGAAGAGGCCGGCGGCGCGGCCGGCGAAGCGCTCGAGGAAGGCACCGAGGAAGCCGAAGGCGCGATCAAGAAACTGCTCGGCAACTGACCCGGGCCTGCGTCGGCGGCCCCGAGGACGGAAAGACGCGGCCGCCGCGCCGAAGCCGGCGCGGCGGCCGGCATGGTTCGAGGCGGGCGCCTCACACCCGGCGGAAGATCGAGTCGAAGGAGGCCGTGGCGTTCTGGCCGAAGAAGTCGGTGTAGCGGGTGTCGACCTTGTAGGCGCCCGGGGTCTCGGCAAGGAAGCGGGCCAGGGCCTGCGACTTGATGGAGCTGTCCTCGACCACGAGGTAGTCGCCGTGGCGCAGCTGCGGGTGCAGGTGGCGCAGCACGCCCAGGACGTTGACGTGGGCGTCCTCGATCACCAGCCAGGGATGGCCCAGGCCGATCATCTCCATCACCGGCAGGACCTCGGCGATGCGCTCGCAGTCGCCGCGCAGGAAGCGGACCCGGGGATGGGTGATCCCGGGTCGCGTGATGTCGATCGAGACCACCTTGCCGGCGAGGCCGAAGGACTGCAGCAGATCGCCCATCCAGAGCGCGCTGGCGCCCGAGCCCGAGCCCAGCTCGATGATGGTCTTGGGCTGGAGTTCCCAGATCAGCATGGGATAGATGGCGAAGTCGTAGACCGTCTTGAACAGCGGCAGGCCCCGCCAGCGCAGGCTGTCCCAGGCGCCCTGGCTGAGCGTCATGTCGTCGGGGTCGATCTCGCTGCGCCGCGGCTTCTGCCCCGGCTTTTCGACCCTCCGGATGCGGTAGTCGATGAAGCGGCCCTCTTCGAAGCGGTCGAGAAAGGGACGCAGGCGCTCCAGCTCCGGCGGCGGCGCCCTGTGACGCGGCGCCTGCGGCCCCAGCACCAGGCCGATCGGGACGCCGGGCCCCGGCCGCACCGCCTGGGTCAGGATCCGCTTGAGATGGTTGTCGAAGAAGGTCGGGACGCCACCCTGGTCGTCCTCGATCTTCCGCTCCAGGGCCTCGAGCAGCTCACCGGCCCGGTGCCGGAGATCGGCCCCGGAGGGCTTCGGCGCCCCGGGCGTTTCACCACGCCCCAGCTTGTGATCCTGGGGCTTGTGATCCTGGCGCTGACGCCCCTGGGGCTTGCGGCGCTGGGGCTGGGCATGATTGGGCTTGGGACGCTTCGGCATGTCCGGCGCCATCAGAGACCTGTGGGACGGCTGCGCGCGGCCTTGGGACGTCCTTGAACGATGCGGTCGTTGAGCATTCGTCGGACAGGCTCCTGGAGCGGGATCGCGCCACATCGCGGCGGCGCGAAGCGTGAATCATGCTCCAGCCTAGGGACGCAGATCAAGATCCACGGCTCGGATTGTGTCCGACTGTGCCGATCTCGGCCTAGGGAATCAACGCCGCTCGATGCGCCGCCGCTTGGCGTTCCGCCTCCTAGAGCGCCAGGGCGGCTTCGGGGTCCTTCTCGACCGACGCCCAGGGCCCGTTCCATTCATCCCGCTTTGGCTCACCGGTGGAGGTCGACGACGAGGCGCCCCCGGACCCGGCCCTTGAGGATGTCCTTGGCCAGGGCCGGCAGATCGGCCAGCCCGGCCTCGCCGGTCATGCCGTCGAGCTTGTCCAGCGGCAGCAGCTCGGCCAGCCGCTGCCAGGCCGCTTCGCGGCGCGGCTTGGGGCACATCACCGAATCGATGCCCAGGAGGTTGACGCCGCGCAGCAGGAAGGGCAGCACCGTGGTCTCCAGGACCGGGCCGCCGGCCAGGCCGACCGCCGCCACGGCGCCGCCATGGGCCATCTGCGACAGGACGTTGGCCAGGGTCGTGCTGCCGACGGAATCGACGCAGCCGGCCCAGCGCGCCGCTGCCAGCGGCCGCTCGGGCGGGGCCGAAAGCTCGGCCCGCTCGAGGATCTCGCCGGCGCCCAGGTCGCGCAGGTAGGGGTGGGTCTCGGCGCGCCCGGTCGAGGCCGCGACCTGGTAGCCGAGCCTGGCCAGCAGGGTCACCGCGACCGAGCCGACGCCGCCGGCGGCGCCGGTGACCAGGACCGGGCCGGAGTCGGGACGGACGGCGTGCGCCTCGAGGGCGGTGACCGCCAGCATCGCGGTGAAGCCGGCGGTGCCGATGGCCATGGTCTGCTTCAGGCTCAGGCCCGCGGGCCGCGCGACGAGCCAGTCGCCCTTGACCCGCGCCTTCTCGGCATAGCCGCCCCAGTGGACCTCGCCGACCCGCCAGCCGGTCAGCATGACCTCGTCGCCCTCCTTGAAATCGGGGTGGCGGCTCTCGGCGACCCGGCCGGCGAAGTCGATCCCGGGAACATGGGGATAGTCGCGGACCAGGTGTCCCTGCCCCTCCAGGATCATGCCGTCCTTGTAGTTCAGCGTGCTGTAGTCGATCGCGACGGTGACGTCGCCCGCGGGCAGACGGGACTCCTCGAGCTCCTGAATCGACGCCGTGACGGCGCCGTCGGTCTGCTCCAGCAACAGGGCTTTGAACACTCTTCTCCTCCCCAGGTGGCGGCCTCGGACGTCCGGTTCAGGGCCAGACCTTGGCCTTGTCCTCGAAATCCTCGGTCTGCGGCCGGACCACGCAGAAGCGATGGCCGCTGGGCGCTTCCATGACCCACCAGCGCTTGATCTGGGCAACCCGCCTGGCGCCCAGCTTCTCCAGCCGGGCGACCTCGGCCTCCAGGTCGTCGGTCTCGATGTCCAGATGGGCGCGGCTCGGATGATCGACGCGCTGGAGCAGGACCTTGACCTCACCCTGCGGTGACTCGAGATCGACGTAGTTCTGGTCAGAGGGGTCGTCCGAACGCTTGGCCGGGCGGCCCAGCGCCGCGCTCCAGAACGCGACGTCGCGATCGAAGTCGTCCTCCCGGCAGTCGACCACGACCACACCGAGCCGGCTCTTGTGCATTCCGTCCTCCCTGTCTC
>JAKSBE010000259.1 GCA_022361275.1 Kiloniellales bacterium
CACCGGCGGTGGGGCCAAGGTGGCGACGGTGGCCAGCAGTCTGTTCGGCACCGTCTCCGGTTCCGCCGCGGCCAACGTGGCGACCACCGGCACCTTCACGATCACCATGATGCGCAGGCTCGGCTATCGCCGGTCGTTCGCCGGCGCGGTCGAGGCGGTGGCCTCCTCGGGTGGACAGATCATGCCGCCGATCATGGGGGCCGGTGCCTTCATCATGGCCGAGCTGCTGGGCGTCCCCTACATGGAGGTGGCGCTGGCCGCGGTGATTCCGGCGGTGCTCTATTTCGCGAGCTGCTTCGCCGCAATCCACTTCGAGGCACGGCGAAGCGGCTACGGCGTTGTCGACAAGAAGGATATCCCGCATCCGCGAGACTTCATGCACTGGCGGCGCAGCTTGCCCGTGTTCGGGCCCTTGGCTTTGCTGATCGGGCTTTTGGTCATGGGCTACACGCCGACCACCGGCGCGTTCTGGGCGACCGTGGCGCTGATGGCGTCTTACTTGGCCCTGGGCGGGACGGGGATGTTGACCGGCCGTCTGCGCACGCTGGTGGACGGGTTGATTCTGGCGGGCCGCGGCTTGGTCACGGTGGCTGTTCTGATCGCCTGTTCGCAGATCATCCTGGCCATGATCGCCGGTACCGGGGTCGGGGTGAAGTTCTCGGCCCTGATCATCTCGCTGGGCCAGGAACACCTGCTCCTTTCCCTGCTGCTGGCCATGGGCATTGCCATGATACTCGGCATGGGGCTGCCGACCTCTGCGGCCTACATCCTGTCCGCCGCCGTAGTCGCGCCGGCGCTGGTGCGCCTGGAGCTGATGCCCATGCAGGCGCACCTCTTCGTCTTCTACTACGCCATCCTCTCGGGCATCACACCGCCGCTCTGCGCCACGGTATTCATCGCCGCGGCGATGGCGGAAGCGAACTGGCTGAAAACGGCGCTGCTCTCTCTGCGCCTGGCGCTGGCGGCCTTCATCGTTCCCTTCCTGCTGGTCTACCATCCGGAGCTGATCCTGATCGGCGAGCCCGCGCAGATAGCCCTGGCCGCCGTGACCGGTTTCGTCGGCACGGTGGCGCTGGCGGCCTCGACCATCGGCTGGCTGGCCGGACCCGCCGGCTGGCCGCTGCGTTTCCTGCTGGCCGGGGCGTCGGCGGCCCTCATCTGGCCGGGCCTGCCGTCCGACCTGCTCGGACTCGCCCTGCTGGGCGGCGGCCTCGGGCTGCAGCTTCTGCGCGGGCGCCGGCAGGCCCTGCCGACCCTCCCGTCTTCCGAGCGTCTTGGAGAGAAGCCATGAAGCAGATCAACGGCGTCGACGTGTACGATACCCTGGAGGAAATGATCGCGCCGCCGCACACGGCGGTGATCAGCGTCGACATCCAGAACGACTTCTGCCACCCGGAGGGCCATTTCGGCCGCCACGGCAAGGACCTCTCGCTGACCCTCGAGCGTCTGCCGACCATGGTTTCCTTCGTGCGCGACAGCCAGGCTCTGGGCATCCCCGTGATGTTCATCCGCCAGATCACCCTGCCCGGCGGCCATTCGGACAGTCCCGCCTGGCTGCGCTTCAAGACCCGCGACGGCAAGGACCCGGACTACACCCTCCCCGGCACCTTCGGCTGGGACTTCGTCGATGGCCTGGAGCCCTGCGCCAACGACACGGTGATCGAGAAGACGCGGCCCGACGCCTTCCTCAACACCCACCTGGAGCGGGTGCTGAAGGCCCGCGGCGTCGAGACGGTGGTGATCCTCGGCGTCAACACCGAGGGCTGCGTCGAATCCACCGTGCGCAGCGCCTCCTACCGGGACTACTACACCGTGGTCGTCGAGGATGCGCTGGGCAGTCCCAGCCGGGAGCGCCATGCGGCGAGCCTCGGGCTGTACCGGGCGCGCTATCCGCTGCATACGGCCGACGAGATCCTGGCCGTCTGGCGGCGCCAGGCCCGCCGTGGTGCGGCTTAGGACTGCGGTCGATCCGAGGGACCAATCGGCCGCGCCCTCAGGCGCCGCGGATGCGCGGCGTACGCTTTTCCAGAAAGGCGGCCATGCATTCTTTCTGGTCGGCGGTGTCGAAGAGGAGCTGATTGCTCTTGCGTTCCAGAGCCAGCGCCGCGTCCAGGGGAAGGTCGGCGCCCTCCAGGATCGTCTCCTTGATCATCGACGCGGCCAGCGGCGGGCGCTCCGCGATCGTTGCGGCGAGCTGCAAGGCCGTGTCGAGCACCGCCTCGTCGGTCCCGCTCAGTTGAGACACCAGGCCCCAACGCTCGGCGGTCGGCCCGTCGATGGCTTCGCCCGTGAGCAGCAGACGCATCGCCCGGTGTTTGCCGACGGCGCGCACCAGCCTCTGGCTGCCGCCGGCGCCGGGCATGATGCCCACCTTGATTTCGGGTAGGGCGAAGCGGCTGCCAGGGCCGGCGACGATCAGATCGCACATCAGCGCGAGCTCGCAGCCGGCCCCGTAGGCATAGCCGTTGACGGCCGCGACCAGCGGTTTGGGATGGTCCGCGACGCGCCGCCACAGCCGGTGCAGGTTGAGCCGCCGGACGTCCATGGGGCTGGCCCCGGCGATCATCTTCAGGTCCGCGCCGGCGGCGAAGGCCTTGGCATCGCCGGTGATGACCGTCGCACGGACCGCGCGGTCGGCTTCGACGGCTTCCAGATGCTCGGCCAGTGCCTCGCGCATGGCCAGATCGAGAGCGTTGCGCGCCTCCGGCCGTGCGAGGCGAAGCAGGGCGACGCCGCCGGGGGCGTCCGAGCAGCGCTGGACGGTCATGGAACCTCCACAATATGCCGTTGATGGCGATCAAGATCGTGCTTATTTTGGAATTGCTGATATGTAATGCGGAACATATCAGTCACTTTTGATTCAAGGAAGGTTGAATGAGCGCTGCTGTCCTCGAAGATCTGAAGGTCGTCGAAATCTCCGCTTTCATCGCGGCGCCCTTGGGCGGGATGGCCTTGGCGCAACTCGGCGCCGACGTGGTGCGCATCGACCAGGCCGGCGGCGGCCCCGACCTCCACCGCTGGCCGATCACCGAAAGCGGCGTAAGCCTGTATTGGCAGGGCCTGAACAAGGCCAAGCGCTCGGTGTTCCTGGACCTGCGCGCGCCGGAGGGGCAGCGGGCGGCCCAGGATCTGGCGGTGGAGGCGGGCATCGTGCTCACCAACATGCCGGCCAAGGCGTGGCTGGACTACGAGGCGCTGTGCCGGCGCCGTCCCGATCTCATCATGCTCAGCATCCGCGGCACGCACGACGGCCGGGCGGCGGTGGACTATACGGTGCAGGCGCGCACCGGTCTGCCGTTCATGACCGGGCCGGCGCGGCCCGACGCGCCGGTCAATCAGCTTCTTCCGGCCTGGGACGCCCTCTGCGGTCTGACGGCGGCGTTCGGCCTGCTGGCCGCCGAGCGTCGGCGGCGGGCGACCGGCGCGGGCCAGCTGGTGGAGCTGTCGCTGGAGGATGTCGCCCTGTGGACGCTGGGCAACCTGGGCTACATCGCCGAGGTCCAGACGCTGAAGCGGCAGCGCCGGGCCGAGGGCAACGATGTCTACGGCGCTTTCGGCCGGGACTTCGCGACGCTGGACGGGCGCCGGGTCATGGTCGCGGCCCTGACGCCGCGCCACTGGTCGGCGCTCTGCGCGGCGACCGGGCTCGGCGAGGCCTTCCGGCATCTGGAAAAGGCCCTGCAAGCCGACTTCACCACCGATACCGATCGCTGGCGGTGCCGCCGGGCCATCGCCGCGCTGCTGGAGCCCTGGGTGGCGGGCCGGACGCTGGCCGACGCGGGCCGCACCTTCGACGCCCATCGGGTGCTGTGGGGCCCCTACCAGACCGTGCGGGAACTGGTGGAAAGCGACCCGGCCTGCTCGGATGCCAATCCGCTGTTCGCGCGGGTGCAGCAGCCGGGAGTCGGCACCGTCCTGACGCCGGGCTCCCCTCTGCGCTTCGTCGGCGCCGACCCCTTGCCCGTGCGTCCGTCGCCCGTGCCGGGCGAGGATACGCGCGCCGTGATCGCCGAGCGGCTGGGCCTGTCCGGCGCCGCGCTGGAGAGCCTGGTCTCGGCGGGGGTCGGGGATCGGGAGGGCGCTGCATGAGCCCGGCGCCGGCGTCTACGCTCGTCGATCGCATCTGGTCGGCCCACGCCATCGTCACCCGCGACACCGGGCTGTCTCTTTTGAGGATCGACCGGCACTACCTCCACGAGGGGTCCTTTCACGCCTTCGGCAAGCTCCTGCGCTCCGGGCGGAGGGTCCGCAGGCCGGGTATGACGGTCGCCTTCGCCGACCACTACGTCCCCACCGACGCGCCGCTACCCAAGGACCACGAGATCGCCGGCATGCTGACCCGGCTTGAGGACAACGCGGCGGCCCACGGCATTCCCCTGCACGGTCTCGGGGATGCGACCCAGGGCATCGTCCATGTCGCGGCGCCGGAGCTGGGGCTGACGCTGCCGGGCATGACGGTGGTGTGCGGCGACTCCCACACCTCGACGCACGGGGCTTTCGGCGCGCTCGGGTTCGGCATCGGCGCGAGCGAGGTGGAGCACGTCCTGGCCACCCAGACCCTGTGGCAGCCGCGCTCGAAGACGATGCGGGTGAGCGTGGAGGGTGTCCTTGCCAAGGGCGTCGGGCCCAAGGACGTGATCCTCGCCCTGATCGCGCGCATCGGCGCGGGCGGGGCGGGCGGTCACGTCATCGAATACGCCGGTTCCACCGTGCGCGGCCTGTCCATGGAAGGCCGGATGACCTTGTGCAACATGTCGATCGAGGCCGGGGCGCGGGCCGGCCTGGTGGCGCCGGATGATACCACCTTCGCCTGGCTGGCCGGCCGGCCCCACGCGCCCTCCGGGGCGCAGTGGGACCGCGCGCTCGCCCTCTGGCGCGGCCTCGCCACCGATCCGCAGGCGGCCTTCGATACGGAGGTCGCCCTGTCCGCCGAGGCGCTGGCGCCGATGGTCACCTGGGGCACCAGCCCGGAGACCGCCGTTGCCGTCAGCGGCCGGGTTCCCGATCCGCAGAGCCTCGGCGATGCGCGCCGCCGTCAGGCCCTTGCGGACGATCTGGCCTACATGGGCCTCACGCCCGGGGCGCGCCTGGACGGCCTGCCCGTCGACAGCGTGTTCGTCGGCTCCTGCACCAACGCGCGCCTGGAAGACCTGCGCGCCGCCGCGGCCGTCTTCCGTGGCCGCCGGGTCGCGGTGCCGACGATCGTCGTGCCCGGCTCCGCCGCCGTGCGCCGGCAGGCGGAGGCCGAGGGGCTCGACGCGGTCTTCGCGGCGGCGGGCGCCGATTTCCGCGAGACCGCCGGCTGCTCCATGTGCGCCGCCCTCAACGGCGATCAGGTGGCGCCGGGCCGGCGCTGCGCGTCGACCTCCAACCGGAACTTCCGCGGCCGCCAGGGACCGGGATCGCGGACCCATCTGATGAGCCCGGCGATGGCCGCGGCGGCGGCCCTGACCGGCCGGATCACCGATGTCCGCCGGCTGCTCGATGCCTGAAGGAGGGATGTGGTGGAGCCCTTGATCCGGATCACGGCCCGGGCGGCGGTGCTGGCCCGGGACAACGTCGACACCGACCAGATCATTCCCGGTCGCTTCCTGCGCAAGCCCCGCGAGCCGGGCTATCACCACTGGCTGTTCCACGATCTGCGCCGCCGCGCCGACGGCGGCCTGGATCCGGACTTCGTGCTGAACCGTGCGGCCGACCCGCCGCCGCGGATCCTGATAGCGGGGCGCAACTTCGGCTGCGGATCGTCGCGCGAGGGTGCCGTCTATGCCCTCGTGGACGCGGGGTTCCGGGTCATCCTGGCCGCCGGCTTCGGAGACATCTTCCGGGGCAACTGCCGGAAGAACGGCGTGCTGGCCGCCGTGCTCGCCCCGGAAGCCGTCGCGCGGCTCGGCCTTCTCCTTGCGGGCGCGCCGGAGGCGCCGGTCACCGTGGACCTGGACGCCTGCAAGGTGAGCCTCTCCGGGGGGCCGGTCTGGCCCCTCGAGGTCGACCCCTTCACCCGGGATTCACTGCTGGCGGGGCGGGACGACATCGCCATGACGCTCGCGGAAAGCCGGGCGATCGACGCTGCCTTCGAAGATGCCCTGGACCGGGAACCCTGGCTGGATCAGGGCGCCTCGTCCGGAACGAACTTGGTCCCGTAGCGGATCACGCCTTCCTGATCGTAGAGCCGGCGCACCACCGCGCGCATCGCCAGGCCGATATGCAGGGCCTCCATCTCTACGTCCGCGAGCTGGGCGGTCAGGCGCGGGCCTTCGACGAGGTCGATGATGCCGACGGCCAGCGCTCCGGTCATCGTCTGCTGGCGGTCGAACTCCGCCGGAGCCCCGCCGGGAGCGATCACGGTGTAGGTATGCAGGCGGCCCCGGCCGCTCAGACGCTCCACCGAGAAGCTGCGGCCGCGACAGCTTCGGCAGACGGGGCGCTGGGGATACGCCAAGGCCCCGCAGTCGGAACAGCGTGCCGCCTCCAGCCTCAGCCGCTGTCCGATCGAAGCGGCGTAGAGGGGCAGGGAAACGTACGACGTCATGCGGCCCCTCCGGCGTGGCTGGACAGGACGCCCCGGTGGCGGAGGTAGCCGACATAGTCCACTTCCCGTCCGGCGGCCGCCCAGGTCGCGACGGACGGGCCGCCGCGGAGCCTCGCCGGGCGCTCGCTGACGTGGAGCTCCAGGGCGATGGCGCCGGCGCCTGCGGCCAGGGCGAGCAGGGTCTCCCCGGCAGCCGCCTTGTCCAGAGCATCAGCGAGCGCCAGCGCGGCGTTGGCGGCACCCGCGTCGCCGATCTCCGCAAAGAGGTTGGAGACCGCCTCCCTCGGCATGTCCACGTGTCTCGCGATACGTCGGGCATCGGCGGCGGTGCCGCCGGCCGCGAGGCGGGTCGGCCTCGGGCGCCGCGGTCCCCTGGCCGCCGCGAGGTCGTCGAGCACGGCGCCAAGCGTGTCGCCGCGCAGTTCGAGGTCGCTGGTCCAGGGCGCCTCCCGCCGACGCATGCGACTGCCGAAGGTCTCCCGGCTGACGGCGGTGTAGCGTCCGACGGTCACCGGGCCCGGCCCCGGGCCGAGGACGAAAGCGCAGGCGCCCGCGCCGAACCCGTGTTCGAGCGGCGCGTCCGGCGCAGCGGCCGGGGCGTCCGCGGCCACGGCAAGGGCGCGCCGTCCGGGATGCGCCCGGCAGTAGTCGGCAGCCGCGGCAACCGCCTGCAGGCCGGCCAGAGGCGAGCCGTGCAGTTCCACGACATGCAGGTCGGTCTCTGCGGTCAAGGCGGAAACGAGGGTCGCCGCGGAGGGCTTTTCGTCGTAGGGCAGCGTCGTGGTGCCGAGGAACAGCGCCTTTGGCGCGAGGGTTTCCGCTCCGGCGGCACGGGCGGCGGCCACCGCGAGGGTGATCGCATCCTCGTCAAAGGCACACACGGCCTTGCGCCTCAGGCCTTTGGCGGCGCAGCGTCCCCAAGCTGCGTAGTACGCAGTTGCCGGGAGCCGCAGGGCCGGTAAGCTCACCGCGTAGGCCCGCAGCGCGACGGGGACGGCATCTGGCGGCGACTCTGTCGGCATCGGCAGGTTCCTGGTCTGGTCCGAGGGCTCTGGTGACTGGATCGTCAGGCCGGGGCCTTGAGAATGTGCACTGCGGCGCTGCCCCCGGACCCGCCCACGTTGTGCGCAAGGCCATAGCGCGCGCCCGGCACCTGGCGCTCGGTTTCGGCGACGGTGCCGCGGAGCTGGTGGACCAGCTCGCTGATCTGGCCGGTGCCGGTGGCGCCGATCGGGTGGCCCTTGGCGATCAGGCCGCCCGAGACATTGACCGGCAGCCGGCCGCCGAGGTGCGTCTCACCCCCGTCGACGAGACGGCCGGCCTCGGCCTCGCTGCAGAAGCCGAGATCCGCATAGGCGAGCAGTTCGGCGATGGTAAAGCAGTCGTGGACCTCGGCGACGTCGATGTCGGCCGGTCCGACCTCGGCGCCCGCATAGGCCTGTCGGGCCGCCTGGCGGACGGCGTCGAGGCGGGTGTAGACGGCCCGGTCGTGAAGCGCGACGACGTCGCTGCCGGCGCCGCTGCCGACGACTTCCACGGGCTTGTCGGTCAAGGCGCGCGCGTCGTCCCAGCGGCAGAGGATCACGGCGGAGGCGCCGTCCGTGATCCCGCAGGCATCGCAGAAGCCAAGCGGTTCGGCCAGCATCGGTGCGGCGAGCGCGTCCTCGAGGCCGAGCGGCTTGCGGAGCTGCGCCTTCGGGTTCGCCACGGCATGCCTTCGGTTCTTCACCGCCACGCCGGCGATCTGGCCGCGCGTGGTGCCGTGCTCGTACATGTGGCGGCGCGCGATCATGGCGTAGATGCCCGGGAAGTTCGTGCCGGCCAGACGTTCCCATTCCACGTCGCCGGAGACGCCGAGCCAGCCGCGGTTCCGGGCCCTTGGCAGGTCGGACATCTTCTCGATGCCGCCCGCCAAGGCAAAGCGCACGCGCCCCGAGGCAACCGCCATGACCGCGTCGCGGAAGGCAAAGCCCGAAGAGGCGCAGGCGTTTTCCACGCGCTGCGCGGCGGCGCCGGTCAGGCCGGCGCTTTCGGCCATCAGCGGCCCGAAGTTGCCGAGCTGGCTGCCGCCGGTCGCCAGGCTGCCGATGTGGGCTTCTTCGATTTCCTGCGGATCGAGTCCACGCTGGACGTCGCCGACGGCCGCCTCGACCGCGGCGGCGAAGAGTCCTTTCAGCGTGGCATCCGGACGGACGCCGAACGGCGTCTGCCCGGCCCCGATGATGGCGACCCGTGTCATGGCCTCGCGACTGGTCTGTAAGTTTGCGGTGCGATCCAGACATCGCGCCACCAATTGAGCGAATATTAGATCAAATAGACTGAAATATGCAATATTGATTTCGGTCTGCGGTACGGTAGTATCAAAAATACGACATGCAATTTAAGGTAGCTTGCGGCGGCGTGGCCGAAGTCTTGGAGATGCGATGACTGAATTTGATGGCAGGACGGTGGGAAGGACCGGGCGATTAGGCAGGGAGCACGACGATACATCGTCCCCCGCGGCGATCTTCGAGCGCCGCGGGGCAGTCGGCGTCCTGACGCTGCACGACCCCCAGCGCCGCAATCCACTATCGGCGCAGATGCGCGACGATGTCATCCGCCTGTTGGACGAGGCCGACCGCGAGAGCACGATACGAGCGATCGTCATCAACGGGGCAGGCGGGGTGTTCTGTGCCGGGGGCGATGTCAGCACCATGGGGACGCTGACGCGCGAGACCGGTCGAGCGAGGATCGAGCGGTCGCAAGGCGTCGCGCGTGCGATCGTCCAGGCGGACAAGCCCGTGATCGCGGCGGTGGAAGGGTGTGCGGCGGGGGCGGGTCTGTCGCTGGCGGCGTGCTGCGACGTGGTCGTGGCCGCCGAGGACGCGCGTTTCATCGCGGCTTTCGGCAAGGTCGGGCTGATGCCGGATCTGGGAGCCTTGTGGTCCATTCCGGCGCGCATGGGCGTCGGTGGGGCCCGGCGTCTGCTGATGATGAATGACGTCTTGTCCGGGAGGGAGGCATTCGGTCTCGGTCTCGTGGACCGGGTCGTGCCGTCTGGTCAAGCATTCGACGCGGCGCTGAAGGAAGGAGAGCGCCTGGCCGAAGGTTCCCCCTTGGCGTTGGCCGCGATCAAGCGGGTTCTGGCCGCTTATCCCCAGGTTCTCGAGCAGGTTCTGCTGACGGAGGCGGAACTTCAGTCCGACCTCTTCGCTTCCGAGGATCTGCGCGAAGGCCTTGCGGCCTATCGGGAGAAGCGGCCGCCGCGTTTCAGGGGTCACTGATCGGGGGACCGTGGTGCCGAGCGCCGAGTTCGGCCCCGAACCCATGGCCGGAGCCCGGTCGCCGGAGCCCGGAGCCTTGCCGGCCCCTTGCACCGGACACAGCCGGGCGCATCCGGCCTAGAAGCTTCCCCTGGTCCTGAAGCGATCAGACTTAGGGCCTGCCACCGCGAGAATGCGCATCGCTTCGGTCACGAGGACAGCGAACCCGCGGGCGCCCCTGCTGATGCCTGGTCCTCCGTTCGCGCGGTGCAACTGCGATCTGGTGCTGTTGCGCGCGGCCCGTCGTTTGGCGTCAGGGTCTGAGAATCGCACGGCATGATCGGCTGTGAAGGGTCGGTTCCCCGAAGCCTGCAGGACGCTCTCTTCGAGAACATTGGCTCGGTGCCCAGACCGCCATTAGAGTGCTGCGATCAGCGCAGATCGCTTGCGTCAGCGGTTGTTGGCTGCGCGCCAATTGGCGAAATCATCGTGTGTCTGATCGTCGGTGGCCGGATAAAGGCCGAGAATCGATCGGCCCTTGAGCACCTCCTCGGTCACGAAATCCTCGAAGGCGGTCATCTCGATGGCCTCGGCAGACACTTCCTCCGCGAGATGAGCGGGGATCATGATGACGCCTTCGTCGTCGCCCAGGACGAGGTCCCCGGGAAAGACCGGCGCATCGCCGCATCCAATGGGCACGTTGACGTCGATGGCGTGATGCATGGTCAGGTTGGTCGGCGCCGACGGCCGGTTGTGGTAGGCGGGAATGTCGAGATCCGCGATCATCGGTGCGTCGCGGAAGCCCCCGTCCGTGACGATGCCGGCAGCGCCCCTGACCATCAGCCGTGCCACGAGGATGCTGCCGGCGGAAGCCGCACGCGCATCCTTTCGGCTGTCGATCACCATCACATGGCCTTCGGGGCAGGCCTCGATCGCCGCCCTTTGCGGATGCGAACGATCGCGGAAAACCTCGAGCTGGTTCAGATCCTCGCGGGCGGGGATGTAGCGCAGCGTGAACGCCAATCCGACCATGGTCCGCCCCTTGGCCTTCAGCGGCCTGACGTCCTGGATGAACTGCTTGCGTAGCCCCCGCTTGAACAGCACCGTGGAGACCGTCGCGGTGGACACCTTCGAGAGCGCGCCGCGCAGGCGTTTCAGTCTTTCTTCGGTTATCACTGCGGACATGTCGCTACCTTCATATTGGTTCACGTTTTCCGATCGGG
>JAKSBE010000441.1 GCA_022361275.1 Kiloniellales bacterium
CCGGTCACCTGGCGGCCGACCATGAAGCTGGGGCTCCAGTCCTTCCAGGCCGCGCTGCGCACCAGGCGCTCGCCTTCGCTGGCCCGGCGGGCGGCGCCTAGCATGAGCAGGATCGCGATCTCGGCGGTGGCGTCGCTCAAGACGTCCGGCGTGTTGGTGACGACGATGCCCCGCGCCTTGGCCGCGGCCAGGTCGACGTGGTCGACGCCGACCGAGTAGTTGCAGATGGCGCGCACGCTCTCCGGCAGGCGGGCGATCACCTCGGCGGTCAGGTGCTCCGTGTGGCAGGGCATGATGGCCGCCGCACCCTCCGCCATGGCGACCAGTTCGTCGGCCGTATAGAGCCGGTCGTCCGGGTTGAGGCGCGGCTGATAGTCGCGGGCGAGGCGTGCCTCCACCGCGTCCGGCAGCTTGCGGCCGACCAGCACCACCGGCTTGTCGCTCATGCCGGGCTCACAAAATCGGGACAACCAACGGGATCCCGTCTCACAGGCAGCGCGTCCTCAGCTCTTGTTGCCTCACCCCATCGTCAAGACAGAAGACGAAGAAACCCAGATAACTTATTGATGTCACGACAGTCTTCGTCACCGTCCTTGGCTGATGGACAATTGGTATATTGTATGCAAGTTTCGCAAAACACAAGCGCGTTGGCCATCCGGAGCCGCGCGCAGAACCGGACCACGGCGTCAACGGAGGCGATCTTCCAAGGAGTCCGCCGGCCATGCGATCCCTGGCCAGCAGCTGTGACGAGGCACGCGGGTGACGGGCGACCCGCAGAGCGCCGCGCGCCTGGAACGCGCCCTCGCGGGCGCCCTCGACGGCGAGGTGCTGTTCGACGCCTTCAGCCGCGGCCGCTATGCGACCGACGCCTCGCACTATCAGATCGAGCCGATCGGCGTGGTTGTGCCCAAGACCGAGGCCGACGTCCTGGCGGCCGTCGAGATCGCCCGCGAGGAAGGCGTGCCGCTGCTGCCGCGCGGCGGCGGCACCTCGCAGTGCGGCCAGACCGTGGGCCGCTGCCTGGTGCTGGACACCTCCAAGCACCTGAACCGGATCCTCGCCCTCGATCCCGAGAGGCGGGAGGTCACCGTCGAGCCCGGCCTGGTGCTGGACCGTCTGAACGCCCGGCTGCGGGCCGAGGGCCTGCAGTTCGCGGTCGACATCTCGACCGGCAGCCGCGCCACCCTGGGCGGCATGGCCGGCAACAACAGCTGCGGCGCGCGCTCGATCCGCTACGGCAAGATGGTCGACAACGTGAGGGCGATCTCGGCCGTGCTCTCGGACGGCACCCGCCACGACTTCGGTCCCCTCGCGGAAACGCCGCCGGGCGACCCCCTCGTCGCGCGCGCCCGCGGCATCGCCGAGGGCGTGGCCGGGGCCATGGAGGCACGCTTCCCCAAGCTGCAGCGCCGGGTCGGCGGCTACAACCTCGACCGCCTGCTGGCAGAGCCCGGGAGCATGGCCCAGCTTCTGGTCGGCTCCGAAGGCAGCCTCGCCTTCTTCACCAGGCTGACCCTGGGGCTGCACCCGATCCCGCGGAACCGTGTCCTGGGCGTCTGCCACTTCCCGCGCTTCTACGATGCCATGGCCGCGACCCGGCACATCGTCGAGCTGGAGCCCGGCGCGGTCGAGCTGGTCGACCGCAAGATGATCGAGCTGGCCCGCGACATCCCGCTGTTCCGCGAGGTCATCGCGCGCACGGTCAGGGGCGAGCCGGACAGCCTGCTGCTGGTCGAGTTCGCCGGCGAGGACCGGGCCCAGCAGCTCGCGCGGCTGCGGGACCTGGAGGCCCTGCTCGGCGAACTGGGCTTCCACGAGGCCGTGGTCCCGGTGACCGAGGCCGAGGCCCAGCGTGAGATCTGGGAGGTCCGCAAGGCGGGGCTCAACATCATGATGTCGATGAAGGGCGACGGCAAACCGATCTCCTTCATCGAGGATTGCGCCGTTCCGCTGAACGACCTGGCCGACTACACCGACCGCCTGAACCAGGTCTTCGCCCGCCACGGCACCAGCGGCACCTGGTACGCCCATGCCTCGGTCGGCTGCCTGCACGTGCGCCCGATCCTCAACCTCAAGCAGGAGATCGAGGTCCGCAAGCTGCGCGCCATCGCCGAGGAGGCCTTCGACATGGTCCGCGCCTACAAGGGCTCGCATTCCGGCGAGCACGGCGACGGCCTGGTCCGCTCCGAGTTCCACGAGGCCATGTTCGGGCGCGAGATCGTCGCCGCCTTCGAGGATCTGAAGGACAGCTTCGATCCCCAGGGCCTGTTCAACCCGGGCAAGATCGTGCGCGCGCCCAGGATGGACGACCGCAGCCTGTTCCGCTTCGGCCCGGACTACCGGGGCGAGCCGATCGACGAGGTGCTGGACTGGTCGGCCTGGGGCGGTTTCCTGGGCGCGGTCGAGATGTGCAACAACAACGGCGCCTGCCGCAAGTCCGACCCGGGAGTCATGTGCCCCTCCTACCGGGCGACCCGCGACGAGCAGCACGTGACCCGCGGCCGGGCCAATTCCCTGCGCTTGGCACTCACCGGCCAGCTCGGCCCCGCGGCACTGTCCAGCCCGGAGATGAAGGAGACCCTGGCACTCTGCGTCTCCTGCAAGGCGTGCAAGCGGGAGTGCCCGACCGGCGTCGACATGGCCCGGATGAAGCTCGAGGTGCTGGCGCAGCAGCGCCGGACCGAGGCGCCGGGCCTGCGCGAGCGGCTGATCGCCTACCTGCCCCGCTACGCCCCCTGGGCCGCGCGCCTGGCCCCGCTGGCCAACCTGCGCGACCGGCTGCCCGGCGCCGCCGCCCTGAGCGAGCGCCTGCTCGGGCTCTCGGCGCGGCGTCCTCTGCCCCGCTGGCGGCGTGACGTCTTCCGCCCCGGCGAGGCCGAAGCGTCAGCGCCGAGGGAGGGCCGCGAGGTCCTGCTCTTCGCCGACACCTTCAACACCTACTTCGAGCCCGAGAACGCCCGGGCCGCCCTCAGGCTGCTGCGGGCCGGCGGCTACAGGGTCGCGGTCCCGCAAGCCCCCGAGAGCGGCCGGCCGTTGTGCTGCGGGCGGACCTTCCTCGCCGCCGGGCTGATCGAGGAGGCCAGGGCCGAGGCCCGGCGCCTGATCGCCGCGGTCCTGCCGGCCGCCGCCGCGGGGCGGCCGCTCCTGGGGCTCGAGCCCTCCTGTCTCTTCACCCTGAAGGACGAGATCCCGGCTCTGCTGCCGGGCGCGGAGGCCGCCCGGGTCGCCGCCGCGGCGCGGCTTCTGGAGAGCTTCCTGGTCGAGGAACAGGCGGCCGGCCGCCTGCGCCTGCCGCTGCGCGACCGGGGGCCGAAGCGGGCCCTGCTCCATGGCCACTGCCATCAGAAGGCCTTCGCCGTGATGACCGACGTGGAGCGCTGCCTGAAGATGGTGCCGGGACTCGAGGTGACGTCCATCGCGTCGAGCTGCTGCGGCATGGCCGGGTCCTTCGGCTACGAGGCCGAGCACTTCGAGGTCTCGCAACGGATGGCGGAGCTGAGCCTTCTGCCGGCGGTCCGCCAGGCCGATCCGGCGGCGGTCGTGGTCGCCGACGGGACCAGTTGCCGGCATCAGATTCGCGACGGCAGCGGCCGCAGCGCGCTGCACGTCGCCCGGGTTCTGGCGGCGGCCCTGAAGCCAGAGAGGGAGGATACAGAGAGGGAGGCCGTTCATGGCCGAGGGTAGCGGCCCGCAGCGGCAGGATGCCGCCAAGGCCGGCAACGCGGAGCGGATCGAGCGTCGCAGCCTGCACGACGAGGTCGTCGGCCGGCTGCGCGACATGATCCTGAAGGGCGAGCTGCGGGCCGGAGAGCGGATCCCGGAGCGCGTGCTCTGCGACCGCTTCGGGATCTCGCGGACGCCGCTGCGCGAGGCGCTCAAAGTGCTGGCGACGGAAGGCCTGATCGACCTGCTGCCCAACCGCGGCGCCGCCGTCTCGCGGATCAGCGCGGAGGGCCTGCGCGAGGCCTTCCAGGTCATGGGCGCCCTGGAAGCCCTGGGCGGCGAACTCGCCTGTGCCCGCATCACCGAGGCCGAGGTCGCGGCGATCCGCGACCTGCACGAGCGCATGGTCGGACACCACCGCGCCGGGCGCCTTAACGAATACTTTACCTTGAACCAGGCGATCCACGAGGCGATCCTGGCGGCGGCCGACAACCGCATGCTCGCCGAGCTCTACGCCCGCTTGCGCGGCCAAGTGCAGCGCGCCCGCTTCGCCGCCAACCTGTCCGAGAGCCGCTGGCGCCAGGCCGTGGCGGAGCACGAGGAGATGATGGTGGCCCTGGACGCCCGGGACGCCGAGACGCTCGGCAGGGTCATGAAGCGCCATCTGAGCAACAAGTTCGAAACCCTGCGCGACGTGGTGACCGAAGATCGGGGCACCGAAGATCGAGGCACCGAAGATCGAGACCGGCCGGCCCGATAGCCGAGACCGAACTGATTCAAAACGGAAATGCTCTTGTCACCGTAACGTTGCTTGATGCTGCGGCCCGAGAGCCTATTCTTATGGGCAAGCCCACAGCTCAATCGAGGGAGGACTAGGATACGCCATGCCTAGCCAAGAGAGGTCAGTACGTTTTGTCGTCGAGGTCGAAGGTCGGGGAGTCGGTGTCCTGGTCGCGCAGCGATCGGGCTACAAGTACTTCGCGGCCGACCAGAGTACGGCGCGACTCGACGGCCGGCACTTCACCTCCCCCTCGCAGGCACAAAACGCGGTTTCCGCGCTCTGCCGGCCGCATAATCCGGAGCAGAGACAAGGCATACGTCACGGCTGAAGTCGTCGTTTCCCGGCGCGGGTCGAGGCGGGGAACTCACTCGGAAACCCGGGGCTTCAAGCCTCTTGAGCCTTGCCGGGCAGATCGATGCCCGGCTCCAGACTCTCGAGGGACTCCAATAGCGTCCGGTAATTGTTGAGGTCCCACTCTTCCGGTTCCGCGTCGAGATTCTCCCAAAGGCGGCGTACCTTCACGGCAAGGCCTGCCGGGGTCCGCGCGTTTGTCCGACTTATCCGCAGCTCGAGCGCATCGAGCCGACGGCCCAGCTCTTCGATGTCGCTGTCTTCGCGACTCGAAGACACGGCCTTCTGCAAGGCCTTGAGCTCAGACTCCATCGCTAGCAATGGCTCGGCAATAGTATCGCAGCGTGCCATCTTGCCCCCTGGTCGCCCTGACCTCATTTTATAGAAAGGAAATAATTCTTTAGTCTTCATACTACAAAGCTATAAGTCGCAGTTGTTTACGAAAATCCGGGCCAATCCGTTCAATCCTTCGGGAAATCCCTAATCCGATTCTAGGTAAGTCGAAAGCTGGACCAGTTCGGCCAAAGAGCCGACGGCCATTTTATCCATGACCTTGGCCCGATGCGCCTCCACGGTCTTGGGGCTGATGTCGAGGGCCCGGGCGACCTCCTTGTTGGAGCGGCCGGCGACGATCAGTTCGAAGACCTCCCGCTCCCGCGGGGTCAGGCGCTCGGCCCGCCAAGTGACCTCGCGCCGGATCTCCTTTTCCCGGCGCATTTTGGCATCGCGCTCGATGCAGAGCTGGATCCGATCGAGCATGGCCTGGTCGTTGTAGGGCTTCTCGATGAAGTCCATCGCGCCCCGCTTCATCGCCCGTACCGCCGTCGGCACGTCGCCGTAGGCCGTGACCACGATGATCGGGATCGAGATGCCGTCGTTGGCAAGCTTCTCCTGGAGCTCGATCCCGCTCATCCCGGGCATCCGGACGTCGACCACCAAGCAGCCCGAATCTGCCGGGTCGTAGTCGCGGATGAAGTCCTGCGCGCAGGAGAAGGTCTGCACCTTGAGACCGATGGAGCCGACCAGCCACTTGAAGGACTGGCGGACGGCGGGATCGTCGTCGACGACGAAGACCGTGGGTTCAGGCGGCATCTTGCATGGCCTCGCCGGCACCGGGCAGTAGGAAGGAGACCTTCGTCCCGGTCTTTCGGCCCTTTCTCATGCTGATGCGCCCGCCGAGGGCCGAAATGATCGAGCGGCAGATCGCCAGTCCCATGCCCATGCCATCCTTCTTCGTGGAAACGAAAGGCTCGAAATAGGCCTCCCCGCTGGTCGCTGTGAAGCCGCGCCCGCTGTCGCTGACCGAGACCATGACCCGGCTGCCGGCCCGGCTGCCAGCCCGGCTGGAGGTCGAGATCCGCAGCCGCCGCTCGGCGGCCGGCACGTCCTGCATCGCCTCGATGGCGTTCTTGACGACGTTCAAGACGACCTGCTCGATCCCGATCTCGGCCGCGTGAACCGGAGGCAGGTCGGCGGCGAGCTGCAGCTTGACGTCGATACGGTTGCGGCGAAGCTCCTCCTTCAGCAGGGTCACGACGCTGCGGATCGCCTCGTTGATGTCGACCAGGCCCTTGGTCACCTCGCCCTCCGAGACGAAGCTGCCGATGTGACGCAGGACGTCCCCGGCGCGCTGGGCCTGGTCGCGGATCGTCGCGAGGATCTCGACCAGCTCGTTCTGGGTCATGCGGCCGGCCTCCAGCCGGCGCAGGGAGCCGGCGCAGTAGTTGACCACCGCGGTCAGCGGCTGATTGAGCTCGTGCGCCAGGGCCGCCGCCATCTCGCCCATGGTGCTGCGCCGCTGGACCATGGCCAGATCGGCTTCGTGCTGGCGGATCGCCTCTTCCGCCTGCTTCAGGCGGGTGATGTCCGTCCGGATACCGACGATTCCGCCTTCCTTGGTGCGGATCTCGTTGACCTGAAGCCAGCGGCCGTCGCCGAGGCGCTGTTCGAAGGCGCCCTGGGGGTCGTGGTGCAGGCTGATGCGCTCCTGCAGCCACTCCTCCTCGCGGCCGCGGGCGTCGCCGATCTTGCCGGTCGACAGGGCCCAGCGGATCTGGTCGCCGAAGAGGGTCTTGGGCTTCAGCAGCTCCGGGCTGAGGTCATAGAAGTCGTTGAACTTGCTGTTGCACAGCACGAGCTGGTCGTCGGCGTCGTAGAGCGCGAAGCCGTCGTTCAGCGATTCGATCGCGTCCAGCAGGCGCTGCTGGGATTTCGCGAGCTTGGCGCGGCTCTCCCGCAGCTCCTCCTCGGTCCGCTTGCGGTCGGTGATGTCGACCACGGCCACCTGGGAGACGGGCTCGCCGTACCACTCCGCACGCTTGGCGAAGTGGTGCAGCGTGATGATGCTGCCGTCCTTGCGCAGCGCATCGACCTCGTAGGAGGTCGGCACCGTGTCGCCGCGGATCCGGGCCTCGGAGTACTGCCGGACCCGCTCCCGCTCGTAGGGCGCATAGGCCAGTTGCGGCGGGTCCAGGGCATAGATCTCCTCGGGCGTGTAGCCCAGCATGTCGGCGTAGGCCTGGTTGACGAAGATGAACTCTTCGCCCTTGTAGATGAACATGCCCTGCTCGGAGCCCTCGACGACGTTGCGGAAGTGCTGCTCGCTGATCCGCAGGGCCTCTTCGGTCAGCTTGCGGTCGGTGATGTCGTGGGCCAGGGTGATCATGCCGCCGTCGGGCAGCAGGTAGTCGCTGACCTCCGACCAGTGCGAGCCGTTGCGGCGGAACTGGAAGCCCTCGGCGGGACAGGTCCGGCGGATCAGGCGCTGCCGCGCCCAGAGCTCGGCGTCCTCCTGCGAGCTGCCGATGCTGGCGCTGTCCACCGCCGCCCAGATCAGCTGGTCGAAGCGGATCCCGGGCCGCACGTCGACGCCCAGCGCCTCGTAGCACTCACGATATTCCTTGTTGCAGATGACCAGGCGATCGGCCTCGTCGAAAAGCGCGAAGCCGGCGGGGATCGCCTCGATCGACTTGGCCAGGCGGACCTCCGCCTGCTGGCGCTGGCGCTCGGCCACGACCTCCGAGGTGATGTCGGTGCCGACGCCGCGGTAGCCCAGAAACGCGCCGGCGTCGTCGAAGAGGGGCCGGCCGGAGACCCTGAAGTGGCGCAGGGAGCCGTTGCGCTGCCGCATGCTGTAGACGAAGTTGCGGATCTCCTTTTGCTGGCCCAGGTGCTTGAGATGGCGTTTCAGGACGCTGGCGTCGGTCTCGGTCAGATCCAGGTCGCCGGGGTCCTTGCCGATCAGATCTTTGGCCTGAAGCCTGTCCGCCGTCTCGGTTCGCTGCGCGACGAAGGTGAAACGCAGATCGGCATCGGTCTCCCAGAACCAGTCGGAGGCCGCATAGGCAAAGTCGCGCAGACGCTGCTCCGAGCGCCGCAGCGCCTGTTCCGCCTCCTCCTGCTGCTCGACCTGCGCGGTGATGTCGGTGGCCGTACCCCGGTATCCGGTGAAACTGCCGTCGGCCGCGTAGACCGGCTTGCCGCTGACGCTCCAGTGTCGGGTGACGCCATCGCGGCTCGTCAGCGCGTGGCGAAAGTCGCGGAAAGGCCGCCGCTGGAGCAGGTCGTCTCTGTGCCGACGCCAGATCTCGTCTTGTTCCGGGTCGCCTCCGTAGAGGTCCCAGCGATACTTGCCGATCATTTCCTGGACATAGGGCCGGCGCTGCTTCTCGGTCGATTCCCGGGCCCAGACGAAGCGGAGATCCCGGTCCATCTCCCAGTAGCGGTCCGAGGAGGCCTCCACCAAGTCGCGGAACCGGGCCTCGCTGTGCGCGGCCCTATCGAAGCGAGCGCGCATCTCGTGCAGGATCCGGCCCAGGCAGAATACGCTGCCCAGCAGAATCAGGCTGACCGCCAGGCACAGCATTTCGGCCGTGACCGCGACGTCCCCCGACAGCGCCCCGAGGCCGATGAAGATCTGCTCGAGCGCCAGGGCGGCGAGGGCCAGAACGAAGAGCCACAGCCGCCGGTCCCTGAAGCGCCGGGCCAAGTGCGCCGCCCAGATCAGGGCGAGCCCCCGAACGCCGACGGAAACCAGGATGATACCACTCATCTTCGACCTCTCGACCTGCCCGGCCCGGCGCAAGGCCGCCGCGGTGGTATCGACGGGCGCCCGGGCCCTGCCTCTGACGCATTATGGCATAGTCCAGGCCTCCTCCGGAATGCCAGGCCTCGGGGATATGCAGCAGTCTCGGCCTGGATTCACGCAGCCCCCCGAAGCCGCGGGCCTCCGGTGATCGGCCCGCCATCCGGCGGCAGCGAGAGAAGCAAAGGAAAAATCAGGCGTCCCTTCGTGGAAGCGTATCGAACTTTGCGCACAGCACCGAGCATCGAGTTTCGGATGATATTGGAGGAAATTGGAAGGTCCTGACTGGAGGTCGACTCCGGCTAGGCGGTCGATGCCGTGCGGCGGTACGGTGCGAGAAACGCAGGATGTCTGCAGGTCGAGGTAGCGGTTACCGTACACATCGGTAAGCCACGCCCCCTCGCCCGAGGCGAGGTATACCGGAACCGGGTCACGCTGAACCGTGACACGTGTCGTCCCACCCGGAAGAAAACGCTTTGCCCGCTGGAAGACCGAATGTCCCGCTTTCAGCGGGAGAGCCGATTCGAGCGGCCCGGAGGTTTGTCAGCGGCCGTTGAGAGGCGGCTCCGTCATCAATCGGCAGCAGGGGGGCGCGCTGAGAAGTTGCGAAGACGTTCTCACGGCGACAGCGCTATCGGCTCAGATGCTGCCGCGGACACCAAGGAGCCGGCCCGGAATGGTGCGAGGGTGGGGCGTGAAGGTCGGCGCATTTCTCTCCGGAAACAACGGAGCCCGGCTGACCGGCGGCATGCGGTCTGCGCGATAGGCTCCGAGGCCCGGCGTATCGGCCTTGAGTGCCGTCGCGACACCCTCATAGGAGAGTTGAAAGTGGTTGCCGGATTTGACGAAGACCACGTCGAATTCAGCGATCTTCAGGCCGAGACTCTCATAGAAACCGGTATCTTGCGTCCGTGCCGGCCTAGACGTGATCACCAGGCTGAGGTTCTGCTTCTCGAGCACAACCGTCTTTCCGGAGTCCGCGACCTGGCCGGCCATCATCGGCCCCTTAATGCGGAAGCGCCCGTCTGAAATCTGCCTCACAGTGCCCGAAAACCCGTAAGGCTCAAAAAGCCCGGTCGTGAAACTTGCCCCGAGCGCCAGCGACACCCGTGCCCCGACACCTGCCCTCGCCGCCGCTTCAACAGCCCAAGGATCCGTCAGCGGAACAGCTGCTTTGATGCCTGAGAAGCCCTCCAGTAAGCTCCGCAGAACAACAGTGCTGTCGCCGGGGGCGCCGGCATTCGTCCGGTCGCCATAGTCCGAAACGACGAACGGGCGGCGGGCGGCGTCCGTGCGAACCCTCTCGAGAACCTGCCCCAGCGGGGGAAACTGGTTCGTGAACTCATCGCGACGGCTCCAGAGACGTAGGCCCACCTCGCGCGCAAGGGATTCCGCGGTTCCGGAGTCTTCCAGCTCCGAAAAAAGCAGTACCTGCCCCATATTTTCCGCGTCGAGAAACGGCTGACAGTTGCAAAGCGATGCATCCAGCGCGGTGCCGTGTTCCGCTCTCCAGGCGGCCAGGTACCGGTGCGCCTCGGCCAACGGCCCGGCATGCGTTTCCGTATTGCCTTGAAGCAGCATAGGAATTCTTAGGAGTGTTTTCTGCGGCCTCCGTCCCGACTCGTGACAGCGGAGGAGAAGGCGTACGACCTCGGAACCGGTCTCTCTGAGATCGGAATGGGGGTTCTTCTTGCAGGGCACGAGAACGTCGGCTTCCTCAATCATGCGCTCCGTCAAGCGAGCATGAAGATCAAGGCCAGCCCCGATAAGAGTCCCTTGACCCACGGATTTCCGGAGCCTGGTCAGGATCTCCCCTTCCGGATCGCTGCAAGACTCGGTCACCATGGCGCCGTGCAGATCGAGGGCAATGAAATCAAACCCTCCTTGTGTCGCCGCCTGCATAATCTTTTTCGAGAAAAGCTCAAAGGCCGCCTCCGACACGGGCCCACCCGACGGCGCCATCGCAGCAATGGTCGGCAGGACTTCGAGCCCCTGCGAACGGCATTCGGTGAGTATGCCACCGAGAATCGTCCCCCTCGCCGCCATCTTGAATAGAATCAACTCCGGTTGCCGCTGCAGGCGCGAGATTGCTGCAACTGTCAGGATCGGACGGACGTTTCCCCGTGATGCAGGACCGGACAGATCCGGACCGACTCGAACCGGAGTCCCGGCGTTTGTCTGACAAACTCTGCGCGCGGGACCGCCGCCTGGCGCGAAGCGACGATGGTCGCGGGACCCGTATGCCGGCACGCATCAAAACCTTGAAGACCCGAGACTTTCACCTCTGTACACGGATTCGCTTGCGGTGCTTCCCCAGACCCTGATCATCCCCGCCGAACGCGATCCGCTAAGAGGCGAGGCCGAGGACCATGCCGCCCAGCTCGCGAAAGTTGGTGTTGAGGTCGAGTTAGTCCGGTACTCTGGGGTCATGCACGGCTTCTTCAGCCAGTCGGGATACCTCTCCAAGGGCAAGGCGACCGTCGCCAAGCTGGCGAAGACACTTGGAGACGTGGCCTCGGCCGACGCCGGAATCGAGTAAGTGCGGATGATGCAGCCCTGCGGACAATAAAGAACCACGATGTCACGACGGAAGAACGAGCAGTCACCCCTTCTTCAGATCGAGCGGGAGCTGACCCTCGGAGAGAACGCTTACGCTCAGCTGAAACAGGTGCTCATCAACGGAATGATGGGCCCGGGCGAGCGAATCACCGTCCGGGGCATCGCCTCCGCACTCGGTGTCAGCATCACGCCGGCTCGCGAGGCCATCACCAAGCTGGTTTCCGAAGGTGCCCTGGTAGCGGTCGGCCCGAAGACGATCGTGGTTCCGGCCCTGACGGCCGAAGTTCTCGATGAAGTGACGAGTTTGAGGCTGGCACTCGAGCCCAACGCCGCGAGGATCGGGGCTGCCAAGGAGGGCAAACGATCTCTGGCCTTTCTGAGGTCCACGCAAAAAGCGCTGAAGGCGGCTATGGCCCGTAAGGACTACAGGGAAGCCCTGAAGCGGAACCACGACTTTCACTTTGAACTCTATGAAGCGGCCGGGCTGCCGATGACCCTGGGCTTTATCGAGAGCCTTTGGATGAAGATCGGGCCTTCCTTGAACCTTCTCTACCCCGATTTCGCGGTTCACCACGGCGGCCTTTCGAACCATGCAGACATCATTTCCGCAATATCCAGTGGCGATAGCGCAACTGTTGAGGGCACCATCCGGAAAGACATCGAGATGGGATATGAGAGTCTTAACAACTACGTCGCCAACACGGAGACGATAAGCCTGCGCCGCTAATACCAAGGAGCCGCGATGGGCCTGCCCAGGAACTCTTCCGCCTTGTTGGCGAGGATGCGCGTTGCCGTATCGGGTTGTTCCACCCGCACCATAGTTGACGATCAGCGATATCTCCTTCGACGGGAAGGTCTCGGCTGTTGCCGGCGCAGAA
>JAKSBE010000206.1 GCA_022361275.1 Kiloniellales bacterium
CCAGGGTGACGACCGGCAGCTTGAAGCGCTCCGCCATGTGGAAGAGACGCTGCGCCTTGCGGTAGCCCTCGGGCCGGGCCATGCCGAAGTTGCGGGCGATGCGGTCGCCGGTGTCGCCGCCGCGCTCGTGGCCGAAGACCATCACGGAATAGCCCCGGAAGCGCCCGAGGCCGCCCTCGATCGCCTTGTCGTCGCCGTAGAGCCGGTCCCCGGCCAGGGGCGTGAACTCCTCGACCAGCCCGGCGACGTAGTCGGTGAAGCGCGGCCGGTCGGGGTGGCGCGCGACCATGGTCTTCTGCCAGGGGCTGAGCTTGGCGTAGGTCTGCTTCAGCAGCCGGTCGGCCTTGCCCTGGAGCTTCGAGACCTCGTCGGCGATGTTGACGTCACCGCTGTCGGAGAGGTGCCGCAGCTCCTCGATCTTGCCTTCGAGCTCGGCGATCGGCTTTTCGAAGTCGAGGAAGTTGTGCATGCGAATCGTCGCCCTATTCCGTCTTCACCCGGCCCCTTTGACCGACCCTTCTTGGTTCCCCCGATCCGCACGCGTCCCCTCCACGAATGGGGGAGGATTCAAAGTCGATGCGACCTCATGCCATCGCGCGCTAAAGAATCGCTTCCTCTTGCCAACGGATCCCGTCTACCGTGGTGGAGACGATCTCGGCACCGAAGCACCAGAGACGCTCGGCGCCCGCGCTCAGCTTCGCGCAGTGAACCTGTCGCGTGAATCCGGTCAGGTCGACGGACTCGATCTCCTCGCCGTCGGAGGTTCGGAAAAGGCCTTCCGAAGTGCCTAGATAAAGATAGCCGCGAAAACTGGCCAGGTCCCAAATGTCGTGCTGGAAGCTCGGTGCGTCGACGACCCGCCAGCCCTCCGCCTCGCGGCACAGAAGCGTGCCGACCTGGCCCGCCGCGTAATACTTTGCACCATGTCGCAGCACGCGGTTCAGGAGCACATTCGTCGGGCTATCGGGCTGCCTCCAGGCGCCGTCGAACTCCCAGATCTCGCCCTGATAGCCGACGGCGATAAAGAAGCCTTGGCCATCGCCGGCAATCGAGGTGAACCCGACAGCCGCGCGCTCGGAAGCATCGAGCAAGCCATCGTCGAGGAAATGGTCCCAGCGCCCCTCCCCGATCCGCCGGTAGACCTGCCGCCCCATGCCCGTTGCATAGAGATCGTCGCCGATCAGCCGGATTTCGCGGATCGGACCCTGAAGCCCGGGTCCGTTCTCCGCAGGCGCGATGAACTCTTCTAGATTGCCGGTCTGGGCGATCCGGGCGACTTCTCCATTCTCGCCGGCCGCATAGACAACGTCTTCCGAAGGGCGATAACAGAGGCTGACCGCCCGCCAGTCCGTGCCGAAGCCCTCCGGCTCCGGCTTCATGCGGTAGTCGGCAAAGAGGTTGCCGTCGATCATGCTGCCATCGTCTCCTATCACCTGGACGACGACGTAAGCCCCGGTTTCCGTGGCGACTCCGCTGGGGAAGAGGAACCTTGGCATCGGATGGCGTCGCTTAGGTCACCGATTGTCCTGCAGCCACTGCCGGCCTTGGGCGTAGCTCTGCGACTGGTCGGTCCGGACCGGCGTGTTGGGCCCTATGCCCGCCGTTCCCGTATGATAGGCGTCCAGCTGGGCTTTCGTGCAAGCCTCTCCGCACCGAGGATGAACCGCGTGGTGCGCTTCGGCCCCCGCATTTGAGGCATCGTCGTAGGTCCAGTAGGACAGGATCGGATCGTTGTTGACGTCGTGGCCGAAGTGGTCCAAGAGCTCGCCACCCGCGAAGCGTCGTTTCGCACGTTCGCTCACCGCATGCATCGCGCCGTGATCGGTGTAGCCGACCGCGGTGTCGGCACACACCGTCGGCGCCGCGTTCTCGTTGTAGTTTTGGAAGCCGCGAAGCGAGACGCGTTCGGTATGCCGAGACTCGCTCGCCAAGCCGATCCCCTTTGCTTCCAGGGTCGCGGAAAGCGCCTTTTTACTCATCCCGACCATCGAGCCTAAGCCCCCTCGGCCGCTGGGTTCGGTGAAGCAGTTGACTTCGACGAGGTGGTGCCCGGTCTTGCCCGGACAACAATTCGGCGAACCCGAACCGCCGTAGGGCACGAGCTTGCATGCCTGGGCGGCTTGGCAGGTGCTGTCGGCACACTCCGCGTTCCGGTCGCCGCCGTGGGCCGAGCAGGCGGCCTGCTCGGCGGCCTTCTCTCCCGCACAGGGGTCGTTGGAAATCGCCATGGAGTCGATGAACGGCCAGGGCGGGGTCTGACCCGGATCAGATGCATGGTTGTGCGTGGTCATGTCAAGGTGACGGACCACGTTCTGGCCTTCGACCTTCACGTCCATCGACCATGACTTGAAATAGACCTTGCCTCTGTTGACGCTGGTGATCACACCCTTCTTCGCGGCGCAGCCGGCTTCGTCACCCGTGCTCTTCTTGAAGCAGCTCTTGTTCTTGAGCATGATTTCTTTCTTGGTGATCTTGACCGTCTTGCTGCCCTTCGAAGTGTCCGAAGACAGTCCGGTGTTGGGATAGGGCACCGGCACGCCGGGCGGCGTCGCGGGATTCTCCGGTGGTGTCATGCAGACGTCGGGAAAGGCGCAGATGGATTTGCCCTCGCCCGACTTGCAGGAGAATTCGCGCCCGTTGGCGAAAACGTTGTTGCCCATCGGCCCAAGATGTACTGCGGTATCAAGCGGATGCAACATAAAAAACGGCTGCGGCCTGCCGGCAGCAGCGGTCGCCGAGACCGGCGCGAGGGAGGAGACGGTCTTCGGCAGATCGGGGCAGGTCGCTTGACCCCCAGCCGACGCACGGCCATGATTGCAGCATTCCTAGGGGTGCCCAAGAGGAGGCTTCGCCTCCGCCACGGGCTGAGATTCCGCAAAGGCGCGCCGCGCCGCGCGGGGACCCTTCGAACCTGATCCGGGTAATGCCGGCGCAGGGAACGGAAGCGACCGACAAGACGAGTCTTTCTCCCTCCCGCCCCTTTCCCGGATCTCCTGTCTCTCGCTTGACAACGGAGGTCCGTCGATGTCCAGACACACTGCCAAGCCCGGAGCCGCGCTCCTTGCCGCGCTCCTCGCCCTGCTTCTGCTGCCCGGCGCCGCCCGGGCGGAGAAGCTCACCGTCCTGCTCGACTGGTTCGTCAATCCCGACCATGGGCCGCTGATCGTCGCCCAGCAGCGCGGCTTCTTCGCCGAGGCCGGCCTGGAGGTCGAGATGATCGAGCCGGCCGATCCCAACGACCCGCCCCGCCTGGTCGCGGCCAAGAAGGCAGAGATCGCGATCTCCTACCAGCCGCAGCTGCACATCCAGGTCGGCGCCGGCCTGCCGCTGGCCCGCTTCGCGACCCTGGTGGCGACGCCGCTGACCACCCTGCTGGTGCTGGACGAGAGCCCGGTGAAGACCATCGCCGACCTCAAGGGCCGCAAGGTCGGCTTCTCGGTCGGCGGCTTCGAGGACGCGATCCTCAAGGCCATGCTGGAGCCGAACGGCCTTTCGCTCTCGGACATCGAGCTGATCAACGTCAACTTCTCCCTCAGCCCGGCCCTGATGTCCGGCCAGGTCGACGCGGTGATCGGCGCCTACCGCAACTTCGAGCTGAACCAGCTCGAGATCGAGGGCCGCAAGGGCCGCGCCTTCTACGTCGAGGAGGAGGGCGTACCGGCCTACGACGAGCTGATCGCGGTCACCCACCGCGAGCGCCTGGCGGACCCGGCGCTGGCCAGGTTCGTCGCGGCGATGGAGCGCGGCGTGCAGTACCTGATCAACCATCCGGAGGAGAGCTGGAAGCTCTTCGTCTCCTACAAGCCCGAGCTCGACGACGAGCTCAACCGCCGGGCCTGGCGCGACACCCTGCCGCGCTTCGCCCTCAGGCCGGCGGCGCTCGACCGCGGCCGCTACGAGGCCTTCGGCCGCTTCCTGGAGAGGCAGGGCGTGGTCGAGAAGCTGCCGCCCTCCGCCGACTACGCCGTGGAGCTGATCCGATGACCGGCGACGGCGAAGGACCGGACTTCGCGGCCTGGCGCGGCGCGCGCGAGGACGCCAGGTTCAGCGACTGGCTGGCGGCACGGGCCGAGCCCTACTGGAGCCGGGCGGTCGAGCACCGCTTCACCCGCGAGCTGGCCGCCGACGCCCTGCCGGACGCGGTCTACCGGCGCTACCTGATCCAGGACTACGCCTTCGTCGACGTCCTGGTCCGGATCGTGGCCTACGCGATCGCCAAGGCCCCGGACATGCCGCCGAAGAGCCGGCTCGCCGCCTTCCTGGCCTCGGTGACCAGCGAGGAGAACGACTACTTCCTGCGCAGCTTCGAAGCCCTCGGGGTCGAGGCGGAGGTCTGGCGGAACGCGCCGCTGGGTCCCACCGCCAGCGCCTTCCGCGAGGTCATGCTGGGCGCCGCCGAGGACGGCGGCTACGAGGAGGTCCTGGCCGTCTTCCTGCCGGCGGAGTGGTGCTACCTGTCCTGGGCCAAGGCCGTCGCCGGGCGCGCGCCGGAGCGCTTCTACCTCAAGGAATGGATCGAGCTGCACGACAACCCGGACTTCGAGGCCTTCGTCGCCTGGCTGCGCGACGAGATGGACCGCCGCGGCCCGGGCCTTCCGACCGAGCGCCAGGAGCGGCTGGCCGGCCTGTTCCGCAGCATGATGGCCCTGGAGGTCGCCTTCTTCGACGAGGCCTACGAGGGCTGACGCGCAAGGATCGGCGGAATGCCCCTCACCCTCCCACCGCTTCGCGGTGGGCCCCTCCCTCTCCCCTGGGGAGAGGGATGCGGAGGCTTGGCGAGGCGAGAAGCCGAGCCTTAGCCGAAGCTGGGTGAGGGGGTCGGTCTCCCGTATCCGATCTCGGCGCCGTCTCCGGAACGCAAAGAACCAGGCGACAAAGCCAGGCTTAGGTGATTCGGACGGCGCAGCGCGGCTAAGATCATCTGGCACAAGCGCCAATCCTCGGAAGGAAAACCCCATGATCGAGATCCCCAACGTCGCCAAGCGGAGGCTGGAGGCCGGCGGGCTGGCCCTGGGGGTCGGGCTGCGCCAGGCGCGCACGGTCGACATCGCCCGGGCCATGAAGACCGCCGGTTTCGACTGGCTGTTCATCGACATGGAGCACAACGCCATGGACGTGGACACGGCGACCCAGATCAGCATCGCCGCCCAGGACGCCGGCATCACGCCGCTGGTCCGGGTGCCGGGCTTCGAGCATCACCACGCCAGCCGCGTGCTCGACTGCGGCGCCCAGGGCATCGTCGTGCCCCATGTCGACGACGCCGAGACCGCGGCGCGGATGGTCTCCAACTGCCGCTTCCCGCCCCTGGGCCACCGCTCCATGGCGGGCGCGCAGCCGCAGATCGGCTTCGAGGCCCATCCGGTCGGCGAGATCGCCGAGGCGGTCAACGCGGCGACTTTCCTGGTCCTGATGCTGGAGACCCCCGAGGCGATCGAGAACGCCGAGGAGATCGCGGCCCTGCCCGGCGTCGACGCCCTGCTGATCGGCACCAACGACCTCTGCCTGGAGATGGGCATCCCCGGCGACTATGGGCACGCCGACGTGGTCGCCGCCTACGAGCGCGTGATCGCCGCCTGCCGGCGCCACGGCAAGCACCCCGGCATGGGCGGCGTCTATGCGCCAGACCTCGCCCGGCGCTACGTCGACATGGGGATGCGCCTGATCCTGGCCGGCGGCGACTTCGCCTTCCTCATGGCCGGCGCCACGGCCCAGGCCAAGAGCTTCCGGGCGATGCTCTGACTCGGGCTCTGGATCAAACCCCGTTCGATTGAGATCGAGCAGCCTGGCCCAACAGCATCCGCAGACGACTCTCCAGGTCCTCGTGGTTCAGGTAGAAGCCGGCCATGCGGCGATGGCCGGTGAAGCCGCTGCGCGCGTGCAGGACCCGCCAGTTGTCGAAGAGCACCGCCAGACCGGGCCTGAGCTGCAGGCGCAGATGATAGTCCTCGTCCGAGAGCAGGGCGTGGAAGCGCCCGAGCGCCGCGTAGAAGGCCTCGGTCACCACCGGTCTCGGCTGGAAGGGCGCGCGGTCGAAGTTGTTGAAGCAGACCCGCCGCAGCCCACCCGCCGCATCGAGGCCCAGGACCGGATGCCGGGCCAGGAGGTGCACGCCGTCGCCGAGGTACTCCGCCGGAACCTCGACCTCGCTCAGGAGCCGATAGGTCTCCGGCGCCTCGGCCTGGAGCCGGGCGGCGACCCGGAAGCCGTCGGCGAAGACGTTGACGGCGCCCTCGCCGTCGAAGGCCAGGCAGTGCAGGGCCTGGACGCCGGGCGGGTCCTCGCTGTAGGTGCCGTCGCTGTGCAGGCCGATCGCCTCGTTGGAATAGGCCGAGTCGGCGCGGGCACCGTCGGCCTGGAAGTCCCAGACCCCGCCGAAGATGGTCTCGCGGA
>JAKSBE010000032.1 GCA_022361275.1 Kiloniellales bacterium
CTTCGCCTGGATCGGCCACGCCCTGATCGAGCGCAACCGCCCGGCGACCTTCACCCATCCGCTCTGGTCCTTCGCCAGCGACTTCCGCATGTTCGGCCTCTGGATCAGCGGCCGCCTGGGCCGCGAGCTCACCCGCCACGGCCTGAGCTGAGGCGCCGGCGCCGGGCGCCGCAAGGCGTCGCAAGACGAAGGGGCCGCCCCGAAGGACGGCCCCGAAAACGCTGCCGGTCGGGTTCAGCGTCAGAAGATGATCCGGCCACCGAGCGTAATGATGTCGATGGCGTTGTCATAGCTGCCGGTCAGGCTGCCGCGGTTCAGATCGTTGCCGTCGCCGTCCAGGTTGATGTCACCGTCCTCGACGAAGACATGGGTGTAGGCGAGCGTAATCTCCGCCCAGTCGAAGGGCTTGTAGCCGGCGCCCACAGAGACCCAGTAGCGATCGCCGCCGGGGACCCGAGGCGTCCGCCGGTTTTCCGGGATGGGGCTGTCGTCGAAGGCGAAGCCAAGGCGCAGGGTCAGGCCCTCGACCGCCTGCGGCTTGTAGGTCACGCCGGCGGCGACGAAGAGGGTATCCTCCCAGTCCTCCTCGGTGATGCTGTCATCCAGATTAGGATCGTCGAACTTGATCCGCAGGGTGTCGAAGTCGCTCCAGTCGGTCCAGGAGAGATCGGCCATGACGGCCCATTCCTCGGTGATATCCTGGTAGATGCCAATACGGGCGATATCCGGCGTGTCGAAATCCGCCTCGGCGTCCGAGGTAACAAAAGGACCAACCGAAGGGTCGAAATCGACATTGCCCCGGATGTCGTGATCGATGCCGGAGCGGTAGGAGAGGCCGATGCGGGTCCCCTTCAAAGGCTCGAAGAGGAGCCCGGCCGTGAAACCATACCCGAAGGAGTCACCCCGGAGATTGGCATCCACATCCTCCGCACGAATCCCGCTCCCGCCAGCGTTGATTGCGTTCTGGAGCTGTGTCTCCACGTATTGGACCTGAAGACCTCCGCCGATAGACATCCAGTCTGTCACCTTATAGGCGACGACCGGATTGATGTTGACGGACTTCAGTTCCGAGCGCGTCCCGTGGTATCGGGCGACGGAGTCTTCAGGGTTGTCGGTAACCAGCCCGAAAGGAAAGGTGATCCCCAGGCCGAGGCGGAAGTCCTCGTGCAGCGCCCACATTCCGTACAGCGCCGGGACAAACGCATCCTCGCCGATGTCACCGGTATTGCTTTCGCCCTGGATCGGAGCCCCGGCCGCAGGGCCGGAGGTTACCTCGCCCTCGAGATCGTCCGCCTTGGATCTCGGGATGATGTAGGCGGACGAGAGGTAGACCTCGCTCTCGGTGTGTCGGGTCAGCCCAGCCGGATTGAAGAAGAGATAGCTGATGTCGTCGGCCCCCGCCGTCGCGCCGGCGAAGGAGTTGCCCTGAGCGGTCGAACTCTGCTCTCTGATGAAGAAGCCCGAGGCCCAGGCGGTGTTGACGTTGAGGGCAACGAGCGCACAACCTACAACCGCGGCCGACAGCCGCGGTGATAGCTTCCCAGCCATGAAACACTCCCC
>JAKSBE010000051.1 GCA_022361275.1 Kiloniellales bacterium
GCCGTGCGATGGCCCGGCGGCAGGTGCGCGCCAGCCGGCAACGGAGGCCTGCCGGCGAGCTTCACGCGGAACAGCGCCGGGAGGCCTTCCCGGTCGAGCACGACCCGCACCTCCGCCAGATCCAGGGGGAGCCGTTGGCCGAAGAGCAGGTTCGCGGCCAGGGCCGGCGGCAGCAGGCGGAGAAAGTAGTGCTGGCTCCAGAAGGAGAAGACCGCGCGCGGGTCCCGGGGCCAGTCCTCCGGCCGGAAGCGGCGCATCGTCGCCGTCATGACCGGCGGCTCGAGGAGGTCGGAGGCCGGGCGCCCCGAGGCTTGGCCCTCGGCCGCCAGCCGCATCGTCGCGACGCAGCCGGCGAAGGGCGTATCGAGCAGGGGCCGCAGGACGGGGATCGCAGGCGCGGGGCCTTTCCCCGGCGTTCCCTCGGCGCCGTGCGCAGGAACCGGCAGCCCTTCGAGCTGGCCGTCCTGCTCCAGGGGGTCCAGGAACGCCAAGGCGTCACCACCGATAGCTGATGCTCCCAGTGAAGGTCTGGTCGATCCCGTAGAAGCAGGCGCTCTCGCTCTGGCACGACGCGACGTGCCGGTTGTCGAGCAGGTTCTGCGCGTTGACGGCGAAGCTGAAGTTCCTCCAGTCGTAGCGGACGGCGGCGTCGACCAGGACGTATTCGTCGACCGTGAAGGAATTCTCCTCGTCGCCGAAGGTCGATCCCTTGAAGCGGACGCCGGCCCCGAGCCCGAGACCGGCGAGCGGCCCCTCCGGGACCGTGTAGTCCGCCCAAAGCGACGCGAGGTGCTCCGGAACCGTCTCGGGCCTGTTCCCCTCCAAAGCCTCGTTGTCTTTGTCTTCCGTGACCTCGACGTCCTGAAAGGTGTAGCCGGCGATCAGGTCGAGGCCGAAGGGGAAGCTGGCGAGCGCCTCGAACTCGAAGCCTCTGGAGCGAATCTCGCCGGTCTGCGACTGCCT
Organism: Kiloniellales bacterium; assembly: GCA_022361275.1. Lineage (GTDB taxonomy): Bacteria > Pseudomonadota > Alphaproteobacteria > Kiloniellales > JAKSBE01 > JAKSBE01. The sequence goes on from JAKSBE010000051.1 coordinate 964, forward strand.
CCCCGGGGTCCCGGGATCGGGGGTAACGACGTTCTGGCGCGTCAGGTGGAAAGCGGAGACCGTGACGAAGCTGTCGGACTGCGGCGGCTGGAACTTGACGCCGACCTCGAACTGCTCGCCGGTCTCCGGATCGAAGAGGTCGCCGGAATCGTCGACATCCGGGACGGGCAGGAAGGACTCCGAATAGCTGGCATAGGGCGCGACCCCGGCATCGAAGAGATAGACGAGACCGGCGCGCCAGCTGAACTCCTGGTCCCTGTTGTCCTCCGTCGAGCCGGCGAGCTGATTGTCCAGTTCGGTAAAGACGAAGTCCTGGCGACCGCCCAGCGTCAGGATCAGGTTTTCGTAGAGCTTGAGCTGCTCCTGCGCGTAGATGCCGATCTGTTCCTGTTTGATTCTGGTATCCCTGAAGGCGGCCAGAGGCGGAATTTCGGCCCCGTAGTCGGGATCGAAGAGGTCGATCGTCAGCAGCGAGCCGGAGCTCTGCCGTTCGTCGACGTCGTAGTACTGATAGTCGACGCCGAACAGCAGCGTGTGGGCGGCGGGTCCGGTGACGAGTTCGGCCTGGGCCTGGTTGTCGACCGCGACGAGGCCGGTATCCCCTTCGGCCCTAAAGGGGGCTCGGTTAAGGGTCCGTTGATCCCCTAGAAGGCCGATGCCGAAGACGGTCTTGTAGTCGACTTTGAGATCGTCGTAGCGGGCGTTCTGCCGGACTGTCCAGGTCTCGTCGAACTGATGCTCGAAGAGATAGCCGGCGGAAAAGGTCGTTCTGTCGAACTCGTCGAAGTCCTGCTCGCCGATGAAGCGGTCGACGGGCACCGTGCCGTTGGGGTTGGAGTCCAGGGTGCCCGAGGCCGGCAGGAACTGGTTGGTCGCGCCGGTCCGGTCGTCCTGGACGTGGCCGAGCAGGGTGAACGACGTCCGGCCCTGCGTTTCCTGGGATTCCCACTTCAGGGCCGGGGCGATGAACACCCGGTCGTCGTCGATGAAGTCGATCTGCGTTCCGCTTTCGCGGAACAGGCCGGTCAGGCGGAAGGACAGGCTGTCGGTGCCGTAAACCGGCCCGCCGAGGTCGAACTTGCCTTCATAGTGCTCGAAACTGCCCGCCTCGACCTCGAGCTCGCCGAAGGCCTCGCGGGTCGGCTGCTTGGTGACGACGTTGAGCAGGCCGCCGGGCGCCCCCTGGCCGTAGAGGACGGAGGCCGGTCCGCGCAGGACCTCGACCCGCTCCGCCCCGTAGAGCTCGGGCCTGAATTCGGCGAAGCCTCTGGAACGGAGCGCGAGGCCGTCGCGGAACACGCCCACGCCGCCTTCGTCGAAGCCGCGGTACTGAAGAAAGTCGACCCGGCTGTCGAAGCCGAAGGCCTCCCCGAGCACGCCGGGCACGTAGCGCAGCGCCTCGTTGATCGTGTCCGCGTCCTGGGCGTCCAGCCGGTCTCGCGTGATGACGGTGATGGACTGCGGTGTCTCGATCAGCGGCGTAGCGGTCTTGGTGCCCGTCCTGCCGACGTCGGCGACATAGCCGTCCACCGGCCCGGAGGGGTTCTCGCTCCGGCCCTCGACCCTGATCGGGTCCAAGGGGATCGCCCCGCCGCCGGGCCCTGCGGCCGCACCTTCCAGAGTCACGGTCCTGGCATCGGCGAAACGGTATCTGATCCCCGACCCGGCCAGCAGGAGGCGCAAGGCCTGCTCCGGGGTGTAGCTGCCCCGCAGGCCGTCGGTGCGGACGCCCTGCGCGATCTCGGCACCGTAGACCAGCCGTAGCCCGCTCTCGTCGGCGAAGCGGTTGAGCGCGGGCGCCAGGTCGCCCGCCGGAATGTCGTAGGTCCGGGCGGTCGGCTCGGCCTGGCCGAGCTGGGCCCTGTCGGGCGATGGCGGCACGCCCAGATCCGAGGCGGTCCGACCGCCCATCTCCCCTTCTTCCCGGGCCTCGCCGCCCGTCGCGGCGAGTGCCGGCGCGCAGACTACGAGAAACGCCGCGACAAAGCGGCGGCACCGAACGCCTGCCGGACTCTTCCCTTCACGGTTGCTTCGGGGCCCGCCCCGCCTGCCCAGGTCCATGAAACCACGCTCCCCTTGCCCTATCGTCTCGGTCGATGGTCACTCCCACCCGATATGACGGGCGGGGCGGGCAAACGAGGAGGTGCGGCGAGGGCTTTTCTTCGCCCGTCTCCATCGGCGAACCTCCGGGCAGGCGCGACAAGGGCCGGCCAGGGGCCCAGAGGGCTGATTTGTCGGCGTTCTCAGAGCAGCGTCCGGCCAGACGCGAAGGCGTCCTGTCGCGACCTGCGCGAGTCCTGCTGCGTCACAAGCGGTTTGATCTAATCGCCGAACAGCTTCTTCAGCGCGTCGGCCGGCTGCGGTGCCTCCTCCTGCGTGCTGCCGGCGTCCCCGCCCTGGCCGGTCAGGCCTTTCAGCAGCGACTTTCCGGCGTCTTTGGCACCCTCCAAGGCGCCCTTGGGGTCCTTGGCGATGTCTTCCAGGCTGCCGCCGACGGCGGCGGCGAGGTCCGGGCGGTACTTGATGTCGTGCCAGGGGCCCTCGGCTCACCGTGCCTCCCGCGCCGCCTTTGTGGCGGACGTGAGGTCGCGCCCCTGAGAAGAAGCCCCTGAGAAGAAGCCCCGCGACCGCCTCCGGCTGCGGGGCTCCAGCATATATGTCTTTCAGGCTAACGCGCGAGCTGGATCTCGACGCGGCGGTTCCTTTCTTCCGGTTCCTGGGTCGGGACGACCGGACGCGATGCGCCGAAGGACGCGCCGACGATCTTGTTCTTCTGGACGCCGCTCTCGATCAGGAAGTCCACGACCGCGCGGGTGCGCGCCTCGGACAGGGCGTCGTTGTAGTCGTTCCCGCCGACCAGATCGGTGAAGCCGTTGACGTTGATGGTCATGAAGTCGGCCTTCTTGGCGCTGTTCACCATGTCGGTCAGGACCGAGCGCGCCCTCGGCGTCAACTCCGAGCGGTCGAACGCGAAGTTCACCACCCAGGGTCCGGGCAGCGGCGCCGGGGCCGGCGCCGGCGCCGGCGCGGCCGCGACCGGCTGGTCCTCCAGCTTGGCGACCGCGGTCATGAAGCCGTCGCGGCAGCCGGCGATGTCGTCCGGCTGCCGGTTCTCCTCCTGCTCCTGCATCCAGCAGTCGAACGCCACCTGGGCCTGCGCCGCCTCGACCGGCATCTTCTCGGCGGCGCCCTCGGCCAGCGCCGAGACCAGGAGCTGGCGCGCCGTGGTCAGCTCGTTGATCTTGTCGGCGGGCAGGCCACGGGCGTCGATCTTCTCGGGCTCCACGCCCCCCGCCGTGCCAGAGACCAGGGCGCGCTCGGCGAAGGCGTCGGAATCGCGATAATCGCCTTCGGCGTACTCGCCCTTGGCGAGGTCGACGTAGCCCCGATAGAGGCTTTGATCGAAGCTGGAGCCTTCCGGCGAGATGCCCTCGGCCCTCTCCAGCCCCGTCCCGCAGGCGGAAAGGAGAACCAGGCAAAGGCAGGTCGGTAGTATCTTCGTCAATCCGTTCATCGTGTGTGCTCCCATGCAAGATCTGTCACGGGGCCTTGTTGGATCGGCCCTTTGGCAAAGGGATCGGCCGTCTGGGAAAGTCCCTCCGTCCCGTCTGTCCGCTCCCACCTCGACCGCCGGCGAGCCGCGCGCACCCCAGGCGGCCCGGCGGCGGCCTTTCCTTACCGCCGCGTCACCGGGCGGTCCGGCAGGCCTTCGGCCGCCGCGTTCGCGCGGCGGCACGTCTGCGGGCCGGTGTCGGAGAAGGCTGAAAAAAAGGGCCGGACCGTCCGAGATGGCCGTGCCCCTGGCCGCGAAGCGGCGAAGATCCGTCGTGGTGCCGCCTCGGCCGCCGACACCCGCACACGAGGGTTTCGCGCCGGCCGAAGGCGCCTTCGCCCCTGTCGTCACCTAGACCTCCCTACGACCTTCGGGCTAGATCAAACGCAGATAACTTGATCTATTCCATAGCGTTAGAGCAGCCCTGGCCTCGCGGTCGCCCCCCGCCGCCCATCCCCTCAGTCCTCCCCGGGATGGGGCGTCGGCCCATGTCGTCAACAGGCCCTCGAATTCTCGAGGTCCTCCCGAATATTTTGGAATTGATTTAAATATAAGGCATCTCGGGCGTCAATGATTCCAGGGGACTGATTTGCACCGCCTTGAAAACCCGAGGGAGATTGCAGGATGCCGGCGGTCGCGCTTCTTGTCCGGTACGAGAAATGGCCGGGCGGTTCTTGGTAAAGTTGCAGAGGGTCTTTGCTTTTCAGAGGAATAGGCCGGCTCGCGGGCAGTTGTCCGCGGACCTGCCGGTGCTGCCGGCGGCGCCTTTGCCGACCGGCCCAAGGAGACCCGGAACGCCTGAGCTGACCAAAGGTCGTATCCGTCGGGGAGGCCATAGGCAGGGCCGTGCCGGCTTTCCGCCCCGACGCTGCCGCTGCCAGCGTGACGGTCGGGCGGGCGCAAGCTTCGGGTAGCCCTCCGGTCGCTCCGGGTCGTAGCCTGCCGCGCGTTGCGACCGCGGGAGGTGGCCGGACATGGGCGAAGGGCGCATGGGCGAAGGGCGCATGGGCGAGGGGCGCATGGGCAGCAAGGACTGGGGCCTGCTGGTCCTGCTGTCGCTGCTTTGGGGCGCGGCCTTCGTCCTGACCGAGGTCGGGCTGCGCGAGCTGCCGCCCTTCACCGTGGTGCTGGCGCGGGTCGGCCTCGCGGCGCTGGCGCTCAACCTCTTCCTCCTGGCCTGCGGCCAGCGCCTGCCGGTCGAGCGGCGGCTCTGGGCCGCTTTCTTCGTGATGGGCGCGCTGAACAACGTGCTGCCCTTCAGCCTGATCGTCACGGGGCAGGTGACGATCGACGCCGGTCTCGCGGCCGTGCTCAACGCCACCACGCCGCTCTTCAGCCTGATGATCGGCCACTTCGTCACCCGGACGGAGCGCCTCAACTGGCATCGGGGGCTGGGGATCGGCCTCGGCATCCTGGGGGTGGCGATCCTGACCGGGCCGCAGGCGCTGCGCGGCCTCGGCGCCGTGGCGCTCGGGCAGTTCCTGGTCCTGGGCGCGGCGCTGTCCTACGCCTGCGCGGCGGTTTTCGGCCGGCGTTTCGCGGGCCGGCCGCCGGTCGTCGTGGCCGGCGGGCAGCTGACCGCCGCCGCGCTGCTCATCCTGCCGCTCACCCTGGTCGTCGACCGGCCCTGGACCCTGGCGCCCGGCGCCGGCACCTGGGCGGCGCTCGTCAGCCTCGCGGTCTTCGGGACCGCCGCGGCCTACGTGATCTACTTCCGGGTCCTGGCCAGCGCCGGGGCGACGAACCTCATGCTGGTCACGCTGATGATCCCGGTCAGCGCGCTCGCCCTCGGCATGGCCCTGTTGGGCGAACGGCCGGCCGCCGGCGACTGGGCCGGCGCGGCCTGCATCCTCGGCGGCCTGCTGGTGATCGACGGGCGCGGCTTCAGCCGGCGGCCGCGCGCCCTGCGGGGTCGAAGGCCCTGAGGAAGCGCAGCAGGACGCGGGCGGCGGTGCCGGCGTCCCCGGCCGTGATCGCTTCCGCCGGATTGTGGCTGATGCCGCCGGCACAGCGCACGAAGAGCATGGCGATGTCGGTGATCTCCCTCAGGGCCATGGCGTCGTGCCCGGCGCCGCTGAACAGCCGGCGCGGTGCGATCCCCTCGGCCACGACCGCGGCCTCCATCTGGTCCATCAGCCAGGGGCTGCAAGGGCAGCCCGGCAGCTTGTAGCGGCGCTCGACGTCGAGGCCGAGCGCGCGCGCCTCGGCGATCTCCGCAAGGCGGGCCTCCAGGTCGGCGGCGGCGTCCTTGAGCAAGGCCGGGTCGGGCGAGCGCAGGTCGACGGAGAAGCGGCAGGCGCCTGGGATGACGTTGCTGGCGCCGGGCTCCACCGCGATCTGCCCGACGGTGCCGACCAGCCGGTCGCTGGCCCGGCAGCGCGCCTCCACCGCCTGGATCCCCTCGGCCGCGCCGGCCAGGGCGTCCTGGCGCCGCGTCATGGGCACGGTGCCGGCGTGCCCGGCGACGCCGGTCAGGGTGACGGTCATGTTGGCGCCGTGGGTGATGTCGGTGACGATCCCGACCGGCAGGCCCTCGGCCTCCAGCACCGGTCCTTGCTCGATATGAACCTCGACGAAGCCATGCAGCTCTTCGGGCCGCCGCGCGGCGCTGGGCAGGGCCTCCGGGTCGAGCCCGAAGTCGCGCAGCGCCTGGGCCAGGGAGACGCCCGCGTCGTCGCGCCGCTCCAGGTCCTCGATCCGGGGCCGGCCGACGACCGCCGCGCTGCCGAAGAGGCCGGTGCCGAAGCGCAGCCCCTCCTCGTCGCTGAAGGCGACCACCTCAAGCGCGAAAGGCAGGCGCTCGCCGGCGTCGTGCAGGACCTTGATGCAGGCCAGCGGCACCACCACGCCCAGAATGCCGTCGTAGCGGCCGCCCTGGCGCACCGTGTCCTGATGCGAGCCCATCATCAGCGCCGGCGCGCCCGGCTCGCTGGCCTCGTAGCGGCCGCAGGTGTTGGCCGCGGCGTCCTGACGCACGGTCATGCCGGCCTCGGCCATCCAGTCGGCCAGCAGTCCGTGCACCGCGCGATGCTCGGGCGTCGCCAGGCGCCGGGTCACGCCTGGCCCGCCCTCGCTGTGGCGGGCCAGGCGCTCGAGGCGCTCGAGGATGTCCTGGCCCCAGTCCGCGGCCGGTGGAAGAGAACTTGGATCGGTCATCGGAGTCGCTCCTGCATGGCGGGGCAGCTTACCAGAACGGCGCGAAACAGGCCTCCCTTTGCTGTCTGCCGCGCCGCCTTTCTCAGGCCGCTTGACTCGATCCAGTATTTTGATAGTTGTCAAAATATGGAAATAAAATCCGCAGTCGCCGCCCTGGGGGCGCTGGCACAGGAGACCCGGCTCGCCGTGTTCCGGTTGCTGATCGAGGCCGGTCCGGGCGGCCTCCCGGCGGGTCTGATCGCCGCCCGCCTGGAGGTCGCGCCGGCCACGCTTTCCTTTCATCTGGGCCAACTGGAGCGGGCCGGGCTGCTCGCGTCCCGCCGGAACGGCCGGCAGATTCTCTATGCCGCCGACATCGAAGGCACGCGGCGGCTTATGGCTTTCCTGACCGAGGATTGCTGTGGCGGCCATCCGGAGCTTTGCGGCGACCTGGTCCGGGCGCAAGGCTGCTGATCCGAAAGGGCGAGGGAGAGGGGCGAGATGACGGACAAGGTCTACAAGGTGCTGTTCCTCTGCACCGGCAACTCGGCGCGCAGCATCCTGGCGGAAGCCATCCTGAAGCGCGAAGGCATGGGCCGGTTCGAGGCCTTCAGCGCCGGAAGCCAGCCCAAGGGCGGGGTGCATCCCTATGCCATCGGCCTGCTGCGCAACCAGAACTATCCGACCGTCGATCTACGCTCGAAGAGCTGGGACGAGTTCGCCGGTCCCGAGGCGCCGGAACTCGATTTCGTCTTCACGGTCTGCGGCAACGCGGCCCGGGAGACCTGTCCGGTCTGGCCGGGACAGCCGATGACCGCGCATTGGGGCGTGCCCGACCCGGCCGCCGCCGAGGGCAGCGAGGCCGAGCGCCGCCTGGCCTTCAGCGACGCCTTTCGCATGCTGTTCAACCGGATCAGCATCTTCGTCAGCCTGCCGATCGCCTCGCTGGACAAGCTCACCCTGCAGAAGCGCCTGCGGGAGATCGGCGGCCGGGACAAGGTGACCTCATGACCGAAGCGCGTGCCCTGGCGGCGGAAGACGGTCCCGCGGCAAGGGAAGCGCGGCCCGGCGCGGCCGCGATCGGCCTGCCGCGCCGTCTGGCCGCCGAGGCTCTGGGCACGGCCTTCCTGCTGGCGATCGTGGTCGGCTCCGGCATCATGGGCGACCGGCTGTCCGGCGGCAACGTCGCGATCGCCTTGCTGGCCAACGCGGTCGCGACCGGCGCCGGACTGACCGTCCTGATCCTGGTCTTCGGGCCGCTGTCCGGGGCGCATTTCAATCCGGCCGTGACTCTGGCGTTCCTCCTGCGCCGCGAGATCGCGCCGGGCGCGGCCCTGGCCTACGCGGCGGTGCAGGTGCTGGCCGCGGCGCTGGGGGTCATGCTCGCCCACGTCATGTTCGCGGAACCGCTGCTGCAGGCCTCGACCACCTTGCGCAGCGGCGGGCCGCAATGGACCGCCGAGGTGGTCGCGACCTTCGGCCTTGTCGCGACGATTCTCGGCTGCCTGCGCGCCCGGCCGCAGGCGGTGGCCCCCGCGGTCGGCCTCTACATCACCGCGGCCTACTGGTTCACGGCCTCGACGTCCTTCGCCAACCCGGCGGTCACCCTGGGACGGACTCTGACCGATACCTTCTCGGGGATCGCGCCGGGCGACGCGCCCGCCTTCATCCTGGCGCAGATCGCGGGCGGGATCCTGGCGACCGTGATCTTCGGCTGGCTGCTGGCGAAGCCACGCTAGGCCCAACCCCGCTCGGCTGCAGTCAATTGCGCGAATTGGGTTCTATTTCATATAGATAGAACAGGACTCCCTCGGCCGCCGGAGCGGCGCGGACCGTGGCGCTGCGCCGTCAAGCAAAATAAAATCAGAGAATACTTTATCTCATTAACAGAATAACAAGAGGAGGGGATCAGTTATCAGGCGGTGACTTCTTGAAATCCACGTGTGGGTGGCTGCATGACTACAAGTAAAATCCTCAACGGGGAGATGGCCATCCTGGCCAACCACTGCTTGACGATCGCCCTTCTCGGAAGACATCTCGGCAAGAGCCAGAACTCGAAGAGAGAGATGATGAAGGTGGTGGACGAGGCTTACAATCTCTTCGAGGACATCATGCGGGAGCGCCTTGCCGGAGAGGATATCGACTTAGAGACCCAGGCCGCCCAGCGCGCGGCTTTCATGGAGGCGCTGACCTACCTGGTCGGAGTCTCATTCCGGGCCGCCCAAAGGCTCGCCCCCAGGAACGACGGCGCGGAAGGCAAGCCTCACTAGAACCCCCCGCTTTCTTTTACCGTGCTCTGGGCACCGTGCTCTGGGCACCGTGCTTTGGGAGGGCCCGAGTCGCTCGGAACAGGGGGCGGTCAGGGTGCGGCGGCGGGCGTTCGCAATTGCCTTGGCCGCGATCGCCTTGGCCACGATCGCCTTGGCAGGCGCGAGGGGCCCGCGGCTCGACGATGCGCACGATCGCCCAAAAATAAAACGCCCCGCATTTGAGGGGGCGTTTCGCCTCGGCTTTTTGCCAGGAGGCTGATCCTCTGTCCGGTGATCCGACCGATCCCCGTGGCTACCTTAATCTCATCACCACAGGAACCAGTCGATCACCTATGCCCACTGTAGACGGGCAATGGTTACAAGTAAACAAGCGCATGGTTAAAGCTTCATAAATGTCACATGAAGATTCAGGGTCAATCGACGGGAAACAGCGGCCGAGCCGGGCTTTGAGATGGTCAAGGAAGTATGTGGAGGTTATTCGAGAATTGCGCGGCGCAGCGGCTCCAGGAGAAGCGCAGTGCATAGGCGCGGCAGGCTTCGGGTGAGAGTTCGGCCGCCGCGCGGGCGGCCTTGCCGAGGTCATCGTCCAGGCAGCCGACCGGCGCCCCGTTCACGACGTCGAGGGGGCCGGTGACCGGGTACGCCGCGACCGGCAGGCCCGAGGCCAGGGCCTCCAGGAGCACCAGTCCGAAGGTGTCGGTCCGGCTCGGGAAGACGAAGACGTCGGCCGAGGCATAGTGGCGGGCGAGGTCCTCGCCGACCTTGGCACCGGTGAAATGGACCTTCGGATAGCGCTGCTTGAGCGTTTCCAGCAGCGGGCCGTCGCCGACCACGACCTTGCTGCCCGGGAGATCCAGGTCGAGGAAGGCTTCGAGGTTCTTTTCGACGGCGACGCGGCCGACGCAGATGAAGATCGGCCGCGGCAGGTCGAAAAGCGCCTCGTCCTGCGGCCGGAACAGCTCGGTGTCGACGCCTCGGCCCCAGTCGACCAGGTTGCGGAAGCCGCGACTGGCCAGATCCCGCTTCAGGCTCTGCGTCGCGACCATGACGCCGCCGGCGGGCCGGTGGAAGCGGCGCAGCCAGGCGTAGCCCCAGGAGGTCGGGATCCCGAACCGGGCTTGGATGTACTCGGGAAAGCGCGTGTGAAAGGACGTCGTGAAGGCGTAGCCGCGCTTCAGGCAGTAACGCCGCGCCGCCATGCCGAGCGGTGCCTCGGTCGCGATGTGTATGGCCGAGGGCTGAAAGCTGTCGAGGATCCGGACCAGCTTGCGCTTGGGGAAAAGCGCCAGGCGAATCTCCGGATAGGTCGGGCAGGCGACGTTGAAGAACTGGTCCGGCGAGACGACCTGGATCTCCTTGCCCAGCGTCTCGAGCTCCTGCTTGACGCGGTGCAGGGTCCGGACCACGCCGTTGATCTGGGGAAACCAGGCGTCGGTGACGATGGTCAGACGCTTCGGGGGATCGGTCACGCCGCTTGGACGAAGCGTTTCGGAGGCCGGCCGCCTCAAGCGGCCTCCAGCATGGACAAGGCCCGCTTTTCCGCCCAGTGAAGCAGCTCCAGGCGGCCGTCCATGTGCTCCACCAGGGCCGTGCAGCTCTCCACCCAGTCGCCGTCGTTGCAGTAGATGATGCCGTTCATCTCGCGCAACTGCGCCTTGTGGATGTGGCCGCAGACCACGCCGTCGACGCCGCGCCGCCTGGCCTCGGCCGTGACCGCGTCTTCGTAGTTGTCGATGAACTTGACCGCGTTCTTGACCTTCTCCTTCAGGAAGGCGGAGAGCGACCAGTAGGGGAAGCCGAGGCGCCGGCGGGCGAGGTTGTACCAATGGTTCGTGGCCAGGGCCAAGGTGTAGGCCCAGTCGCCCAGCAGGGCCAGCCAGCGGGCGTACTTGACGACGCCGTCGAAGGCGTCGCCGTGGATGACCAGCAGGCGCTTGCCGTCGGCGGTGACGTGGATGATGTCCTGAACCACCTCCAGGCCGCCGAAGTGGCGCCCGGTGTACTCGCGCAGGAACTCGTCGTGGTTGCCCGGGACGTAGATCAGGCGCGTGCCCTTGCGGGCTTTGCGCAGCAGCTTCTGGACCACGTCGTTGTGGCTCTGGGGCCAGAACCAGGACTTGCGCAGGCGCCAGCCGTCGACGATGTCGCCGACCAGATAGAGGCTGTCCGAATCGGTATGGCGCAGAAAGTCCAGGAGGTATTCCGCCTTGCAGCCGCGGGTTCCAAGATGGACGTCGGAGATCCAGATGGTGCGGTAGTAGGTTCTGGCCTCGCGCTTCTGAACCGGTGTCATATCCATGGGACTCGACCACTACCGAAGCTTCGATCCGGGGCTGCCATAACAATCCCCTGAAGTAAGGAAAAGGTAAAAACTCAAGGGTTTGGCCTGTGGGTAAGAATCTTCACCCGGCGGTAACCGAAGTGTAACCGCACAGCGCTCCCGGGCCGCCGCAAGGGGCCCGGCGGGCGGCTCGCGGCGCCCGCCTGCCGGGCCTTTGCCACCCGATTCGCGCGCCGCCGGGATGGTGACGGTCGCGCCCCGCGACACCCCCCGCGACACTCCCCGCGACACTTCCCGCGACAGGGCGCCGGCTTCGTTGTAATCTCGCCCGGGCAAGATCAGGATTCTTCGGGGAGGACGCGATGTTCGAGGATCAGGCTTTCTCAGGCGTGCTGGTGCCGGCGCTGACGCCCTACGACGCGGAGCTGGCACCGGACGCGGGCCGTTTCGTGGCGCATTGCCGGGCCCTTTTGGACGAGGGCGCGACCGGCCTCGCGATCTTCGGGACCACCAGCGAGGGCAACGCGCTGTCCGTCGACGAAAAGCTGCGGCTGCTCGAGGACCTAGCCGCCGGCGGCGTTCCGGCCGCGCGGCTGATGCCGGGCACGGGCTGCTGCGCCTTGACCGATACCGTCGCCCTGAGCGAACGGGCGGTCCGCCTCGGCTGCGGCGGCGTCCTGCTGCTGCCGCCCTTCTACTACAAGGCGGTCGACGACGACGGCCTCTTCGCCTACGCGGCCGAGGTGATCGAGCGGGTCGGCGATCCGCGGCTCAAGGTCTACCTCTACCACATCCCGCCGGTGGCCCAGGTCGGCTGGTCCCTGCCGCTGATCGAGCGGCTGGTCGCGGCCTACCCCGATACCGTCGTCGGCATCAAGGACAGCTCCGGCGACTGGGCGAACACCGAGGCCGTCCTCAAGGCCCTGCCCGGCTTCGGCACCTTCGTCGGCTCGGAAGTCTTCCTGCTCGACAACCTCAAGGGCGGTGGGGTCGGCTGCATCACGGCGACGGCCAACGTCACCGCTGCGGCGATCCGGGCGCTCTACGACAACTGGCAGGGCGCCGAGGCCGCGCGGCTCAACGACGAGATGGTCGC
>JAKSBE010000575.1 GCA_022361275.1 Kiloniellales bacterium
CCCGGCATCCAGCCGGCCGAGACGATTACTCGGGATGACCCGACAACGGAGGCATCGAGCCCGTCATGGAGCAGATCATAGCCGCCGAGATCGACGAAGTCGGCACCAGCCGCGACGGCTAGACGGGCGGCAGGCAGGCTCGTCCGCCAAGACGGTCCGGTCGCGTTGACGACCACGCGGCCGAGCGGCTGCGTCTGCACCGGCGCGTTCTCGACGTCGATGGCCAGCGCCGCAGCGCCGTCGCCGATTTCGCCCGCCAGCACTGTGGCTTTCCCGAGATCGCGGCCCGCGACGACCAAGCGACAAACGCCGGTGCGCGCCAAGTGCTCCGTAACCAGACGCCCGATCGATCCGTAGCCGCCGAGAATGGTCACAAGGGGGCGATCGTCAACCATGGCCGATCCGGACCCCAAGTCTAGTCAGCATCCGGCTCAGTTCCTCGGGATCGGCGACGTCATCGGACATCGCGTGAACCCCAGGACCGCACCTCAGGCCTCCTTGAAGTAAAAGTACCGAGATGGCAGCGGCGAAGCGTGCTGTCAGGCCGAACGTCGTTTGACCGCTGGCCGATATGCGGCCGTGCGGGCCTGCGTCCACTGACAGAACGGATGACGAGCGATTGACCGGGTTCCGGCGGGCGAGCCCGTGCAACAAAAGGAAGAGCTGGGCCAGCATATTGTCGACCCGCGCTCCCCGCCACCGGCTGGACCGCCGCAACACGCGCGCGACGCCGCGCGTCAGACCCTGGAAATGGATTCTGTAATCGATCCGGCCCGGCAGGTCTTCGGGTGCCGAGCGATCGGCGAGCAGAACCGGCTCCGCCGACGTGCAGGGCAGCGCGAGAACCGGTTCCCGGTCGTCGGGAAAGCGGTAAAAGGAGTCGTCGCCATCATCGGCGGCCGGGACCGAGGTTATTCGCCCGGAATCCAGAACTTCCACCTCGTCTCGGAACTGCTCGATCATCATCGACGTTGCCGCCCGGCCCGCCGGCTCGTCGCCGCCGGCGAACAGGCGCACCCGCACGTGCGACGGCGGATCAGCGCCGAGCAAGCGGTCGAGCAACAAGGTGCTGAGCCCTGGGTTTAGGCCCATCCCGGTGAGCAAACGGACACCACCGTCGACCGCCTCGCCACGTAGCGCCAGGACGGCCTTGGCGGTGCGCGGGCAATCGATGATATCCAAGGCATCGGTCCCAGCCTTCAGACACGCCAGATGCGCGGCGGGTCCGATGGCGTGGAAGGGCCCCAAGGCGATCACCGCTAGATCGAACTCAGCGAGGCGTGCAAGCGATACCTGGTCGGGTGATTTCACATCAAGCCGAAACGTCTCGCGGCCTCCGACGCTCTGGTCGGCGCGGCGCGACGCGATCGCCAGACGAGTTCCCGGCGCCGCTTCTTCGAGGGCGGCGACGATCTCGCGGCCGGTCGCGCCGGTGCCGCCGATCACAACCACCGACGGACGGTCAGGCGGCGACATCGAGCGACTCAATCAGCATGCGCGTGGTGGCGGCGATGTCCTTGGGGTGCGTCTGCACCATCATATGTCCGCCCGGAACCGTGCGAAAAACGCAGGATTGGTAATGCTCGGCCCACGTCGAATTGTATTCATGGATCAACGGGTACTCTTCGTCGGCACCCGTCACGACGGCGCATGGCACGGCTAGCTTGCCTTCGCCGAACCGGTATTGCCCCATGCCCTCGACGGAAGCCCGGTAGAGGGCCCAATAGCGCTCCCGCTCGGGCTCGGTCATATGCCGGAGCATTGGCGCGTAAATGCGATCCAGGGTTTGCCTGGTTTCTGGCTCGTCGAGCCGGCCAAGCAGCGCGCGTTTGTCGTACGCGATATGCTGGGCGCCGGGTGGGGTCGCCCCGGACAGAATGACCAAGTCTAGGCGCAGACCGCCGACACGGCAAAGCCGGGCGACCTCATGCGCGACATAGGCGCCAAAGCAATATCCGAACAGGATTACAGGCGGCCCGCCCACACCATTGAAGTCCTCCCGCACAAGGGTCTCAAAGATCGCGCGCGCCAGTTCGCGGACGTCTCCCACGGGCTCGCCGCCTTGAATGCCCGGATACTCGGCGCAGTCGACGGCAATGTCCGGGTCCAGATTTTCGACCATCCCCCGGAACAGGATCGGGCTGCCACCGGCGTAGGGCAGGCAAATCATCCGGGCGCTCGGCCTGTCAGAGTGTTGCAGGCGTACCAGCGGAACCGACATCTGATCAGATCGGCTTTCAACAACGACCCGTGCCATCTCCGCGATGGTCGGCGCATCGAACATAGTCTGAAGACTGATCTTATAGCCCGCGTCGTTGACCGCACGAATCAGCCGGATCGCCCGAATGGAATCGCCACCGACATCCCAGAATGAATCCTCTACGCCGATGGTCTCCAACCCCAGCACCTCGCACCACACCTGTTCCAAATGGCGCTCGACCGGGCTGCGCGGCGCGACATAACGGCCCGCCAATTCGGGCCGCTCGCCGGATCCGACGACCGGCAGCGCGGCGATGTCGAGCTTGCCGCTCGGTGTGGTCGGCATCTCCGCCAAGGGCTGAATCGCGGAAGGAACCATGTATTCCGGAAGCAGGCCGGTGAGCGTCCTCCGAACGTCCGCAGCGTCCGCTTCGGCCCCTTCGGCCGGGACATA
>JAKSBE010000090.1 GCA_022361275.1 Kiloniellales bacterium
ACGCCCAGGGCACACCAGGCCGCGAGCAGGGGAGTAATACCAAGGAGCGTTGATAATGACTCATTTGACCGGGTTTGCTTGCCCGCCCGCCAGGCGCGCGTCGCGCAGCGGTGCGTCGTACCGTAAGCGGAGCGCAACGCCGCGGGCGGGCAAGCAAACCCGGCCTTCGGTAGCGCGCGGCGGCCCGCCGGGTGCGTTGCGACCCTTCCGCGATGCGCCGGCATCGCGCTGCGGGCCGCGCCTGCCCGGCGGGCCGCCGCGCGCCATCAAATGGGTCATGATCAACGCTCCTTGGTATAATGCAAAGTCTAGCGACACCCTAGCGACAAGTGCCCCGGCGGGGCCGGGGGCAGCGGCTTTTCGCCGGCACCGGACCGAGTCCTTCTTTGACTTGGCCGGCGATACTATCTAATGGCCTACTGCCGGCGCGGATCGGGACCTCCGACCAAGAAATGCGAAGCCCTTCCATCTTCAAGAAGCTCCTGCTGTCGGTCACCGCGTTCCTGGTCGGCTGCAGCGCGTCGTCACGGCATCCGAACCACGTGCCGATGATCGGGGCGGCGAACTTCCGCGACGTCGGCGGCTACGCGACGCTCGACGGCCGGCGGGTGAAAAAGGGCGTGCTCTATCGCTCCGACGACCTGTCGAGCCTGACCCGCAACGATCTCGCGACCCTGGCGGCCCTGGGCCTGTCGCGGGTCTACGACCTGCGCAGCGACAGCGAGCGGGACATTAAGCCCAATCGGCTGCCCAACGGCGTCCCGGCGGCCGACCGGGCCGGGGGCGCGAGCGAGCGGGAGGTCACGCCGGCCAAGGCGGTTCCGGCGGCCACCCCGGAGGTGGTCGAGATCCCGGTCTACTACCCTCCGCTGGACCGGGACCTGTCCCGGCGCAAGATCGTCGGCGGCGAGGTCGAGCCGGGCGAGTTCCGTCGGCTGCTGGTCGAGCAAAACCGGGCCTTCGCGCGCGACTACCGCGCGCAGTGGGCCACGGTCCTCAGGCGGCTGACCGAGCCGGAGTCCCTGCCGTCGCTGATCCACTGCGCCGAAGGCAAGGACCGCACCGGCTTCGCGGTCGCCATGGTGCTCCTTGCGGTCGGCGTGCCGGAGGAGACCGTGATCCAGGACTACCTCCTGAGCAACGAGTTCCTGGACCAGCGCGCGAGCCTGCTGTCCAGCCTCGCCGCGGTCGGCTCCAGGTTCAGGACCTCGGCCTCGGAGGTGCGGCCGCTGCTGGAAGTGCGCCGCGAGTACCTCGAAGCCGGGCTGACGGCGATCAAGGAAGACTACGGCAGCTACGCGGCCTACATCAGGGACGGCTTGCAGATCGACGAGGCGGCACTCGCGAAGCTGAAGGAGACGCTTCTGGAGTGAGGGCAGCCGCCTGCGCAGGAACTGCCGCTCATTTGATGCCGATCGAGCGGTGTCTGATCTGGAGCTGACTTTCCGGAATCCGCAAGTCGTGACTAAAAGACCGGGATCTCGCCGCTGTCGACGTCCTCGAGCAAACGTCGGACGCGGTCCCAAATGCCGTCGATCTCGAACCTGGCCAATCCGATCTGGAGCATATCGCCGCGCAGCCGGACGCCCTCGTTGGGGGCGAGGTTGTCGTCCTGGCCGACCGGGACGAATACGCCCTCTTCGTTCTTCTCGAGTTGAGCCACGACCCCGAGCGCGTCGAGATCCTCGCGCTCGAGATCCCGCAGTCTGTCGACGTATTTCTCGCGCAGGCCCGCCACCCGGATGACGTTCCAGTTGTCGGCGAAGAACTTGTACAGGAAGGGCTCGAAGGCGATGCCGTTGTCGACCGAGAAGACCTGACGGCGGGTCTTGTCCTTGGCGACCAGGAAATTGCTTTCCCGGGCGTCCTTGTGGTCGATCAGGTAGGTCAGCAGGTTGAAGTTCCCCATGTAGTGGGCGTAGTCGGGCTCCTTGGTGAAGCGCGCCTCCTCGTAGAGGGTTTCGGCGATGGTCACGTCTTCGAGCCAGACCGAGAGCACGCCCAGCACGCAATCGCTGCCGGCTATGCTCGGTCGCAACGCGCCTTGCGCCTCGGCGTAGCGCCCTATGGGCTCGCAGTGGAGCAGGCTCGTCGGCACGACGTAGTCCTCGGGATCGAGGAACAGCTTCTGGATCTCGTAGGCCGCGATTTCCTTGCGCGGCGAGTTGTTCACCGTCTCGAGCTCGTCCGGAGGTACCGCCTTCCACTTGAACCTGATCGATTGATCGATCTCCGGGAAGTAATAGGTGACGCGGCTCGGACCGCTGCCGCCGTACTCGGTGCGCTTCCTCTCGATCAGCTCGAATTCGCCGCTGACCAGGGTTTCGCCCAGCAGCGTCTCCAGGCGTTCCGGCGGGTAGGGCCAATTCGGAAAGCTGTCCGTTTTCTCCGGAAACCCCGCCTCCGAGAACTCGAGCGGCGGCCGGTCGCTCGGCGGGGGGCTGCCGCAGCCGCCGATCCCGAGAGAGAGCAAGACGACGGCCAGCACGCCCACGGCCAGCACGCCCGAAGACGGGATCCGGGTCTCCGAGACGTGCCGGCCAAGGATGTCCGTCCTCTCCGCCGGCCGGCGATCCGCATTGCGCCGGCAATACTTCACCGCTATGCGCCCCCGTTCTCGTTCTTCTTGGCCAGACGGGCTCGCTTTCGGGCTCGCTTTCCCAGGCGAGGTCGGGCAAGACGTTCTACCGAGGCCGTCAGTATAGAAGCCGGGCCCAAAAGCTCTCCATCGTTATTTTGCCGGGCGCCGGCCCGTCTCGCGGTCCGGCGTCGACTTGGCCGGGCAGCCGGTTCCGGGCACCCGGCGCTGTCCGAGGGACCGGCGTGGACCGGCCCCTCGGGGTGAAGCGCGGGACCGGCCCCAGGAAACGGCCCCAGGAAAGGCCACAGGACCAGCCCGAGGGGAGGCCCAGGGGGAGGCCGAGGGGCCGGCCGCGAAGACGCCCGCCGCGCTCGCGGCTCAGGTCGCGATCGGGCCGCCGTCGTCCTTGGTGACCACCACGACGGAGGGCCGCGGCGGCATGTCGTCCTTGAAGTCGGGCCAGCGGGTCGCGGCGTCGTCGAAGGTCGATCGCCGCTCGAAGCCCGGGAACTCCTTGGTGCCGTCGCTGGCGGGATGCTGGACCGCGAGGAACAGGCTCCTGTCGTCCGGGGTGAAGATCGGCCCGCAGAGCTCCGCGCCGACCGGCACCCGGAAGAACATCTTGCTGTAGGCCCGCGTCTCGCCCTCGGTCTCGATGCCGAAGAGGCCGTCGGCAGTGCCGGAGAGGCTCCAGGCGCTGCCCTGGTCGGTGGAGATCCAGAGCCGGCCCAGGCTGTCGAAGGTGCAGTTGTCGGGGGCGGCGAACCAGCCGTGCTCGGAGGTCTTGGGGTTCCAGGTCGCGCCGACCTCGGCCTTCGACGGGTCGCCGCACTTGACCAGGAAGTCCCAGGTGACCTTCTCCGCCGCGTGGTCGCCGTCCGGCGGGGTCAGCTCGACGATGTGGCCGAAGAGGTTCTCGGGCCGTGGGTTCGCCGCGTTGACCTGGTCCGCCTTGCGCTTGGAGTTGTTGGTCAGCATGACGTAGACCTTGCCGTTCCGTGGGTTCGGCTGCACGTCCTCGGGCCGGTCCATCGGGGTGGCGCCCAGCAGGTCCGCGGCCCGGCGGGTCTCGATCACGACGTCGGCCTGGGACTTGAAGCCGTTCGCGGCGGTCAGCGGGCCCTTGCCGTGGACCAGCGGCAGCCAGGTCGCGCTGCCGTCGTCGTCGAAGCGGGCGACGTAGAGCGTGCCCTTGTCCAGCAGGTCCCGGTTGGCCGCCTTGTTGCCGGGGTCGTAGCGGCCTTCGGTGACGAACTTGTAGAGGTAGTCGAAGCGCTGGTCGTCGCCCGAGTAGATCACGACCCGGCCGTCGCCGTTGACGATGGTCTCCGCGCCCTCGTGCTTGAAGCGGCCGAGCGCCGTGCGCTTGATCGGCGTCGCGTTCGGATCGAGCGGATCGACCTCGACGATCCAGCCGAACTGGTTGGCGGACCTGGGGTCCTTCTCCAGGTTGAAGCGGTCGACGTACTTGCCCCAGGCGTACCACTGCCCGGGCACGCCGTAGCGTTCGTAGTTCACCTTCTCGGGGTTGTTCGCGATGTCGCCCCAGAAGTAGCCGTGGAAGTTCTCCTCGGCCATGAGGTAGGTGCCCCAGGGGGTCATGCCGCCGGCGCAGTTGTTGATGGTGCCGATGGTGTAATTGCCGCTGGCGAACTGTGCGCTCTTCATGCGGTCGTGGCCGGCCGCCGGGCCGGAGATCTTGATCGGGGTCTCGTAGGCCGAGATCCGGCGGTTGTACTGGCTGTCGAGGACCACTGCCCACGTGCCGCCGGACTTGCGCACCTCGACCACCGTGCCACCGTGGGCCGCCATCTCGACCTCGACCATCTCCTTGGTCATGTCGGCGAACTCACGGTCCCGGTCCTGGCGCTCGATGCCGGGGAACATCAGCTCCTCGTTGGTGTACTCGTGATTGACGCAGAGCAGGCCGCGATCGCTCGCCCCCGAGCCCTCCGGCAGCGGCAGGAAGCCGATGTAGTCGTTGTTGTAGCCGAACTGCTTGAGCTGGGCGGCGGCCGACTGGTTGCGCGGATCGAAGGCCGGCGAATCCGGGAACAGGGGATCGCCCCAGCGGAGCAGGACCTCGGCCTTGTATCCCGGTGCGACGTGATGGGTCGTGTCCACCCCGTGCTCGATCTCGGTGAAGGTGAAGGCGGGGCCGTTCGCCTTGGCCTGCCGGCCGCCGAAGGCGATCGGGCCGGCGATGGCGCCCATCGCGGTCACGGCGAGGGTGCCGCGCAGCACCTCGCGGCGGTTGAAGCGGCGCTGGACGATCTCGCCGAAGGTCGCGTTGCTGGTCGGGTTGACGGGGATGTCCTCGGACGCCTCATAGGTCAGCTTCCCCCTGGAGGGGGACGAGTCTTTCTCACGCATGGTTCTCTCTCCTGCAGACTGCGTAGGCCTTGCGAATTTTCGGTGGAAGCGATCAGGCCTTTATTGCCGCGACCCTGAGCCGCGAGGAATTTGTGAGCAGTCTAGTCGTTCTCCATGACAACCGGATTACGCGAAACCGGGGATCACGGCCAGGCTTTGATTGTTTCCAACGATGCCAGCGCGCGCTGCCGGGCCGCCGCGTGATCGACGATGGGGCGCGGGTAGGTCTCGCCCAGCCGGACCCCGGCGGCGGCGAGGGTGCCGGCCGTGGCCTCCCAGGGCGCATGGATCGCCGCCGGCGGCAGCTTCGCCAGCTCGGGCAGCCAGCGGCGCAGGTAGCCGCCCTCGGGGTCGAACTTCCGACTCTGGGTCACCGGGTTGAAGATCCGGAAGAAGGGCGCGGCGTCGGCGCCGCTGCCGACGACCCATTGCCAGCTCGCCGCGTTGCTCGCGAGGTCGGCGTCGACCAGGGTGTCCCAGAACCAGTCCTCGCCCCGGCGCCAGTGGATCAGCAGGTGCTTGATCAGGAAGGAGGCGGCGACCATGCGCACCCGGTTGTGCATCCAGCCCGTCGCCCAGAGCTCGCGCAGGCCGGCGTCGACCAGGGGATAGCCGGTCCGCCCCCGCGTCCAGGCCCGGTAGGCCGCCTCGTCCTCGCGCCAGGGGAAGGCGTCGAAGCTCGGCTTCCAGTTCCGCTCCGGCAGCTCGGGCCAGTGATAGAGCAGGTGGTAGGAGAATTCCCGCCAGCCCAGCTCGCGCAGGAAGCCCTCGCTGCCGGCCGCCCCGCCGCCGTCCTCCGCCGCGCGATGGCGGGTCGCGTGCCAGACCTGGCGCGGCGAGATCTCGCCCCAGTGGAGGTGCGGCGAGAGCCGCGAGGTTCCCGGACTGTCCGGCAAGTCCCGGGTCGCCGCGTAGCCGCCGACCGCTGCGTCCAGGAAGGCGGCGAGGCGCGCCTTGGCCCCGGCCTCGCCGGGGGTCCAGCGCTCGCGCAGGCCGCCGGCCCAATCCGGCGCGCCGGGCAGCAGCGCCCAGTCCTCGAGGGCGTCGCCGCGGGCCTCGCTCCCGCCCGGCAGCGCCCCGGGCCTGGGCAGCGGCGCCGGCGGCGCCTCGCGGCCCAGGAGATGCCGCCAGAAGGGCGTGAAGACCTTGAAGGGGCCGCCCGATTGCGTCTGCGGGACCCAGGGCTCGTAGAGCAGCGCGGCGTTGCGGCTTTCGGCGATGAGCCCGCGGTCCTGGAGCGCGGACTTGATCCGGATGTCGCGGGCGATCGCGAAGGGCTCGTAGCAGCGGTTCCAGAAGACCGCGTCGGCGCCGACCTCGGCCGCCAGTTCCGGGATCACCCGCTCGGCCGGGCCGCGGCGCAGCACCAAGGGCCGGCCGAAGCTGTCCATCTCGGCCGCCAGGGCCGCCAGGCTGTGGTGCAGCCACCAGCGCCCGGCGCCGCCCGGTGCCCAGGCGCCGGGGGTCTCGTCATCGAGGACGTAGACCGGCAGGACCGGCGCGCCCCGCGCCACCGCCGCGGCCAAGGCCGGGTTGTCGGCGAGCCGCAGGTCCTGGCGGAACCAGAGGAGGCTGGGGGCGCTGTCGCGGGTCATTCTGGCGGGGCCTTCGCGCGGGCGGTCGAGGTCACGTACCTTGCTACGTCGGGGGCGGCTTCTGCGATCAGGGTTCCAGGCGACCCCTGAGGGCCGCGCTGGGGAAGGCGAAGACCCGGTCCCGGCCCAGCAGGTGGGCGACGAAGCCGGCGGCGAAGTGGCGCGCGATCGCCGGGTTCAGGACGTCGAGCCCGCCGGTGAAGGCGCCGAAGGCGGGCAGGATCAGCCGGCGTCCGTCGGTGACGAAGCAGCGCGCGGTCAGGCGCCGCGCCCGGACCCGGACCGAGGCCTTGGGATGGTAGTGGCCGGAGACCTCGCCCCCGAAGGGCCCCGCGGCCAGCGCCTCGTGTCGGAAGGTCAGCGGGCCCAGGGTCAGTTCGGAGGCGACCCGGCCGCCCCAATCCTCCGGCGGCGCGGGATCGTGGTTGCCGCGGATCCAGATCCAATCTCGATCGGCGCTCAGGGCGCGGATTCGGGCCGCATCCTCCCCGTCGAGACGGGCGGGGGCCTCGCCGTCATGAAAGGAATCACCGAGGCAGATGACTCGCGCCGGGCGAAACCGCAGAATGGCGCCTTGCAGATGGTGCAGAGTGTCGGCGGTATCGTAGGGTGGCAGCAGATGGCCTTTGGCGGCGAAGGACGAGGCCTTCTCCAGGTGCAGGTCGGACACGACCAGTGTCGAGCGGTCCGGCCAGAAGAGCGCGCCCGAAAGGTCCGGGTGGAGGCGAGCGCCGTTGACGGTGAGGGCAGGGTCCCGCGGCTCCGGGTCCCGCGGCTCCAGGCCCTTGCCGGACCTCTGGGCGATCATCCCGGCGTCGCCCGTTCCGGGCTCGGGGGACGATACCTGGCGTCACAGCTTCGGTGGGCATGAATGCGGCTGATCTTTGCCATCTCGCTTCTTCTGGTCACCTTTGGCAGCAGTGCCGCGGGCCAGGACCGCTTCCTGATCCCCCGCGGCCCCCATTGGACGGCCGCCGAACTCCGGGCGGTGCACGGGCCCTCTCAGGAGCGCGAACTGCAGCTTCTGGTCACCCTTGCGTCAGACCAGGACGTCGCCGAGCGGACGAGCATTCTCGCCCTGGGGCCCGACTACGTTTCGGTCGTCTCCGAATCCGGACAGACCATCATTGATACCAAACTCAGGCGGCTTCTGCAGGTCGACCGAAAAGCCGGGGGCTTTCGCAACACGTCGCTCTACGCCTCGGTGGACTTCGTCCAGCACCTGCTGGAAGAGCGGACCCGCCTTCGCGAGACGATGACGGGCGCCGGCGTCGGAGAGGTCCCGGACGCGCTGAAGGCCTTCTGGATCGAATCGCATTTGGGCGCCGAGAGCAACCGCAAGGCGCCGCTGGATCTGGTACAGATCGATCACGAAGACGGCTCCGCCTCGGTTCTCTTCGAAGGCGAAGTCGTCGCCATATGGCAATGGTCCAGCGTCGAAATCACCCCGGAGCGGCAGCGCAAGTTCCAGCTCTACCTGCAGTATCACCTGAAGCTTCATCCGAGAATACGGCAGGCGATCCTGGCCAAGCAGCGCCTGCCGTCGCGGATCAGGTACAAGCGCTTGAAGGGCGAGACCTCGGTGGAGGAGGACTATCGCTTCCAGGTGTCGCAACGGCGCCCCGCAGCCTATCCCCTGGCCGCGGATCTCGAGCCGCTTCCGGAGATCAGGCCGGGCGAGGACTTCCTTCGGGAGGTCTATCCCCTGATGCTGGCGGCGGCGAGCGGCCGGCATGCCGAGGCGCCCAAAACCATCGATGGCTATATCTCGGATGTCCGCGCCGCGATGGATCGCGGTGCGATGGCCGAAGCCTGGCTGACCCTGATGGAGGCGACTCTTCACTTCCAGCCCGGGTCCCCGGCCTGCGCGGCGGGGAGCCCCGCGAGCGCCGCCTGCATCGACGGCAGGGTCGTGCAGGACGTGATCCTCCGGGACGAGAGCGTCGGGAACCTGCAGGCGGCCCTGGCCCTGCAGTTGAGGGGCGAGCAGAACGAGCGGATGTTCGGGCAGCTCTACGAGGCGTCACGCAAGGGTCTCCCAAAGGGCTACGTCATCGACGTCTTTCTTGGGAATGCGGCGTCACAGCGGCCCGGATTGGCGCAGGAGTACGATCTGGACGCCGTGAAGCTGATCGCCGGGGGAATCCGAGAGAACCCCTATGTCCCAGCCTTCTACAAGGACCTGGGCGATCACTTCGCGCGCAATCTGGACTTCGTGCGCGCCTACCATTGCTACGACCTCGGACGTGCCCTGCCCGACGGCGCCGGCCACGAAAGCCTTCGGCTGGTCTCGAAGCGCGAGCGCGAACTCGAACTCGCCTTTCCGGAGTTCTTCTAAAGCTGGAAGCTAGGTGCTTGTACCAAGGAGCGGCAGGGCGGCCTGGTCGTCGCCGGTCGTCGCCGCCGCGATCAGGCCCTGGGCGCCCTCGTCGAGCAGTTCGTCGAAGGCGCTGCCGTAGACCTGCTCGCGGCCGATCTCCAGCAGGACCGGCACCGCCAGGGGCGAGACCTTCTCCAGGCCGTGGTGCCGGATCCGGCCCTTGATCCGCCCCAGCATGTCGCCCAGGCGGCCGATGTCGGTCAGGCCGCCGGCTGCATCGGCCCAGGTCGCGCGCAGCAGCACGTGGTCCGGCTCGTACTTACGCAGCACGTCGTAGATCAGGTCCGAGGAGATCGTGACCTGGCGCCGGGTCTTCTCTTGGCCGGGATGGCGGCGCTCGATCAGGCCGGCGATCACCGCGGCGTTGCGGAAGGTGCGGCGCAGCAGGGAGGACTCCGCCATCCATTCCTCCAGGTCGTCGCCCAGCAGGTCCTCGCTGAACAGGGCGTCCATGTCCGCGGCCGGGCGCAGGCTCCAGACCGCGATGACGTAGTCGGTGGCGACGAAGCCCAGGGGCGAGAGGCCCAGGCGCTCCATCCGCCGGGTCAGCAGCATGCCCAGGGTCTGGTGCGCGTTGCGGCCCTCGAAGCAGTAGGCCACCAGGTATTCGCGCTCACCGCGCGGGAAGGTCTCGACCAGCAGTCCGTCGCTGGGCGGCATGACCGAGCGCCAGTCCTGCAGGCGCAGCCACTCGGCGACCGCCGGCGGCATGTCCCGCCAGGCGGCCGGCGTTTCCAGCAGGCCGCGGACCCGCTCGGCGAGGTGGGTCGACAGCGGCAGGCGGCCGCCGCCGTAGGCCGGCACCTGGGGATCGCCCTTGCCGCCGCGTGCGACCTCGGCCCAGGTCTCGCGCAGGCCCAGGAAGGTCAGGAGCTCGCCGGCGAAGATGAAGGTGTCGCCGGCGGTCAGGCCGTTGACGAAGTACTCCTCGACCTCGCCCAGGCCGCGGCCGTTGCGCAGCTTGAGCTTGATGGTCGGCGCCTCGACGATGGTGCCGACGTTCATGCGATAGCGCTGGACGAAGCGGCGGTGGGCCAGGCGGTAGAGGCCGTCCGGTCCCTTGACCAGGCGGCGGAAGCGCTCGTAGGCCCGGAGCGCGTAGCCCCCGGTGGCGACGAGATCGAGCACGTCGTTGAAGTCCCGCCTTGTCAGCTCGCTGTAGGGTGGGGCGGTAACCGCCTGACGGTAAAGAAGGTCGGGGTCGAGCGGCTCGGCGCAGGCGGTACCCAGGATATGCTGGGCCAGGACGTCGAGTCCGCCGGTGCGCGGCGGGTTGCCGTCCAGGGTCCCGGCGCGGACCCCGGCCAGGGCGGCCAGGCATTCCAGGTACTCGAAGCGGTTGCCCGGGACCAGCAGGGCCCGGCTCGGCCGGTCGAGGCGGTGGTTGGCGCGGCCGATCCGCTGCAGCAGGCGCGAGACGCCCTTGGGCGCGCCGACCTGGACCACCAGGTCCACCGCGCCCCAGTCGATGCCCAGGTCGAGCGAGGAGGTCGCGACCACGGCGCGCAGCTCGCCCCGGGCCATGGCCGCCTCGACCTTGCGCCGGCGCTCGCGCTCCAGGCTGCCGTGGTGGATGCCGATCGGCAGGTTGTCGTCGTTGATCCGCCAGAGCTCCCGGAATACCAGCTCGGCCTGGGCCCGGGTATTGACGAAGACGATCGCGGTGCCGACCGCCTTCAGGCGCTCGTAGATCTCGCCGACCGCGTGCAGGGCCATGTGCCCGGACCAGGGCAGGCGCTCCCGGGTCGCCAGGATCTCGATCTCGGGGTCGGGGCCGGGCGCCCCGCGGATCAGCCGCGCGGGCGTCGCGCTCTCCGGCGGGGTCATCCAGGCGCGCAGCGCCTCGGGATCGCGCAGCGTGGCCGAGAGGCCGACCCGGCGGCAGGCCGGCGCCAGGGCCTGGAGCCGCGCCAGGCCGAGCGCCAGCAGGTCGCCGCGCTTGTTGTCGGCCAGGGCGTGCAGCTCGTCGACGACCACGCAGCGCAGGCCGCCGAAGACCCGCGCCGCGTCGTGGTAGGACAGCAGCAGGGCCAGGGATTCCGGCGTGGTCAGCAGGATCTGCGGCGGCCGCCGGCGCTGGCGCCGGCGCTTGGCCTGGGGCGTGTCGCCGGTCCGGGTCTCGCAGGCGATGTCGAGCCCCATCTCCTCGATCGGCGCGGTCAGGTTGCGGTGGATGTCGACGGTCAGCGCCTTGAGCGGCGAGACGTAGAGGGTGTGCAGTCCGGCCGCCGGTGCCGCGGCCAGCTCGACCAGGGAGGGCAGGAAGCCGGCCAGGGTCTTGCCGCCGCCGGTCGGCGCGATCAGCAGCCCCGAGTCGCCGTCGCGCGCCGCCGCCAGCATCTCGAGCTGATGGGGATGCGGCACCCAGCCGCGCCCCGCGAACCAGGACCCGAAGGTCTCCGGCAGCAGATCGGCGGACGGGCTTGTCGATCGTGGCAATTCCATGCCCTGACTATAGCGTTCCGGGTCCGTTCTCCAAGCCGCTTCGGCGCCGATCCGCCCCGATCCTCCGTGGCGGAGGCCATAGCCTGAAGGAAGGAGTGGACTTTCAAGGGCTCAAGGCCGATTCTTGAGGGAAGAGGAGCCATCGATGGTTGGACGCGCTTACAGGTTGACGCTGTTTCTGGCCCTGGCGGCTCTCGGCGCCCTGCTCTGGATGCAGGCGCCGGACGGCCGCGCCCAGGCGCCGGTGGTGGCGGTGCTGACCATCAAGGGGCCGATCGGTCCGGCGGTCGCCGACTACGTCGGCCGCGGCATCGACAAGGCGGTCGAGCAGGGCGCCGGCGCGATCGTCCTGAGGATGGATACGCCGGGCGGCCTCGACACTTCGATGCGCGAGATCATCAAGGACATCCTGGCCGCGCCGGTGCCGGTGATCGGCTTCGTCGGGCCGCGCGGCGCCCGTGCGGCCAGCGCCGGCACCTACATTCTCTACGCCAGCCATGTCGCGGCGATGGCGCCGGCGACCGAGCTGGGCGCGGCGACGCCGGTCCAGGTCGGCGGTGGCGGCTTTCCCTTCGGCCGCCAGCCCGAACCCGAGGAGGAGAGGGACGCGCCGGCCGAGAAGACGGACGATGCCGATGGGGAGGCGGCCGAGGCTCCCGAAGAAGAGGAGCCCGCCAGGGCCGGCAAGCCGACCATCGAGGACAAGGTCCTGCAGGACGCCATCGCCTACATCCGCAGCCTGGCGCAGCTGCGCGGGCGCAACGTCGAATGGGCCGAGAAAGCGGTGCGCGAGGCGGCGACCCTGACCTCTTACGACGCCCTGGAGGCCGGCGTGATCGATCTGGTCGCGACCGACGTCGAGGACCTCCTGGCCCAGGTCGACGGCCGCGAGGTCGAGATGGACGACGGCCGCGTCACCCTGGCGACGACCGAGGTCGCGGTCGTCGAGATCGAGAAGGACTGGCGCACGGAACTGCTGCAGATCATCACCAATCCCACCGTCGCCGTGATCCTCATGACCATCGGCTTCTACGGCATCGTCCTGGAGTTCTACACCGGCGCCGTGGTCTCGGGCGTGGTCGGGGCGATCTGCCTGCTGCTCGGGCTCTACGGCCTGCACGTCCTGCCGATCAACTACGCCGGACTGGCGCTGATCATCCTCGGCATGATCCTCCTGATCGCCGAGGCCTTTCTGCCGAGCTTCGGCATACTCGGCTTCGGCGGGGTGGCCGCCTTCGTCATCGGCTCGGTGATGCTGATCGATACGGAGGTGCCGGGCCTCGGCGTCTCGCCCTACCTCATGGCCGCCGTGGCGCTGCTCGCCGGCGGCGCCACCCTGCTGATCGCGACCAAGATGTACCGCCTGCGCCGAGAGCCGGTGCGGACCGGCAGCGAGGAGATGATCGGCAGCCGCGGCAAGGTCATCGACTGGTCGGACGACCACGGCGAGGTCCGGGTTTTGGGTGAGGTCTGGCGGGCCCGCGCGCAGGGACCGCTGGAGCCGGGCCGGGCGGTCCGGGTCACCGCGATGGACGGCATGACGTTGGTGGTCGAGCCGCAAAGCGAAGGGAGCTAGCCCGTGTTTTGGTTCTTCGTCGGAGTCCCGGTCGCGGTTCTCGCGCTGATCGCGGCCTCGCTCAAGGTCCTGCCCGAGTACGAACGCGGGGTGGTGTTCCTGCTCGGCCGCTTCCAGATCGTCAAAGGCCCCGGCCTGCGGCTCGTGGTCCCGATCATCCAGCGCATGATCCGGGTCGACCTGCGGGTGCGGGTGCTGGACGTGCCGACCCAGGACGTGATCTCGCGCGACAACGTCTCGGTCCACGTCAACGCCGTGGTCTACTACCGGGTGATGGACGCCGAGAAGGCGATCATCCAGGTCGAGGACT
>JAKSBE010000486.1 GCA_022361275.1 Kiloniellales bacterium
AGATCGTCGGCCGCTCCGGCGCCAGCCGCGGCCCGTCCGAGGCGATGAAGACGTCGGCGCCGAAGAGTTCCTTGTGGGCGGCGCAGAACTCCTTGAGGCCCGGCGAGCCGTTCTCCTCGCTGGTCTCGATCAGCAGGATCACGTTGAAGCCGAGGCGGCCGCGCGTCTCCAGGACCGCGGCCAGGGCGGCCAGGTTGATCGTGTGCTGGCCCTTGTTGTCGGCGGTGCCGCGGCCGTACCAGCGCGCGCCGACCTTCTTCAGGTCCCAGGGGTCCAGCCCCTGCTGCCACTGGTCGTCGTAGCCGCGCACGACGTCGCCGTGGCCGTAACTCATCACGGTCGGCAGACCCTCGGCCTCCAGCCGGGTGGCGACCAGGAAAGGCCCGCCGCGCGCGATGGGATTGTCGAAGATCCGGCAGACGAAGCCGAGCGGCTCCAGACAGGGCTGCAGCTCCTCGGTCAGGTAGCGGTAGAGCTCCGGCTTCCGGGCCGGTTCCTGGCTCTCCGTGTGGATCGCGACCCGGCGCGCCAGGTCGGCGAAGAAGCCGCCGTCGTCGAAATAGCTGGCGATGCGCTCGATGGCGCCGTCACGGCTCACCGCGGCCTCCTGTCGCTATCAGCTCCTAAAGGCCCGGACGTCACGCTGCGCGGGTCGCAGCGCCGGGATGCTTGGCGCCGGCAGTTTAGCCCTCTCGGGCGCTCCGGCGCCAAGGAAAAGGGGGGAGGGAAAACCCTGATCCCTCCCCGCTGCTCGATCGCCTCTGCGGCGGGACGGGCCCGGATCGGCCGGCCGGACGCTCAGCCCGACATGCGATCGACCGCCGTCG
Source organism: Kiloniellales bacterium (assembly GCA_022361275.1). Classification (GTDB taxonomy): domain Bacteria; phylum Pseudomonadota; class Alphaproteobacteria; order Kiloniellales; family JAKSBE01; genus JAKSBE01. The sequence continues at coordinate 828 of JAKSBE010000486.1, forward strand.
GGGCGTGGACCTGGGCAGTCTTGTTCACCGCGTCGTAGTAGGGCGGGAAGGTCGGCCGGTCGACGTAGCGCCCTTTGCCCTTTTCGGTGCGGACCTCGCCGTCCTGGTAGACCACCTTGCCCTGGCTGATGGTCACGGTGTTGATGCCCTTGACCGTCATGCCCTCGAAGATGTTGAAGTCGATGTTCTGGTGGTGGGTCTCCTTGGAGATGGTCCGCTCCTTCTCCGGATCCCAGACCACGACGTCGGCGTCGGCGCCGACCGAGAGCGAGCCCTTGCGCGGGTAGATGTTGAAGATCTTGGCCGCGTTGGTCGAGGTGATGCCGACGAACTCGTTGACCGTCAGGCGGCCCGAGTTGACGCCGTGGTGCCAGAGCACGTGC
>JAKSBE010000208.1 GCA_022361275.1 Kiloniellales bacterium
TTCAACCCGGTCGCGTCGATCTCGGTGTTCCAGTTCAACCCGGAGAAGATCACCCGGACCTTGGCGCCGCAGACCTCGGGCACCGCGGGGTCGATCTTCGAGACCGAGCGGCTGAAGGGGCCGCCGGAGGAGACGATCAAGTTCGATCTGAAGTTCGACGCGGCCGACGACCTGGACATCGGGGAGGGGATCACCGAGGCGCTGGGGCTCTACCCGCAGCTCTCGGCGCTGGAGATGCTGGTCTATCCGAAGAGCGCGCTGGTGATCACCAACACGGTGCTGCTGGCCACGGGCACGATCGAGGTGATCCCGCCCACCGGGCCCTTGACGCTCTTCGTCTGGGGACCGCAGCGCATCCTGCCGGTGCAGGTCAAGGAGTTCTCGATCGAGGAGCAGAAGTTCGATTCGAACCTCAACCCGATCGAGGCCAAGGCGAGCCTGGGCCTGCGGGTGCTGAGCTACAACGACCTGTCGCTGACCCATCCGGGCTATTGGATCTTCCTTCTGCACCAGATCGCCAAAGAGGTGTTCGCCACGATCGGGAGCATCGGCAACATCGACAACCTGGACGATCTTTTCGAGTGAGGCGAGGCGATGTTCGATCCCGGCAGCCGCTATGCGACCCTGGAGATCCTGACGCGCAAGGGCCCGGACGGGCGCGAGATCCGCTACGTCTCGCGCCGGTTCCTGCCCGGGGCGGCGCAGGGCACGGTCGTCCGCGAGCACGTGGTGACCGAGGGCGAGCGGCTCGACCATTTGTCCGCGCGCTATCTGGGCGATCCGGAGCTGTTCTGGCAACTGGCCGACGTCAACAACGCCCTGCGCGCCGACGAACTGACCGAGGAGACCGGGCGCCGGCTGATCGTAGCGCTCTTGCCGGGGGTGCCGTCGTGATCAACCTCTTCGGCCTGCATCTTCAGCTGCTGCTGGGCCAGGGTCTGCCGACGCCGGCGCCGCTGAAGGTGAACGAGGCGCTCCAGAGCGTCGAGGTGACGGTCAAGGACAGCGACCGCTCCGGTTTCCAGATGGTCTTCCAGGTCGGGCGCGGCTTGGCCGACCGCAAGGACTTCGCGCTGCTGGAGGAGGCAAGGCTCAAGCCCTTCAACCGGGTGGTGCTGTCGGTCCTGTTCGGTGTCACCCCGCAGCCGATCATGGACGGGATCATCACGACCCAGCAACTGGCGCCGAGCGAAGAGCCCGGCGCCTCGAAGCTGACGGTGACCGGCGAGGACGTCAGCGTGAAGATGGACCTGCAGAAGGAGCAGCGCCCCTATCCGCAGCTTGGCGACAACCTCATCGTGTCGCTGATCCTGCTGCCCTACATCATCGAGTTCGGCATGTTGCCGCAGGTCATGCCGCCGGAGGACCCGCTGATCCAGCCGGTCACCGAACAGACCCGCAGCCAGACCACGAACGAGAGCGATCTCGCCTACATCAAGAAGCTCGCGAGCAAGCACGGCTTTGTCTTCTATGTCGAGCCCGGGCCGGCGCCGCTGACGAACCGGGCCTATTGGGGGCCGCCCGAGCGGCTGACCCTGCCGCAGCCGGCCCTGTCGGTGAACATGGGGCCCGGCAGCAACGTCGAGACCATGAGCTTCAAGTACGGCGAACTGGCGCCGAAGGCCGTGACCTATACCAAGGCGGACGGCACCACGGCGACGATCGACAGTTACAGCCGCAGGCCGCCGCTGGCCGCCCGCGTGCCGACGCCGCACAAGCTGGACTTCCTGGGCAGCGGGCCGGACGGAGAGACCGATGCCGCCAAGCGCGTCCGCGCCCAGGGCGAGGTCAACACGTCCTTCGACCAGGTGGCGACGGCGGAGGGCACGCTCGACGCGCTGCGCTATGGCCGGATCCTCAAGCCGCGCAGCCTGGTCGACGTGCGCGGCGCCGGCGACAGCTTCGACGGGCGGTTCTACGTCAAGTCGGTCACCCACACGATCGACGTGAAGAAGGGCCAGTACAAGCAGAAGTTCTCTCTCTCGCGGGAAGGGGTCGGCACGACGACGCCTCTGGTGGTGCCATGACGGACGGCGTACGTCTCGACGGGCTCTACCGCGGCGAGGTCGCCAGCAATCTCGACCCCGACCGCAAGGGCCGCGTGCAGATAAAGGTGCCGAGCGTCTTTGGCGACAATCCGCTGACCTGGGCGATGCCCTGCGTGCCCTATGCCGGGCCGGGTGTCGGGCATTTCTTCATCCCGCCGGTGGGCGCCAAGCTCTGGATCATGTTCGAGCGCGGCGACCCTGAGCATCCCGTCTGGATGGGGTGCTACTGGGACGCCTCCGGCGACGTCCCGGCGAGCCCGCAGGTGCCGCAGCTGAAGGTCCTCAAGACCGACATGGCGACGGTGACGATCGACGACGGCGCCGGCCCGCCCGGCGTGACGATCGAGACCCAGGCCGGAATGAAGATCGTGATCGGTCCGCAGGGGGTCGAGATCAACAACGGGCTGGGCGCCACGGTGAAGCTGGAGGGCCCGAAGACCTCGGTCAACGGCACGGCCCTGGAGGTGACGTGATGTCGGGCTTCGTGCTGCACCAGGGGGCGGCGGTGCTGTGCCTGCACGGCGGGCAGGCGACGCCCACCGCGCCCAATCCGCGGGTCTCGGTCGGCGGGCAGAAGATCACCGTCCAAGCCCCGCCCTACACGGTCGCCGGCTGTGCGTTGCCGCCGCCGCCCAACGGCAACGGCCCTTGCGTCTCGGCGGCCTGGACCACGGCGGCGCTGAGGGTAAAGGCCGGCGGCCAGCCGGTCCTGATCCAGGGCTCGCAGGCCACCTGCGCCCCGACCGGCACCGGTCTGAACGTGGTGATGACGCAGACGCGGGTGAAGGCGACATGACCCGGATCGATTACCCCTTCGATTTCGACGATCGCGGACGCACGGCGCTGACCGGCGAGGAGGACCACATCCGCGACATGATCGAGCAGTTCCTGTTCACCCGGGCGGGCGAGCGGGTGAACCGCCCGGACTTCGGCGGCGGTCTGTTGGACGTGGTGTTCGAGCCGAACAGCGACGCGCTGGCCTCGACCCTGCAGCGCAACGCGCAGGCCGGGCTGCAGCAGTATCTCGGCGATCTGATCACGGTCCAGGTGCTGGTCGCCTCGAACCAGGATGCGGTCCTGCGGGTGGATGTGCGCTACCTGATCAAGCGCACCGGCGAGACGCGCACCGACAGCTTCGAGCGGAGCCTGCCATGAGTTGTGGATGCGGCACGGATACCCGGCTGGTCTGTCAGGACGATGCGAGGCGGGCGACGGTGCGGGCGCGGGATTTCAACGGGCTCGACTATCTGGAAGTCAGCGACGACCAGCGCGAGCTGACGGTCTACTTCCTGGGCCCCGCGCCCGAGGGGATCGGCATCTGGAACGTCGAGATCTGCGGCGGCGTGCGCGAACGCGACCTTGCCGTGACCGGCGTGAGACTCTGTCCCCAGACCGACCGCGAACGCGACAACTGCCTGGTCGTCACCCTGGACCGTCCGGGCGATTTCTCGACCTATTGCCTTTGCCTGGTGAATCTGCCCGAGGACGCGCCGTTCGATCCCCGCTACCGCTGCCTGGAATTCAGCTTCAAGGCGGCCTGTCCGTCGGATCTGGATTGCAAGGTCGAGCCGGCCTGTCCGGCGCAGGCGCCGCTGCCGGCGCCCGAGATCGACTATCTGGCCAAGGACTATGCCAGCTTCCGGCGGCTGATCCTGGACCGGCTGGCGGTCACGATGCCGGACTGGACCGAGCGCCACGTGCCCGATATCGGCATCACGCTGGTCGAACTGCTGGCCTATGTCGGCGACCATCTGAGCTATCATCAGGATGCCGTCGCGACCGAGGCCTATCTGGATACGGCGCGCCAGAGGATATCGGTGCGGCGCCACGCCCGCCTGGTGGACTACCACCTGCACGAGGGTTGCAACGCGCGGGTCTGGGTGGCGGTCTCGACCTCGCAGGACCGGACGTTCAGGGCGCGCGACCTTTCCTTCGTGACCGGCTTCCGCGGCGCGCCGGACCCCTCGGCAGGCGTGCCGGACTGGCGCGCGTTCGACGACGTTCCGGCAACGCTCTACCAGGTCTTCCAGCCGCTGGTTCCGGAGGCCGATGCGCCGGTCGACCTGCGCGTGGCGCACGACGAGATCCGCTTCTACACCTGGGGCGACCGGCAATGTTGTCTGCCTGAGGGCGCAACCTCGGCGACGCTGGTCGACGGAACCCCGCCCGAGCCGCCGGCGGAGCCCGAGCCGGACCCGGCCCAGCAGGATGGCAAGGACGTAGAGGGCAAGGCGCTTCGCGCGCCGGAAGTCAGGGCGCTTCGCGCGGCGGGGGGCGAGCGTGCGCTGCACCTCGCCCCGGGCGACGTGCTGATCTTCGAGGAGGTCATCGGTCCGAAGACGGGCAGTCCCCGAGATGCCGATCCGGCGCGGCGGCACGCCGTGCGGCTGACCTCCGTGACGCCGTCCGTCGATCCGCTGGACGGCCAGCCGGTGCTGGAGGTCGAGTGGGGCGCGGCGGACGCCCTGCCGGTCCCGTTCTGCATTTCGGCGATCGGACCGGCGCCGGAATGCCGCCTGCTCGAGAACGTCAGCGTCGCGCGCGGCAACGTGGTCCTGGCCGATCACGGGCGATGGCAGCCGGAACAGGATCTGGGGTGCGTGCCGCTGGCCGACGACGGACCCGTCTGTGTCGCCGAGGGACGCGCGGCGGATGTCGTCCTGCGGGCGGGACGGTTCGAGCATCAGCCGATCGACGGGCCGCTGACCTTCGCCGGGCCGCTCGATCCGTCTGCCCCGGCGGCGCTTTCGCTGCAGCAGGATCCGCATCGGGCGACCCCGGCCCTGAAGGTGCGCAGCGAACCGGATCCGAAATGCCTGCCCGATGGCGATCCGGCCAAGGTGCCGTCGGATGCGGTCCCGCGGGCGTGGACGGTGGTCCGAGACCTTCTGGCCAGCGGCCGCGACGATGCCCATGTCGCCGCCGAGGTCGATGACCGCCGTCAGGCGCGGCTCAGGTTCGGCGACGACCGTCTCGGGCGAGCGCCCGACGCCTTCAGCCGGATCTTCGCGCGGCGTCGGACCGGGAACGGCCCGGACGGAAACGTCGGCAACGACAAGCTGACCATTGCCGTGCACGCGACGCCGGTCAGCGGCCTGGTCCTGAAGCCGCGCAATCCCCTGCCTGCGGTCGGCGGCACGGCGCCTGAACCGGTCGCCGAGGCCAAGCTCTTCGCGCCGTTCGCGTTTTCGCAGGAACTGGCGCGGGCGGTGACGCCCGAGGACTACGCCGAGATCGCGGCGCGCAACCCGAAGGTCCAGCGCGCCGCCGCCGAGCTGCGCTGGAACGGTAGCTGGTACGAGGTGCGGGTCGCAATCGATGCCCTGGGCGCCGCGGTCGCCGGCAGCGATCTGCTGGCCGCGGTCTTCACCGAACTCAGCCGCTTCCGCCGGATCGGCCACGACCTGGCCGTGCGGCCGGCCGATCTCGTGCCGCTCGATATCGAGTTGTCGGTCTGCGTGGCCCCCACTCATCTGCGCGCGCATGTTCTTGCGGCGCTGCGCGAGCGGTTCGGCAGCGGATGCCTGGCCGACGGCACGCCCGGCTATTTTCACCCGGATGCGCTGAGCTTCGGTGACGACATCGCGCTCAGCCGCCTGATGGCGGCGGCCCAGGCGATCGACGGCGTCGACAGCGTGCAGGTGACGCGGCTCGAACGCCTGCACGAAGGGCCGAACGGCGAGCTGGCGGCGGGGGTCCTTGCCATCGGGCCGCTCGAGATCGCCCGCGCCGACAGCGATCCGAACGCACCGGAGAACGGGCGCATGACCTTCGCGATGAGGGGGGGACGATGACGACCGATCCGACATGCGGCTGCTGCGAAGGGATCGAGGCGGTCACGCCGCGCCTGATCTACAACCGTCCCGGGCTGCCGGCGATCGCGACACGGGCCGGGACCCACGGCGATTTTTTCGAGACGATGATCGCCCGGCTGACCAGCCACGAGCTGGCGAACGGCACGCGACCGCTGCAGCGGCTGACCACCCGTGACCCGTCGGATCCGTCGATCGCCCTCCTGGACGCCTGGGCCGTCGTCGCGGACGTCCTGACCTTCTACCAGGAGCGGATCGCCAACGAGGGCTATCTGGAGACGGCGACCGAACGGCGGTCGATCCTGGAACTGGGCCGGCTGGTCGGATACCGACTGCGCCCCGGCGTCTCGGCAAGCGTCTATCTGGCCTTTACGCTGGACGACGGTTACGACGTCACGATCCCGGCGGGATCGCTGGCGCGCAGCCTGCCGGGTCCGGGCGAATCGGCGGAGCCCTTTGAGACCTCCGAGCCGCTGGAGGCGAGGGCGCGCTGGAACGGGCTGCCCCTGCGGCTGTCGCGGCCCTTTGTGCTGTTCCCGCCGCCGGCTGGATCGGCCGAGACGGTGCCCGCCTATCTGGCCGGGACCGATACCGGGCTCGAGGCCGGGCAGATGGTCCTGGTCACGACCGCCGGCCTGCCGGTGGCCTATGACCTGCGCAGCGTCGAGCCCGATCCGGAAGCGGGGCTGACCCGGATCGCGCTCGCCGACAAGCGGGCCGTGCACACGCCCGTGGTGACGCCGGCCGACCACAGGCCGGTTCTTTCACCGCTCCAGCAGCTCGGCAAGGTCGTCGAGGCGCTGAGGCTGCCGCCGTCGCAACAGCCGCCGTCGCGCTACCAACTGGGCCGCGATCCGGCGCGGACCTATGCCGCCACGGCGGATCTGGGTCCCCAGCTTCTGGCCGAGTTCGCCCCGGCGCTGCGCGGCCCGCTGTTCACGGCCTACGCGAATGCGCCCGTTGCCGGCATCCGGCCCGAGACCGAGTTCGGGATCGAAGCGCTGCGGGTATCGGCCGTGCCCTTCGGGGCGACGGCGCCGCTGGAGTTCGTCTATGGCGAAAACGGCGATGTCTCGCGGCGTGAATGGCTGTTGGCCGAGGTGCGCAGCAGCCTGTCCGTCGAAGCGCGCTCGACGCTTGGCGGCGATGACCCGAGCATTGATCAGGCCTTCGAGGTGCAGGTCGACATACTTGACGGAGCGGCCGCGCCGCTGGAACTGACGATCCGGGTCTGGGACCCGATGAGCGCGGTTCGCGAGATCGTCGTGCCGCTTTCGGCGTTTTCTTCGGTGGACGGTCAGCAAGGGCTCTTCCGGCGGGAGGAGCGCTTCGACGGTGTCCGCTTGGAGTTCTTCGCGCTTTATGTCGGCGAAGGCACGGTGTGGCGGCTGCGCGAGGTCACCGCCGTCTGGCATTCGGTCGGCGACTGGCCGAATGACATCCGCACCACTGCCTTCGGTCGCAGCTTCGATCCCGGGAGCGGCACGGGCCCGCACATATCCGAGATTCCGCTGACGACCGCGGTCGACGACCAGTTGGTGGTCTTCTTCGATTTCCTCGCGAAGAGGCCCACGCCCTTCCTCGTTCCCTCCCCGGAACCCGAACGGGTCGCCGGCGGTATCGGCAGCCAGGCGAGCGTTCACATCAACGCCGCCGGAACGGTCCTGACCCTGGTGCGTAATGAAAGCCTGTTCGCCGGCACGCCCGAAGCGCCTCGGATCCTGTCGTTCGATGCCGAGTACTCGGGCGTCGCGCCCGGCGGCCGGCTGGTCGTCGACGGCCCGATTCAAGGCTGCGCGGTCTATGACGTGCTGGACGTTCGCGCCGCCGCGCGTGCCGACTACGGATTATCCCAAACCGTCACGCTGGCGCTGCTGGACGAGCCTTGGCTGACCGGCACCGAAGCCTCGCTGGCCGATATCCGCGCGGTCACCATCCATGCCCAGAACGTGCCGCTGGAACGCACCGAGGAACCGCTGACGGACGACCTGGACGGGATCGAGGTCGAGCTCGACACCTTCTGCGAGGGGCTGGAGGCCGGGCGTTGGGTCGCCGTGTCCGGCGAGCGCACGGACGTTCTGGCGACCGCCGGGACACCGGTCGAGGGCGTAGAGGCGACCGAGCTTGCCATGCTGGCGGGCGTCGAGCACCGCCCGGCCCAGATCGTCGATCCGAACGGCAACCTTTTCGACCTGCCCGGCGACACGCTGCACACGCGGCTGACCTTCGCCGAGCCGCTGGCCTATACCTACAAGCGCGACACGGCCCGGGTGAACGCCAACGTGGTCGTCGCCACGCATGGCGAGACGGTTCAGGAGGTCATCGGAAGCGGCGACAGCGCGGCGCGGCTTCAGACCTTCGCCCTGACCGGCTCCCCCTTGACCCATGTGTCGGCGCCGACACCCGAGGGCACGGAGAGCACCCTGGAGGTGCGGGTCAACGACATTCTCTGGCGCCAAGCCGAGAGCCTGCTGTCGCTCGGGCCCCTGGACAGGGGATACCAGTTCCGGACCGACAACGAGGGCAAGACCTCGGTGACGTTCGGCGACGGCCGCCGTGGCGCCCGCCTGCCGAGCGGGGCCGAGAACGTGACGGCCCGGTACCGGGCCGGGATCGGGGCCGCGGGCAACGTTGCGGCCGGTCGGATCACGACGCCGGGGCCCAAGCCGCTGGGGGTCAAGGAGGTCGTCAACCCCCGCGCATCCAGCGGCGGCGCGGATCCCGAGACGAGGGATCAGGCCCGCCTGCGGGTGCCGCTGGCGACGCGCGCGCTGGACCGTCTGGTCTCGGTCGAGGACTACACGGACTTCGCGACGCTCTATGCCGGCATTGGCAAGGCACATGCGGCACGCCTGCCGGATGCAGGGCGCGAAGTGGTCCACGTGTCGCTGGCCGGCGCCGCCGATGCCCCGATCGACCGGCAGTCCGCGCTCTGGCGCAACCTGATGACATCGCTCACCAGTTTCGGCGATCCGTCCGTGCCGGTCGTGATGGCGCCGCGCGAGGCCGCCTTCGTCTTTCTCAGTGCAAAGGTCCGGGTGCACCCGGACTATCTTTGGGAGCATGTCGAGCCGCCGCTGCGCGAGGCGCTTCTGGAGCGGTTCGGGTTCGAAGCCAGGGCGCTGGGCCAGCCCCTGCGGCTGAGCGAGGTGGTCGCCGTGATCCAGGCGGCCGAGGGGGTCGACTATGTGGACGTGGACCTCTTCGACGCCGTCACCGAAACAGATGCCGAGACGCCGGAGATGCTGGCCGCCCGGCTCTCGGGATTCGCGGCGCGCCCGGTGACGGCTCTGCCGCGCAGCTATCTGCCCGCGGCGCTGGCCCGCCGTGAAGGCGACGCCCTGCGCGCGGCGCAGCTCGTCTATCTGAACCCGGCGCTCGCCGATACGCTGATCCTGACCGAGGTGACGTCATGACCCGCGACCCGGACCGGCTCTACGACCTTCTGCCCGTCGTCCACCGTCAGCGCGATGTCGATCGCGGAGAGCCGCTGCGGGCGCTGTTGCGGGTCATCGCCGAGCAAGTCGGCGTAATCGAGGACGATCTGGAGCGGCAGTACGCGAACTGGTTCATCGAGACCTGCGACGACTGGGTCGTCCCTTACATCGGCGCCCTTATCGGCTATCAGGCCCCGCCGCAGGTGGCCGAGGATGGCGGGCGGACCGGGCTGCTTTTCTCGGTGCTGACCCCCCGCCGGGCGGTTGCGAACACGATCCGCGACCGGCGGCGCAAGGGAACGCTGCCGCTGCTGGAGCTGATCGCCAAGGACACCGCCGACTGGCCGGTGCGGGCGGTCGAGTTCTATCGCCTCTTGGCCTGGATGCAGCCCGTCAATCACCACCGGACCGCGCGCGGCAGGACCGCCGACCTGCGCGACGGTCTCGCGCTGGCGCATCTCGGCGGCCCCTTCGACCCGCTCGCCCGCACCCCCGACCTGCGCAGGATCGCCTCCGCCCGGACGCCGGGCCTCCACAACGTCCCCCATGTCGGCGTCTACGCCTGGCGACTCAAGCCCTATGCGATCGCCCGCGAGCCCGCCTATGCCCGCGAGGACGTCGGGCCCGGCGCCTATACGTTCAGCGTGCTCGGCAACGATGTTCCGCTGTTCACGCTGCCCGTTCCGGAGCCGGGCCCCGAATCGATCGCCGAGGCGCCGAACGTGCCGGCACCAATTCTGCGGCGCGTGCTGGCGCGGTCGATCGACACCTATTACGGCCCCGGCAAGAGCTTTGCGATCTGGGCCGAGGACTGGCCGGAGCGGGGGCAGGGCGGCTTGATCCCGGCCGCCAGGGTCGTGATCGCGGACCTGAGCGGATGGCACTATCAACCGGCCCGCGACCATGTCGCGGTCGATCCCGAGCTTGGCCGCCTCGCCTTCCACAGCCGCCAGCCGCCCGGCGGCGAGGTGCATGTGCGCTATCACTCCGGCTTCAGCGACGACACGGGCGGCGGCGCCTATCCGCGCCCGCCCCGCCAGCCGGCCGGCGCCGTGATCTATCCCGTGGGACAGGATGCCGGATTCGCGGCGATTGGCGATGCGCTGCAGGCGTTCCGCGCCGAGGATCCCGACGACGCCGTGATCGAGATCGTCGATGGTGGCGTCTACACCGAGCGGCTGAACTTCGATCTGCGGGCGGGGCAGAGCCTGCAGCTGCGGGCGCGCGACGGGAGCCGGGCGGTTCTGCGGCTGCTGGACTACCAGGCGGCGCGTGGCGACGCGCTGGTGGTGCGCGGCGAGGACGACAGCCGTTTCGCGCTGGACGGCATCGTCGTCGCCGGTCGCGGCCTGCAGTGCCGCGGGCCGATGGCCGAGGTCCGCCTCAGCCATTCGACGCTCGTGCCGGGATGGGAGATCGGCTCTGACTGCTCGCCCCGGCGGCCCGCCGAGCCGAGCCTGAACCTGGTGAACTCCACGGCCGAGGTGACGATCGAGCGCTCGATCCTCGGTTCGGTCCAGGTGAGCATGGACGAGGTCACCGCCGATCCGGTGGCGATCTCGATCACGGACAGCATCGTCGATGCGACGTCCGACACGCGCGAAGCGGTCGGCGCTCCGTCGTGGCCCTTGGCGCACGCCGTCCTGCGGATCGTGCGCAGCACCGTAATCGGCACCGTGCAGACTCATGCTATCGTGCTTGCCGAGGACAGCCTCTTCACCGGCAGGCTGCACGTCGCCCGGCGCCAGATCGGGTGCATCCGGTTCTGCCACGTGCCGGCAGGCTCGCGCACCCCGCGCCGCTACCGCTGCCAGCCGGATCTCGCCGAGGCCGCCGCTCTCGACATGCTGCCTGCCGCGGCGACGGGCGGCCCGGTCTTTGTCCCGATCCTGGTCGGCGGCGCTCCGGCCGACGCGGTGGCCGAGGCGCCGGAGGCCGCCAATCTCCGCCTGCGCTTCGAGACGAGCAGAGCGGCGCCGACCATCGGCGAGACCTTCGTGCTGACCCTCTCGGTCGACAATCTCGGGCCGCGCACGGCGACGGGGATCGTGATCGAGCTGATTCCGCCATACCGGGCCGACGACCCGGACATGACCCCCTTCGCGCCGGATGCCGAGCTCACGGTCAGCAGCGGGGCGCTGATGGACGAAGATGTGCCGCCCGTCTGGAAGATCGCGCGGCTGCAGCCCGGCGGCTGCGCCGTCCTGACGGCAATCACCGCGATGGAGGCCGTGGCGGTGCCGCCGCGGCTCGGCGCCTTTATCTCGGCCTACGCCTTCGCGGACGACGCTGCGGCCTATCGCGACAGGCTTCTGGCCGCAGCGCGATCCGCCCTGCGCCCCGTCTTCACGGACCGCCGCTACGGCCGCCCGGGATACTGCCAGCTCGATCCCTGCGCCGATGGCGGTCTCCGCGAAGGGGCCAGCGACGCCTCGGAGATGGGCGCGTTCCACGATCTGTTCCAGCCGCAACGCCGCGCCGCGCTGACGGCGCGTCTTGCGGACAATGTCCCGGCCGGGATGACCACCGGGCTTCTCTTTGCGACCTAGGAGGGCTGACCCGTGAAAGCCGACCTGAGCCGAGATACCTACCGCCGCCAACACCATTTCGCGCGGGTTCTGATGCAGCAGGGGCGGGTGCTGCTGGACGCCGACTGGAACGAGCAGGTCTCGATCCTGTTGGAGCAGACCCGGATGCTGGCGGCCGACCTGATCGGTCCGCATGGCGGTCCGGGAGACGGCTTTCTGATCGCCTGCTCCGACGACCTTCTGTGCGATTTCGAGATCGGCCGGGGCCGATACTACGTCGACGGGATCGCCTGCGAGCTGATGCCCGAGTTCTCCTGCCCGCCGGCGGCCGAGCCGGTGCCGCTGCGCTACACCACGCAGCCGGACTACCCGGTTCCCGAGGGCGAAGACGATCCCGCGGAGCTGCAGCAGGGCGGGCGGTATCTGGTCTACCTGGATGTCTGGGAGCGGCATTTGAACGCCCTGCAGTCCGATCAAATCCGGGACGTGGCGCTCGGCGGGCTGGACACGGCGACGAGGTCCAAGGTCGTCTGCCAGGTCAAGGCGGCGCCGCTGGACAAGGACACGGATGAAGACCTCGACTGCGATGCGCTGCTGGACGAACTGGTCGGGGCCGACCTGCGCCTGCCGCGCTGCCTGCGGGCGCGGGCCAAGGTCGAGATGCCTTCGGACGACCCCTGCCTGGTCCCGCCGACGGCGCAGTATCGCGGGCCGGAGAACCAGCTCTACCGGATCGAGATCCACGATCCGGGCACCGCGGGCGGCGCGAAGGGGCAGGCGACGTTCAAGTGGTCGCGCGACAACGGCTCGGTCGTCTTCGGCATCCGCAGCCTGCAAGGGGCGATCGTGCGCCTGGACGGCCTGGGGCCCGATCAGGCACGCGGCCTGAAGGAAGGGGACTGGGTCGAGATCGTCGACGACGTCTCGGAGCTGCTGGCGCGTTCCCGGCGGCTGCTGCAGGTCGAGGCCGTCGACCGCGTCACCGCCGAGGTCACGCTGGCGGTGCCGAGCGGACAGCCGGTTCCGGTCTTCGACGAGAGCGCCGCAAGCCATCCGCTGCTGCGCCGTTGGGACCAGCCCTCGGACGTGATCCCGGTCCAGGAATCCAAGTGGATCGATCTGGAAGACGGCGTTCAGGTCTGGTTCGAGCAGGGGGGCGACTACAAGACCGGCGACCACTGGCAGGTCCCCGCGCGAACGGCGAGCGCGGACGTCCTGTGGCCGCAGGAGCCGGGGCCCGACGGCGCCCCCCGGCCGAAGGCTTTGCCGCCGCGCGGTATTCGTCATCATGTCGCGCCGCTGCGCAGGATCGAGCTCGACGCCGCCGGCCGCGTGATCTGCGGCGTGGATTGCCGCTGCGTCTTCCCGTCGCTCTGCGCCTTGGCTGCGGGCGGCGTGGCGCCACCACCGTCGTCCGAGCGGGTGGAGGCCCTCGGGACGATCGTCTTCGAGGCCCGGACGATCGAGCCTCTCGAAGAGTCGCGGGCTGTCGCGAGCGAGAACGCCGCGCGTCTGCGCCGGGCTGCCGTCGAGGCAGGGCTGAGAACGGTCCGGCTTCGCTCGATCGCCGTCGAGGAGGGAGAGGCGGGCCTGTCGCTGGGCCGGCGCCGCGCCGAGGCGGTTCGCAACTTGTATGTGAACGCCGGGGTGGCCGCCGATCTGATCAAGGTCCTCGAGGTCGGAAGCGCGACCGACGGCGAGCCGCGCGTCGAGACCGACATGGTGCTCGCAGGACGTGCGGAGGTTACGCCGCGCGACGGCGGGGCCGGCGGCGGCCCGGCCCCCGCGCCGCTCACCGATGTGCCGGGCGTCGGCGGAACCTCGGCCGAACGGCTGCAGGCCGCCGGCATCGAGGATGCCGCGGCCCTTGCGCGGATGGATTTGGACCGGCTCGTCACGGTCCTCACCGGTGACCGCGGCCGCGCCTTTCCGCGCGCCCGCGCGGCCGAGATCCTGCGCAAGGCACGCACCCTGGTGGCAGGCGGCTGACCGGCAGAGGCCCCGGCGCGCCAGCCGTCCAGGGCCTGCAGGGCAATGCGCCGCCTTCGGCCTTGCGGCTCCGGACGAGCGAGGCTGGCAGGAATCCGCCCTTGGCCTCACTTCGTTGCGCTAGATCGAACTGCGTTTAACCGGACTCAGTTAGGCGCAGACAATTTGATCTATTTCATAGTGTTAGAGCAGCCGTCTTGCCGCGGAAGGCCCCGGCAGCATACCTTCACTTGCGCCGCCCTTGGCCGCGCCGGTTGCCGGAGGGTAGCTGTGCGAGAGCCGCCATGCCATGTGCGCCATGTGTTCAGTCGCAGAGTGAAAGGCCGGGACAAAGCGTGAACTTGCGTGATTTTGAGTGCACACGTTCACGTTTTATCTATTTGAGTTTATTGGAAAAGTGACACAATATCAAGCACATAGGCTGTGTATTGCACCCATGATGGACTGGACGGATCGGCACTGCCGCTATCTGCTGAGGTTGATCAGCCGGCGCGTGCTGCTCTACACCGAGATGGTGCCGATCGGGGCTGTCCTGCATGGCGACCGGGCCCGCTTCCTCGGCTTCGACCCGGCGGAGCATCCCGTGGCGCTGCAGCTCGGCGGGGCCGATCCCGGAGAACTGGCCGCCTGCGCGCGCCTGGCCGAGGCCGAGGGCTACGACGAGGTCAACCTCAACGTCGGCTGCCCCAGCGACCGGGTCCAGCAGGCCCGCTTCGGCGCCTGCCTCATGGCCGAGCCGGCGCTGGTCGCCCGCTGCATCGCCGCGATGCGGGCGGCGGTCGGTATCCCGGTCACGGTGAAGTCGCGGATCGGCATCGATGACCAGGACCACTACGCCGACCTGCTGCGCTTCGTCGATACCGTCGCGGCGGCCGGCTGCTGCAGCTTCACGGTCCACGCGCGCAAGGCCTGGCTGGAAGGCCTGAGCCCGAAGCAGAACCGGGAGATCCCGCCGCTCCACTACGACCGGGTCTACCGCCTCAAGGCCGAGCGGCCGGAGCTCGAGATCGTCATCAACGGCGGAATCCGGAGCCTGGACGAGGCCGAGGCCCATCTCGCGCGGGTCGACGGGGTGATGATCGGCCGCGCGGCCTACCAGGATCCCTACCTCCTGGCCGAGGCCGACCGCCGGATCTTCGGCCAGGCCGGCCCGGCGGCCGGGCGCCAGGCGGTGGCCGAGGCGATGATCGCCTATGCCCGCCGCGAGACCGCCCGCGGGGTGCCGGTCAAGTGCATCACCCGGCACATGCTGGGGCTGTTCAACGGCCTGCCCGGCGCCCGGGCCTGGCGCCGCAGCCTCAGCGAGTCGGCACATCGGCCCGGCGCCGGGCCCGAGGTCATCGCCGCCGCCCTCGACGCGGTCATGGCGCGGCAGGCAAGGTCGAGAGCCGCCTGATTCAAAATATCAAGCATTTTATATAAATAATGCCAAAATATAACTTGTGACAAGAGATGTTATTGGCATAATATTTCAGTTAATCATTATATATTCCTTACCGCATGGCTGTGCGCGAGGAGGATTATGAGAGCTTGTTTCCTAGCGTTCTGCGCCCTGGTGCTCGTCACCCACGTGGCGCCGCCGGTCCTCGCACAGCGGTCGACGGAGCTCTCGGGAGATTACTGGGCGGAGTGCTTCGCCGTCTTCACCGGGATGGCGGCGGTCCTTCTGGCGCAAGGGGGCCCCCCGCCGGCCCAGAATGCCCAAAATGGCGCTCAAGACGGCGCCCGGGACCCCGCGGCGGCCTCGGGGCAGGGCCCGGCGGACCGCTTCCTCGCCTTGAGCGAGCAGGCTGCGCTGCGCTGGCTGGACAGCCAGGGGGCGGGCCAGGAGGCAGGCCGTGACTCGGGCCGTGACTCGGGCCGGGCCTTGGGCGGGGACAGGGCCCATCTCATGACCGGTCTCGAGCAAGCGGTCGATCAGGCGATCCGGACTGCGGCGCTCCGGAGCGACTTCGCGGCCTATCTGCGGCGGACTTCGGACCGCTGCATCGCCGCTATGAACAGCTGACGCCGCCGTTCGGAAGAAGGCAGGGCGTGAGGCGGCCCGTGCCACAACCGCCCCACGCCCCATGACCGCCCGAAGGCGGATCCTGTCGTCCCCTTCACTTCAGTGCCCCTTCACTTCAGGTGCCAAGTCCCTTCCGGCTGGAAGGCGTGAAACACGAAGGCGAAGGTCACGTCATAAGGGACGTCGGCCAGACCCGACTCGGTCTTGCGCTGCACCACCACGTTGCCGACGTCGCGGCCCTCGGCGATCGTTCCGCCGTCCAGCGCCGAGCTCTGTCCGGCCTCCCAGGTCAGCACGAGGTCGCCGCTTTCGATCCGGCCCTTGTCGCGCAGCAGCGGCAGGCTCCAGGCCTGGGTCCCGACCGCGACCACGCGGGTCATCGGCGCGATGTCCTTGGGATAGTCGCCGCGATAGAGGAAGGGCTCGGCGCTGCTGTCGTAGCCGCGATAGGGGTTGACGCCGTAGGGCCGCCGGACGTCGCCGTTGGGCATCAGCACCTTGCCGTCGGCGTGGCGCGCCGAGAACCTCTCCCAGGACTCCAGGCGCGCCGGGATCGCCTTCAGCCGGCTGCCGGTCAGTTCGCCGACGACGGCTTCGCCGAGAAACTGCTGCCACCAGCTCTCGGTGTTGCGGTCGTACATCACCATGTCGGAGTGGCGCAGGTTGCCGGTCACCCCGAACTCCAGAATCCGGTCGCCGAGGCGGCGGTCGAAGACCACCGCGGAATTGCACAGCGGGCAGTAGGTGACGGCGACCGGAAGGCCGCCGACCTCGTCGTTGACGATCTCGTGCCAGGTCAGGATCCGCAGCGGATAGGCACGGGCGTCGCCCTCGACGGCGAAGCCGATCACCGGCTCCTGAGGTGCGAGCGCGCCGCGTGCGTGCATTTCGGCGACCGAGACGAAGCTCGGCGCGTCGATCGAGGGGATACCGTCCTTGCCCGGACCGCCGGAGACGATCTCCTCCAGTGGCACGCTGTGCAGCGAGAAGTCGGTCTTCGGCCAGGCCGCTTCCCAGCGGTTCGCCAGCGCCGCGACCGGCAGCGCCACGGTCAGGAGGACGACCGCCGGCAACGCCGACCCGAGCGGCTGCAGCCGCGAAATGACGAACTTGCGCAGACTCATCGTGGCCCCAGCTTGGCGCGGACAAGTCGTCACGGGCCAATCACAAGGTCTTGAGTCGCATCACAAAGGATTGATCGGCCGGGGCTCTAGACTGCCGCCGAGATCGGCCACGAGCGGCCCGCGGCTCAGGCGTTCTCGCCCTCCAGGGCGCGGCGGACCCGCTCCGTGACCTCTTCCGTGGTCGCGCTGCCGCCCAGGTCGGGGGGCAGGACGCCGGCCGCCAGGGTCTGCTCGACCGCCGTCATCAGGGCGCGGGCCGGACCGGCCTGGCCGAGGTGCTCCAGCAGCAGGGCGGCCGACCAGAAGGCGCCGACCGGATTGGCGATCCCCTTGCCGGCGATGTCGAAACCGGCGCCGTGGATCGGCTCGAACATCGAGGGGAAGGCGCCCTCGGGGTTGAGGTTGGCGGTCGGCGCGATGCCCAGGCTGCCGGACAAGGCCGCCGCCAGGTCGCTCAGGATGTCGGCATGGAGGTTGGAGGCGACCACCACGTCCAGGCTGGCCGGCCGCAGCACCATTCGCGTGGTCATGGCGTCGACCAGGACCTTCTCGGTGGTGACCTCGGGATAGTCGGCGGCCAGCTCGGCGAAGACCTCGTCCCAGAGCACCATGCCGTGGCGCTGGGCGTTGGACTTGGTGACCAGGGTCAGGTGCTTGCGCCGGCGGCTGCGGGCCAGCTCGAAGGCGACCTTCTGGACCCGCCGGATGCCGCTGCGGGTGAAGACCGCGGTCTCGACCGCCAGCTCCTCGGGCAGGCCGCGGTGGACCCGGCCGCCGGCACCGGAGTACTCGCCCTCGGTGTTCTCGCGGACGATGATCCAGTCGATGTCGGCACCGGTGACCCCGGCCAGCGGGCTCTTGACCCCGGGCAGTATCCGCGCCGGCCGCAGATTGGCGTATTGGTCGAAGCCCTGGCAGATCGCGAGGCGCAGGCCCCAGAGCGTGACGTCGTCGGGGACTTCGGGATCCCCGACCGCGCCGAAGTAGACCGCATCGAAGCCTTTGAGGGTCTCCAGCGCGTCCTCGGGCATCATGCGGCCCTCGCGGCGGTAGTAGTCGGAGCCCCAAGGGAAGCTCTCGACCTGCAGCCGGAGCTCCGGCTCGCGGGCCGCGACGGCCTCGAGGATGCGCAGGCCGGCGCCCAGCACTTCGGCGCCGATCCCGTCGCCCGGGATGGCTGCGATACGATATTCCGGCAAGAGAAGCTCTCCCTCCTGGACCAGCCTGGCCGCCGGGCCGGCCTTCTGCCCCCTACGGCAGATCCACTGGGCGCTACCATGGGGCGAGCGCCCCGGAGTCGTCAACGCCGCTGCGTCCGGCGGCCTCGTCTCCTCGCCGGCCCAGCCGGCCCGCCGTGCGCGCCGAGGGCCTTGGGAACCCTTTGAATTCGCGAGAAAAACGAAGAAAATACTCTCAGATACAAAGGCTTAAGACATCCCGCGTTAGCCTTGTCCCCTCCTGCGGGAGCGCAGGCGAAGTCGGAGTTCGGTCAAGCCCGAGTGTCAAGCCCGAGACAGGCAGATGACGGAAGAGAACCGCAAAACGTTCGTTCTGGTCACCGGGGCCGGTGGCTTCGTCGGCCATCACGTCTGCCGCTTTCTGGCGCGCCGGGGCTACGGGGTCCGCGGCGCCCTGCGCACCCGGCCGCCCTACGCCGAGGAGGGCGTGGACTACGTCGCCATCGGCGACATCGACGACCATACCGACTGGCAAAGCGCCCTCGATGGCGTCGACATCGTGGTGCATGCCGCCGGGACCACGGAAGACTTCACCGAGCCGCTGGGCCGTTGGCTGGTGGCCCACAACCAGATCAACGTGGCCGGCACCGCCTCTCTCGCCCAGGCCGCCGTGGACCATGGCGTCAGGCGCCTGATCTTTCTCAGCTCGGTCGGCGTGCGCGCCGCCGAGCGCGCCGAGGACCCGACCGGCTTCGAGACCAGCAAGCACGAGGCGGAGCAGGTCCTGCGCAAGACCGTCGCCGAGGCGGCACTCGAGCTCGTGGTCCTGCGCCTGCCGGCGCTCTACGGTCCGGAGAAGCGGGACGTGCTGCGCGCGGTCGCCGAGGCGGTCCTGCGCGACCGGCCACTGCCGCTGGCCAGCGTGCAGAACCAAATGAGCCTGCTCTTCATCGGCAACCTGGTCAGCGCGATCGAGGCCTGCCTCGAGCACCCCGCGGCCGCCGACCGCACCTTCTCGATCAGCGACGGCGAGGTGGTCTCGACGCCGGAGCTGGTCGAGCGCCTGGCCGAGGCCATGCGGCACGAGCTCGACCTCTGGCCCTGCCCGGGCCCGCTTTTGGGTCTGCTCGCCGGCTTCGCCGGCTATGGCAAGGAACTCCGGGCCTTGACCCGGGACGTGGTCTTCGACGACCAGGAGATCGTCCGGGATCTGGGCTGGCAGCCCCCCATCGAGGTCGATACCGCGCTTCAGGCGACGGTCCGCTCCTGGGACCTCGAAGAGGCGGCGCGGCAGGCCTCGGCCCGGCGGCCCGGCCTGCGCGGCCGGCTGACCGGCACGGTCTTCGATCTGGGACAGCGGATCGTCCGGATGATCAGAAGCCGCCGCGAGGCCCGCAGCGCGCGGGCGGCCCACTCGACCTGACCGCTCCGGATGGCCCCGGATGGCGGGACGGCGCCGCGGCGTCTGACGGCCGGCCTTACGAGGACCTTACCTGTCCCAGCGTTTCATTTGACAACACGCCTTGGCCGAAGGCTGAATACCTGAGGGCCGGCGGGCAGAGCGGCTGCGCCGCCCCCGAACGACAAGAAACCCCGAACGACAAGAAAAAAGACCGGAGGCTGGGAGATCGTCATGAAACGCCCCGAGACACGGCCCTTCTCGCGTCGCGCCTTCCTGGCGGGCAGCGGCGCGGTCGCGGCCGGGTTGACCTTCGCGCCCCGCGTCGGCTGGAGCGCCGAGGAGCCCAAGCTCAACTTCTACAACTGGGACACCTACATCGGCGAGGACACGCTGGACGACTTCAAGGACGCCAGCGGGATCGAGGTCAAGATGGACCTCTTCGCCGACAACGACGAGCTCTTCGCCAAGCTCAAGGAA
>JAKSBE010000452.1 GCA_022361275.1 Kiloniellales bacterium
CAGCAACCTGATCCCCGGCCGTCTGCGCGGCGGCGTGGTGGAGGTCGCGGGCGCCCAGCTCGCCGTGTCCGAGGTCGGCCCCGGCCTGACCGAGGGCGGCGAGGCCAGCCTCTGCATCCGGCCGGAGGAGGTCCGGCTGCTGGCGGCGGGGGAGGCGGGCGCCAACCGGCTGCCCGGGCGGATCAGCTTCGTGCGCGACCTCGGGGCCACGGTGCAGATCTCCCTGGACTGCGCCGGCACCCAGGTGCTCTGCCTGACCATGCCGAAGCAGCACGGCCAGTTCCGGCAGGGCGGCGCGGTCACGGTGGAGCTGCCGGCCAGCGCCTGCCTGGCCCTGGCGCCATGATCCGCGCCGCGCCGAAGGGGCGGGAGGCTGCGCTGGCGGTCTATCCGCTGGCCATGCTGACGGTCTTCTTCCTGGTCCCTTTCGGGATCATGCTGGCGGTCAGCGTCTTCCATCGGGTCCAGGGCGGGTTCTACGAGCCCGGCTTCGAGTTCGCGTCCTACGCCCGCTTCTTCACGCCCTTCTTCGGGGGCGTGCTCGGCTTCTCGCTGGCGCTCGCCGCGGTCACCGCGCTGCTCTGCGTCGCCCTGGGCTTTCCCTTCACCTACTTTCTGACCCGCATGGCGCGCCGTCGGCAGGTGCCCGTCCTGGTCTTCCTGCTGTCCGTGCTCTCCCTTTCGGAGGTGATCATCGGCTTCTGCTGGTCGATCCTGCTGTCGCGGACGGCCGGGCTGTCGAACCTCTTCGTCGCCCTGGGGCTGCTCGAGGCGCCAACCGCCTGGACACCCGGGTTCGGCGCCCTGCTGGCCGGCCTCTGCTACCTGGCGCTGCCCTATGCGGTCCTGGTGCTCTATCCCGCGCTCAGCCGCCTCGACCCGGAGCTGGTCGAGGCGGCGCGCAGCCTCGGAGCCTCGCCGCTGCGCACCTTCTTCACCGTGGTCGTCCCGGTCCTGCGCCCGGCGATCGTCGCGGCCCTGGTCATGGTCTTCGTCTTCACCCTCGGCGCTTACCTCCTGCCTCAGATCCTCGGCCAGCCGCAGCACTGGACGCTGTCGGTGTTGATCACCGATCAGGCGATCTACCAGTCGAACCTGCCCTTCGCGGCCGCCATGGCGATCTTCCTGCTCGCCGTCAGCCTGCCCCTGGTCGGGCTGACCCAGTGGCTGGGGCGCCGGCGGAGACCGGCGACATGAGCCGGGCCTTCAGCCGCAGCTACATCGCGGTCCTGGCGCTGTTTCTCTGCGCGCCGCTGATCGTCGTGATCGGCGTCTCGCTCAACGCCAAGAAGCAGCTCCTGTTTCCCCCGGCGGGGACCTCGCTGCGCTGGTACGCCGAGCTCTTCGCCGACGACGCCTGGCTGGGCGCCGTCGCCAACTCCCTGCTGATCGCCACGACCTCGGCGCTGGTGGCGCTGTCGATCGCCCTGCCGCTGGCCTATTTCCTCTGGCGCTACCGGGTCCGCTATGCCCGCGCGCTCTTCGCCCTCGGCGTCGCGCCCTTCCTGCTGCCGCCGGTGATCACCGCCCTGGGCTTCCTGATCTTCTGGGCGACCCTCGGGTTCTACGGCCAGTTGCCGGCCGTCGTGATCTCGCACGGCATCTTCTTCGTCACCCTGCCGCTGGTCACCCTGTCGCTGGGCTTCGAGGCCATCGACCCGGCCCTGGTCGAAGCGGCCGAGACCTTGGGCGCCGACCGGCGGCGGGTCTTCCGCACGGTGATCCTGCCCCTGATCCGGCCCTATCTGGTGTCCGGCTACGCCTTTGCCTTTGTGCTCAGCCTGAACGAGTATATCGTGGCCTACATGGTGGCGGGCTTCACCGTAGAGACCCTGCCGATCAAGATCTTCAACAGCCTGCGATATGGCTACACCCCGGTGATGGCGGTCGTCGCCGTCCTCTTTGCCTTGCTGGCCGCCCTGATCTTCGGTCTGGTCGGCCGTTTCGGCAATCTGCCGCGCCTGCTCGGCGCCCTGGGGCCCGGGGAGAAGTGACATGCGCATAGCCCTGCTTCAGGACTCCGGCGTGACGGGCGACCCGGCGGCCAACCTCGAGCGCCTAGCCATGGCGGCCCGCCGCGCGGCCTCGGAGGGCATCGAGCTGCTGATCGCGCCGGAGCTCTACCTCAGCGGCTACGACCTCGGCGACAGGCTGCGCGAGCTGGCGGAGCCGGCCGGGGGGCCGTCGGCGAAGCGGGCCGCCGAGATCGCGGCGGAGACCGGGGTCGCGCTGCTCTACGGCTATCCGGAGGCGGCGGGCAAGACACTCTACAACGCGGCCCTGCTGGTCGACGGTTCCGGCGCCGCCCGCGCCAACTACCGCAAGACCCACCTCTTCGGGCCGGAGGAGAAACGCCTGTTTTCGCCGGGCAAGGAGCTGATGCTGGTCGAGCTCGGCCCGCTGACGCTGGGCCTCATGATCTGCTACGATGTCGAGTTTCCCGAAGCCGTGCGTGCCCTGGTGCTGGCGGGCGCCGACCTGATCGCGGTCCCGACCGCCCTGATGCGCCCTTACGAGAACGTCCCGGAGCAGATGGTGCCGGCGCGGGCCTTCGAGAATCAGGTCTTCATCGCCTACGCCAACCGCTGCGGCCAGGAGGGCGAGCTGACCTTCTGCGGGATGAGCTGCGTCATCGGCCCGGACGGCAAGCCCCTGATCCAGTCCGGGCGCGGCGAGGCCTTCCTGGTCGCCGAGATCGACCCGGAACCCTACGCCGAGTCGCGCCAGGCCAATACCTACCTCGAGGACCGGCGGCCGGCGCTCTACGAAAACGCGCCGAAGCGGCTTTAGCCGCCTTTGCGGCCGGCCAGAGAGTCGGCCACGACGCAGAGGATCTCATAAAGGATGGTGGCGCCGACCATGGCGGTGTTGCCGCTGGGATCGAAAGGCGGCGCCACCTCGACGACGTCGCCGCCGACCAGGTTGAGGCCGCGCAGCGCGCGGATCATGATCTGTGCCTCGATGACCGAGAATCCGCCGCACTCCGGGGTTCCGGTGCCCGGTGCGAAGGCAGGGTCCAGGCCGTCGACGTCGAAGCTGATGTAGGTCGGGCCGTCCCCGACGATGCCGCGTGCCTCCTCGATCACGTCCTTGGGGCCGCGCTCGTAGAGCTCCTCCATATAGACCACGCGCATCCCCGATTCGTGGCTGAAGCTCCAGATGTCGGGGTCGTTGATCGGCCCCCGGATGCCGATCTGCACGGTGCGCCTGGGATCGAGCAGGCCTTCCTCGACGGCCCGCCGGAAGGGCGCGCCGTGGTGGAACTTGGACCCCAGGTAGTCGTCGCCGGTGTCGCAGTGGGCGTCGAAGTGGACCATGCCCACCGGACGCTCGGCCGCGATCCCGCGGAACACCGGCAGGGTGACCGAGTGGTCGCCGCCGGCCGAGACCGGGGCCGTGCCGGCAGCGTGGAGCCGGCGATAGAAGGCGGCGATCTCCTCCAGGGCGCTCTCCAGCTCGTAGGGGCTTTCCACCCAGGCGTCGCCGGCGTCGGCGATTCGGCAGAGCGCGAAGGGATCGATCCCCGTGGCCTGGTTGATCCGGCGCATCAGGCTCGACTGGTTGCGGATCTCCCTGGGGCCGTGCCGGGCGCCCGGCCGGTTGGTCACGCCACCGTCGAACGGGATCCCGACCAGGGCGATGTCGACCGCGGAGAGATCCTCTTCGTAGGGCGCGCGCATGAAGGTGGGCAGCCCGACGTAGCGGGGACGCACCATGGGATCGGCGAATTCCGGATACCTGTGGGTTCTCTCTTCGGTCATCTCTGCTTGCGGTTCCCTGTGAGCCTGTTGACGCCGTCTCGGCCGTCGACGCGTCCTGCGTCGCGGCTGGCAGCTTACCCTCTCGCATGGCCGGCAGGCAAAGGCGGCGTCCGTACACGATCTGGCGAAAGACGAGAATCCGCCATGCCCACCGCTCAGGAAGACGTGCGGGCAGATTCGGTCGCAGCTGTGACAAATTTCGGACCCTTTTCGCCCCAGGGATCTTTCAGCCGCGGCGTTAATCCTTTGTTGCCGTGTCATGAGCGGCGACCCATATTTGGAAGCCCCACCCCTGACCAGGAAAGAGGAGCTCAGGCCTCCAATGGCGGCTACGATTCGCCTGAAGGCCTTGAGGTTTCGGCCACGCGTCTCTGCGGCGCCCTTGGACTGCAGGATGCCTGTCGAAGCCTTGAGGCCGCTGTCGGCGACGCCTCGGGCCAGGAACAGGTCAGACGGGAGCCACCACGCATGCAAGCTGTGATCCAACTTCGGTCGGATGTCGCCGCGCTGCTTTATGGGGGATCGGTGGAATGCACCGATCGAGAGGAATTGAGAAAGACCAAGAAGGATCTGGAAGAGGCCCTCAGCCGCTGGGGCCTGACCCTGAGCCCGGCGCATCCCGCGCGGCAGGATGCCGAGCTGAAGCGGTACTTCCTGTTGACCGGGCCGGCGGAGCAGCGCGCCGAGGACGTGCTGCTCTCACTGCGCCGTCTGGAGGCGGTGACCGCCGCCTACTCCAACCCGCGGCCGCAGCCCGAGACGGTGGACGCCTGGGGGTGAGCGGCCGACCCTGAGAGGGCCTCAGGAGGCGCCGTCCAGAGCCTGCCGCATGGCATGGCCGATCAGGTTGGCGCTCTCGACCACGATGACTCCCGCCTTCTCCAGGGCCCGGATCTTGTCCTTGACGTCGCCCCGGCCGAGCAGATCGACGGTGCCGGCGTGGCCCATGCGGCGCGTCGGCGGTGCGTTCATGCCAGCGACGTAAGCGACGACCGGCTTCTTCGGGCGCCGTTCTTCGAGGAAGGCCGCCGCGTCTTGCTCCGTGCGACCGCCGATCTCGCCGATCAGGACGATCCCCGCGGTCTTGGGATCGGCCAGGAAGAGATCCAGGCAGTCGACGAAGTCCAGACCGTGCACCGGATCGCCGCCGATGCCCAGCGAGGTCGATTGACCCAGGCGGAAGCGGGTGGTCTGGGCCACCGCCTCGTAGGCCAGGGTGGCGGAGCGCGAGGCGATGCC
Source organism: Kiloniellales bacterium (assembly GCA_022361275.1). Lineage (GTDB taxonomy): Bacteria > Pseudomonadota > Alphaproteobacteria > Kiloniellales > JAKSBE01 > JAKSBE01. The sequence continues at coordinate 5,001 of JAKSBE010000452.1, forward strand.
GATGCGCCCGGGCTTGTGCGGGCGATCCGGCATGACGCCGATCCGGCAGGCCTCCGGCGTGATGATGCCGTAGGAGTTCGGACCGATGACCCGGGTCTTGGAGCCGGCCAGGGCCTGCTTCACCCGAACCATGTCGAGCACCGGCACCCGCTCGGTGACGCAGACCACCAACGGGACCTCGGCCTCGATGGCCTCGATCATCGCCGCCGCCGCCTGGGCCGGCGGGACGAAGACTCCGGTGGCGTCCGGCCGGGTTTCGGCCACCGCCTCGGCCACGCTGTCGAAGACCGGCAGGCTCAAGTGCCTGGCGCCGCCCTTTCCCGGCGTGACCCCGCCGACGACCCGGGTGCCCGAGGCGATGGCCCGCTCGGCCATACGGGTCGCGGTGGCGCCGGTGAGGCCCTGAAAAATGACCCGGGTGTCATGACCGACCAGAATACCCATCACGCACCTCCCGTCTCCTTCCCCGTCTTGGCCCCCGTCTTGACCCCCGTCTTGACCCCCGTCTCGGTCAGGCGCAGCGCTTCGTCGACGGCCTCTCCCAGGTCGTCGAAGACCGCTGCGGGGACGCCCTGGTTGCCCAGGGTCAGCTCGCCCAGTTCCTTCGCCGTGCCGGCGCCGCGGAAGACGATCGGCACCTTCCGCGCCGAGGTCCGGTAGGCTTCGGCGACCCCTTCGGCGAGAGTGTCGCAGCGCAGGATTCCGCCGCCCATGGCGTTGACCAGAATGACGCGGACCCGCGGCGAGCGCAGGAGTATCCGCAGTCCCTCGGCGATCTGCGCGCCGCTGGCCACCGGGCGCACGTCCATGAAGTTGGCCGGCTCGCCGCCGCGTTGCTTGATCATGTCTATGGTCGCCAGGCAGAGCCCGGCGCCGGTCACCATCAAGCCGATATCGCCGTCGAGCCTGACGTAGTTCATCTCGAAGCGATGGGCCTCGCGCTCCTGCGGGTCGCTCTCGTCCTCGTCCCTCAGGGCCTCGAGGTCCGGGTGACGGAACAGGGCGTTGTCGTCGAGGACCATCTTGACGTCGAGAACCGCCAGCCCGCCGGATTTGGTGATCGCCAGGGGATTGAGCTCGATCAGGCTGGCATCGAGCTCGACAAAGGCCTTCCAGACCGCGGCGAAGACCCCGGCCGCGTCGTCGGCGGTGCCGCCGGCAAGGCCGAGCGCCGCGGCCATGGCGGCAAAGTCTGCGTGCTTGGGCGCCATGCCGGCGTCGGGGGAGAGGCGGACCAAGCCCTCCCCATCGGCGAGCCCGGCCTCGACGTCCTCGCCCCCGCTCGGGCTGGCGATCAGGGTCAGGCATCCGGCGGCGCGGTCGACCAGCGCGGCGAGGTAGACCTCCTGCTCGATCTCGGCGGCCGTCTCGACGTAGACCGACTTGACCAGCAGGCCTTCGCGCCCGGTCTGCCCGGTGACCAGGGGCCGGCCCAAGAGTTCCCGCGCGGCTTCGGCCACCGTCTCGCGGGATTGGGCGAGGCGCACGCCGCCGGCCTGCTTGCGCCGGCCGGCATGGATCTGGGCCTTGACCGCCCAGCCCCGGCCGCCCAGCACCTGTGCGAGGGCCGCGGCTTCCTCGGGCGTGGTCGCCACGCCGCCTTGCGGGATCGGCAGGCCGTAGTCTCGGAGCAGACTCTTGGCCTGGTGTTCGTGGAGGTTCATGGCTGTCCTCCCGGCTTGCGGTTCGAAGCGTGCGGCGCCGGGCCGGACACCTCGGCGGCCTCGCGGGATTGTTCTGGTATTTGGTATACCACAGCGCCGCCTGGATTGCAAAGTGTCGCTGGTCCCGATCCCTGGACGGCGGCGGGCCCGCCTGGGCAATCGAATCGTTTGGCCGCGCTTGCGTTCAGGCCGCCTTCTTGAAGCGCTGCCGGATTGCCTTGGCCAGCGGCAGGAGGATCAGGATCAGGGCGATGATCGTGATCGGCCCGGCGATCGGCCGGTTGATGAAGACCATGGGATCGCCGTTGGAGATCAGAAGCGACTGCCGCAGCGCGGGCTCCGCGATCGGCCCGAGCACGATCGCCAGGACCGCCGGCGCCAGCGGGTAGTCGAGCTTGCGGAGCAGATAGCCGCCCGCGCCGAAGAGCAGCATCAGCCAGACGTCGTGCATCTTCTGGGTCGGCGCGTAGCCGCCGACCAGGCTGAGCACGAAGATCATCGGCGCCAGGATGGTGAAGGGCATCTTCAGCATCCAGAGGAAGGCCGGGATGAAGATGATGTTGATCAGTACCGCGAAGAGGTTGGCGGCGTAGAGGCTGGCGATCAGGCCCCAGACGAACTCGGTCTGCTCGACGAAGAGCAGCGGCCCGGGCACCAGCCCCCAGATCACCATGCCGCCCAGGAGAATGGCCGTGGTCGGAGAGCCCGGAATGCCCAGAGTGAGCATGGGCAGCATGGAGCCGGTGGAGGCGGCGTTGTTGGCGGCCTCAGGCGCGACCACGCCCGAAACCTCGCCCTTGCCGAAGGTCTCCGGCGTCTTCGAGGTCATCTTGGCCACGCCGTAGGCCATCAGCGAGCCCGGGGTGGCGCCGGCGGCCGGCAGGATGCCGACGAAGAAACCCAGGAATGAACTGGAGACCGCGATCTTCCAGGTCCGCCCCAGCTCCTTCAGGTTGTTCAGGACCCGGTCGACCGTGACCACCGCCTTGGACATCATCGAGTTACCGTCGGTCTTCTCGATGGTCCAGAGCATCTCGCCGATGCCGTAGATGCCGATTGCCAGGACCAGGAAGTTGATCCCGCTCATGAAGCCGATGATGTCGAAGAAGATCAGCCGCGGCTCGCCGCTCATGATGTCGAGGCCGACCGCGCTGAAGACCAGACCGATGCAGATCGAGAAGATGGTCTTGGCGATGTCGTCGCTGCCGAGGCCGACGAAGGTGGCGAAGGCCAGGAGCATCAGCGCGAAGATCTCCGGGTCGCCGAAGTCGAGGGCGATGCTCGCCAGCGGCGGCGCGAAGCCGGTAAAGAGCATGATCGAGATCGTGCCGCCGAAGAAGGAGGCCAGGGCGGCGGCGACCAGGGCCTTGTCGGCTTCCCCCCGCAAGGCGAGGGGGCGCCCGTCGAAGGTCGTCGCGACCGCGGTCGAGGCGCCGGGTATGCCCAGCATGACCGAACTGATGGCGCCGCCGTACATGGCGCCGTAGTAGATCGCCGCCAGAAAGATCATCGCCGAGGTGGGCGGCACCAGGAAGGTCATCGGCAGCAGGATGGCGACCCCGTTGACGGAGCCCAGACCCGGCATCGCGCCGATGAAGAGCCCGACCACCACTCCCAGGATGACGAGCCCCAGATTCAGGGGATCGAAGGCGATCAGGAAGCCGTCCATCAAGTGCTGCAAGATTTCCATGCGTCTCTTTCCGGACCGCCGAGCGGTCCTCTCCTCTTGACGCAGCGCCCCGGGGGCCTGCGCCGCCTCGCTGAGCGGGCTTGCCTGACCCTATAGGAAGATGTCGTAGAGCGGCAGGAACAGCGGCTCGAGATAGCCCTTCGGCAGAACGATCCTCATCGCGACGTCGAAGAAGAAGAAGGTGACGACCGGCGCGGAGACGGAGATCAGCACCGTCGTCGACCAGGCGTGCCGGCCGAGGAAACGGATGTAGTAGATCAGGAACACCAGGATCGCGCCGTACATGCCGACGAAGTGCACCAGGGCGATCATTGCCGTCACGCCGCCGCCCACCAGAAGGAACTTCTTCATGGCGTTCGAGTCCATGTAGGGCTCGCTCGACGTCGACTGCGGGCTCTTGCGCCGGAACCAGTTGATCGCGATCCAGACGCAGCACAGCAGCATGACCGCCGCCAGCCAGAAGGAGAAGGCGCCGCCGCCAGGGCCCTCGTCTTCGATCCAGCCGATGGGGAGCTCCGTGCTCTTCACCATCAGATAGATCGAAAGGAGCGCCATCAGCGCCGCGGTGACGATCTCCGCTCTACGCATGATGACGCCCCCTCTCGGTTTTTCGACGTTTCCTACCGTCCAAGCTGGAGGTTACAGGGCCCCCATCTTGGCCAGCATCTGCTTGTGGATCTCACGCTCCTTCATCCAGTAGTCCTTGAGCGCGGCACCGGTCAGGAACTCGCCCTGCAGGCTCTTCTTCTTGCGGTAGTCCTGCCACTCGGCGGAGTCGAAGACCTTCTGGAAGAGACCCTGATAGTAGGCGGCGGCTTCGTCGCTCATGCCCGGCGCACCGACCACGCTGCGCTGCATGAAGTAGACGAACTCGTTGCCCAACTCGCCGAAGGTCGGCGCGTCGGGGAACATCTCCAGGCGCTTCGGCGTAAAGGCGGCCAGCGGCACCGTCGTGCCGGCGGCGAAGAAGCCTTCCTGCTCGGAGGGATTGTTCACCGTCGAGTTGGCGTGCTTCCCGGCCAACTGCTTGGCCACCTTGCCGCCGCCCTTGTAGGGCACGTACTTCATGTCGAGGCCGTAGGCGGCGTTGAGGAAATCGGTGAGCAACTGGTCTTCCTGCAGTTTGCCGGTGCCGGCCATGATCCAGCCGTCGCCGGCCGCCTTGGCCGCCTTGACGAAGTCGTCGACGGTCTTGATGCCGGCATCCTTGTGGACCCACAGCAGGAAGGTGTCCTCGGCCATGCGCGCGACCGGGGTGAAGGCCTCGATGTCGACCTCCAGCTTCGGCTGCCGGAGCGGCGTGGTGTAGAAGCTGTTGAGCGTCACCATGATGGTATGGTCGGGGTCCGACCTGGCCTTGTCCTTGAGATAGACGAGGGCTTCGGCGCCCGAGCCGCCAGGCTTGTTGATCGGCGTGAGCGGCTTGGCTGCCCAGCCGTTCTTCTCGATGACCGTCTGCATCAGCCGCGCCATCTTGTCGGCGCCGCCGCCCTTGCCGGCCATGATCACGAATTCAACGGGTTTCACGGGCTCCCAGGCGGCCGTCGCCGCGACCGGCAGGGTCAAGGACGCCATCGAGCCGAGGGCGACCGCACCGGCCAGCCCCAGAAGGTATCGTCTCGTCTTCTTCGCCATGTTTTGTCCTCCCAGACATCTTTGACGTTCTACGGTGCAGGCTTTCACAACCGAGGAACGAAACCGAGTATAGCGCCTCCTGCGGCTTTCAAAAGTGAGGATCTTCCTAAAGATCGATCCCATCTGCATTCTGCGTCGTTTGGCGTATGGTATACCAGATTGTATTTTAACAGATCGGCGAATCAGTTCAATGGGCTTACTGTCGGAAATCTCAAGGTTTTGAGGCGGGGTGGACAGCTTCCGGTTGTCCTGTGAGGCCCGGGACGAATCCACCGGTTCCAAGGCCTTGCCGAAAGAACTTCCGAGCTGAAGCCAAGAAATGCCACGGCGTACCACGAAATTCCTACTTCTATGCCATGCGAGTCATGATCGCAGGGCGGGCCCTCAGTGGCAGAGCAGGACCGGCAGGTCGGCGTGGTCGACCACATGCTGGGTGACCCCGCCCATGATCAGTTCCCGGCCCCGGCTCTGGCCGTAGGCGCCCATCAGGAGCAGGCCGGCGCCCGCCTCCCTGGCCGCCAGAAGCAGGGTCTGGCCGACCTCGCTGGCCCGGGCGGTCCGGCTCTCGGCCTCCGCGGCGATCCCGTGGTCCGAGAGGTAGTCCATGACCGCCGCCGGCGCCAAGGTCTCCTTGGCGCCCGTGGTCACCGAGAGCAGCGAGACCTTCTCGGCCGCGGCGAGAACCGGCAGCGCGGCGGCCAGCGCGCGGGCCGCCTCGGTGCTGCCGTTCCAAGCCACCGCGACGTGGACACCGAGCGGACCGGCGAGCGGAGCGGGCGGACAGAGCAGCACGGGTCGGCCCGTCTCCATGAGCGCCGCTTCCAGGGTGTTCAGGCCGAGGTTCCGGCTGTGATCGGGCTGGGCGACCGCGACGACGTCGGCGAGGCGGCCCAGGACGCCGACGATGGCGGCCTGCTTGCCGGTCTCCTCGCGCCAGGACACCGAGACCCGGCCTTCCGGCCAGGGCCGGGCCGGCGCGACCGCGAGCCGGTGCCGCTGGCAATAGTCCTCGAAGAGGGCCTTGACGCGCTGCTCCTCTTCGTTGGCGAGGCCGCCGGCGGAGGCCGTGATCTTCTGCTTCAGGGCGGTCGGCACGAAGACGCCGAAGGGCAGCAGGTCCTCCGGGTTCGGCCGGCAGTGCACGACGTCCAGATGGGCGTCGAAGCGCCGGCCCAGGGCCAGGGCGTGATCCAGCACACCCTCGCCCAATCCGTCACCGCGGACCGGCACGAGTATCGAACGTAGGGTCATGTCAGCCTCCCAGGCCGTCGGCCCGGTCGGATCGCCGGGCCTTGGTGTTATCGCCGGGCCTTCGTGTTCTTGTCTTCTCGACCGGGCCGAAGGCTCGGCCTCGGGCAAGGACCCCGGACTTCTTCAAAAGCGTGCTAGAAGAGCCCCTCGATCTCGCCGGCGTCGTTCAGGTGGATCGCCTCCGCCGCGGGCACTCTCGGCAGGCCCGGCATGGTCATGATGTCGCCGGTGATGGCGACCACGAACTCGGCGCCGGCCGAAAGCCGGACCTCGCGGACGTTGATCTCGTGGCCCTCGGGCGCGCCCTTCAGGTTGGGATCCGTCGAGAAGCTGTACTGGGTCTTGGCCATGCAGACCGGGAAGTGGCCATAGCCCGCCTTCTCCCAGTCCTTGAGCTGGTTCCGGACCTTCCCCTCGGCGGTCACCGCCGCGGCGCCGTAGAGCTTGGTGGCGACGGCCTCGATCTTCTCGAAGAGCGGCAGGTCGTCGGCGTAGAGCGGCCGGAAGTCCGCCTTCCCGGACTCCGCCAGCTCGACCACGTGTCGGGCCAGGGCCTCGGTGCCGGCCGAGCCGTCGGCCCAGTGCGAGGCCAGGATCGCGTCGGCGCCGAAGGAGCCGGCGGTCTCGCGCACGGCCTCCAGCTCGGCCTCGGTGTCGGTGATGAACTGGTTGATCGCGACCACCGCCGGCACGCCGAAGGAGGTGACGTTCCTGATGTGCCGGGCCAGGTTCTCGCAGCCGGCCTTGACCGCCGCGACGTTCTCCTGGCCCAGGTCCTCCTTGGCGACGCCGCCGTGCATCTTCAGCGCCCGCACCGTGGCGACGATGACCGCCGCGGCGGGCTGGAGGCCGGCCTTGCGGCACTTGATGTCGAAGAACTTCTCGGCCCCCAGGTCGGCGCCGAAGCCGGCCTCGGTCACCACGTAGTCGGCCAGCTTCAGCGCCGCCTTGGTCGCGGTCACCGAGTTGCAGCCGTGGGCGATGTTGGCGAAGGGCCCGCCGTGCACGAAGGCCGGGTTGTTCTCCAGGGTCTGCACCAGGTTCGGCATCAGGGCGTCCTTGAGAAGGACCGCCATGGGGCCGGGCGCCTTGAGTTGCGCGGCACGGATCGGCTGGCGGTCGCGGGTGTAGCCGACGACGATGTTGCCGATCCGCTGGGTCAGGTCGTCCAGGTCGTTGGCCAGGCAGAAGATCGCCATGATCTCCGAGGCCACGGTGATGTCGTAGCCGTCCTCGCGCGGGAAGCCGTTGGCGACTCCGCCCAGGTTGCAGACGATGCTCCTGAGCGCCCGGTCGTTCATGTCGACCACCCGGCGCCAGGCGACGCGGCGGGAGTCGAAGCCGAGCGCGTTGCCCCAGTAGATGTGGTTGTCGATCAGCGCCGACAGCAGGTTGTGCGCGGTCGAGATGGCGTGGAAGTCGCCGGTGAAGTGGAGGTTGATGTCCTCCATCGGCACCACCTGGGCATAGCCGCCGCCGGCCGCGCCGCCCTTCATGCCGAAGCAGGGGCCGAGCGACGGCTCGCGGATGCAGATCGCCGCCTTCTTGCCGATCTTGTTCAGGCCGTCGCCGAGGCCGACCGTGGTCGTGGTCTTGCCTTCGCCGGCCGGGGTCGGGGTGATCGCCGTGACCAGGATCAGCTTGCCGTCGTCGCGGTCCTGCAGCGACTTGATGAAGTCGTAGGA
>JAKSBE010000026.1 GCA_022361275.1 Kiloniellales bacterium
CCATAGAGTTGGAGCAGCCCGCGTCCGAATGAACGCGGGCTGCTCTAGTGTCCCGGTTCTGAAATTCGCGAGAGCGAATTGCAGAATCAAAGGGACACTAACTCGTTGAATCTCGTGTGATTCAGCTTCCAAATCTCGGCACATGAAATGTGCCGAACTTTGAAACCATCACACTAGGATCCGTTAAACGCGCAGGCGAAAGAAAGGCTCGGCAAGAGGTCAGCGCTTCGGCGTCTTGCCGGCCGGCCCAGGGCGGGCCGGCTCGCCGGCGGAGTGCTCCTCGGCGCCCAGCGCCGCGGCCAGCCGGCTGCGGGCGCTGCCCGGGGCCAGTGGCTGCTGCTGCGAGGCGTGGGGCGCCCAGCCGGTCAGGTAGAGCACCTGAAAGCTGGCGGGGATCCGGCCGTCGGGCCGGCCGTGGCGGGCCTGATAGAGCCCGGCGGCGCGCAACAGGGTCCGGCGCCGGCTGGCGCCGCGCCGCTGGGCCGCGACCGCATTGGTTTCGCCCAGGGCCCGGAGGTCCTGGATCAGCTCGAAGACGTTCCGGTAGTCGAGCGTCAGGCTGTCGAGGTCGGCGACCGGCAGGGCGAAGCCGGCGCGCTGCAGCAGCCCGCCAAGGTCGCGCAGATCGGCGAAGGGCGAGACCCGCGGGCTGGCGCCGCCCTCGATCTCGAGTTCGGCCTCCATCAGGGCCTGGCGCAGCTCCTTCAGGGTCTCGCCGCCCAGCAAGGCCGCCAGGAACAGGCCGTCGGGCCTGAGCGCGTGACGGATCTGGACCAGGGCCCCGGGCAGGTCGTTGACCCAGTGCAGCGAGAGGCAGGACAGGACGAGGTCGAAGGTCTCCGCACCGAAGGGCAGGAACTCCTCGTCGGCGGCCAGGGCCGGGCCGCCCCCCGCCGCCAGCGCCGCCATCTCCGGCGCCAGGTCGCTCTGCACCAGGGTCTCGACGCCGCCCCGGCCCTTCAGGGTCCGGGCCAGGGTGCCGCTGCGGCAGCCCAGGTCGAGGGCCAGGGAGAAGCGGCGGTTGACGTCGTCCAGGCGGTCGGCCAGGCGCTCGGCGGCCTCGCGCAGCAAGGCGGTCTCGCCGCCCAGCCCGGCGGCCCGGACCCGGCGCCGGCGCAGCAGGCCGCGGTCGAAGATGGTGTAGCTCTCGGTCACGGCTCCCTATATGGCACGGGGCGGCGACATACGGAAACCTCTGCCGTCCGGATCGGGGGCGTTGACGTCGGTCGGCCGGAGGCCAAGACTGGCGGCATGGTCGCCGTGTCGAGACTGGGGGGCGTCGTCGGCCAGGCCGGCCGCTCCGTGCTGAACCTCCTGCTGCCGCCGCGCTGCCTGTCCTGTGGCGGGCTGGTCTCGGCGCCCGGCAGCCTTTGCCCGGGTTGCTGGCAGGGGATCGCCTTCCTGGCGCCGCCCCACTGCGGGATCTGCGGCCTGCCCTTTGCCTATGACCCGGGGCCCGAGGTCTTCTGCGGCGCCTGCCTGCGCCGGCGGCCGGACTTCGACCGGGCCCGGGCGGTCATGCGCTACGACGACAACAGCCGGGGCCTGGTGCTGCGTTTCAAGCACGGCGACCGCACCGAGGCCGCGCCGGCCTACGCCGACTGGCTGGCGCGGGCCGGGGCCGAGCTGCTCGCCGAGGCGGAGATGATCCTGCCGGTGCCCCTGCACTGGCGGCGGCTCTTCATCCGGCGCTACAACCAGGCGGCCCTGCTGGCCCAGGCGCTCGGCCGCAGGACCGGGCTGCCCTACCGCCCGGACATCCTGCGCCGCCGCAGGCATACCCCGCCGCAGGGCCGGCTCTCGCCGAGCGCGCGCAAGCGCAACCTCCGGGGTGCCTTCGCGGTGGCCCCGCGCCGGCGGCCGGAGGTCGAGGGCCGCCGCCTGCTGCTGATCGACGATGTCTTGACCACGGGCGCCACCCTCTCGGCCTGCGCCCGGGTCCTGCGCCGCTCCGGGGCCGCGCAGGTGGACGTCCTGGTCCTGGCCCGGGTGGTCCGGCCCAGCGCCGCCTGATCACCACCTGTAAATTCCCGGCCGCTAAGCTTACATTGTGGCGGGGATTGAGGGGATCCCCGTGGTGTCGGGACGCAGGAGTCTTAAGGATGGCCGAGGTCGAGATCTATACGACGATGTTCTGCCCATACTGCTTTCGGGCCAAGCGGCTCTTGAAGGACAAGGGCGTGTCCTATCGGGAGATCGACGTGACCATGGATCCCGGCGGTCGCCAGAAGATGACCCAGAGGGCCGGCGGACGCACCTCGGTGCCGCAGATCTTCATCGACGGGCAGCACGTCGGCGGCTCCGACGAGCTCTACGCCCTGGAACAGAGTGGCGAGCTCGACCCGCTCCTGGAGCGCGTGGAATGACCGGCAGCTTCACCGTCGGCCTAGTGCAGATGACCTCGGGCCGCGATCTCGCCCCCAACATCGAGGCCGCCTCGGCCCTGATCCGCGAGGCCCGGGCGCAGGGCGCGGACTTCGTGCTGACGCCCGAGACCACGACGATGATGGAGCCGCGCCGCAAGCTGGCCCTGGAGAAGGCGCGGCCCGAGGCCGAGCACGAGGGGGTCGCGGCTTTCGCGGCCCTGGCGGCGGAGCTCGAGCTCTGGCTCCTGATCGGCTCGATGACCGTGGGCCTCGACGACGAGAAGGCCGCCAACCGGTCCTTCCTCTTCGATCCGGCGGGGCGGATCGCGGTGCGCTACGACAAGATCCACATGTTCGACGTCGAGATCCCGGACGGCCAGAGCTACCGGGAGTCCTCGACCTACCAGGCCGGCAGCGCCGCGGTGACCGCGGCCCTGCCCTGGGGCACCCTGGGCCTCAGCGTCTGCTACGACCTGCGGTTCCCCCAGCTCTACCGCAGCCTGGCCCAGGCCGGCGCCGACTTCCTGACCGTCCCCGCCGCCTTCACCCGGTTCACCGGCCAGGCCCATTGGCACGTCCTGCTGCGCGCCCGGGCCATCGAGACCGGCTGCTTCGTCTTCGCCCCGGCCCAGTGCGGCGAGCACGCCGAGGGGCGCCGGACCTACGGCCATTCCCTGGTGGTCGCGCCCTGGGGCGAGGTCCTGGCCGACGGCGGCGAGGCGCCGGGGGTCGTGACCGCCGAGGTCGAGCTCGCCCGCATCGCCGAGGCCCGGCGCATGGTCCCCGCGCTGGGCCATGACCGCCGCTTCGAGGCCCCCGCCGCCGCGGTCCGTCTCCGCGAGGCCGGCGAATAGGCGCAAGGCCTTCTTCTGGATCGTCTCTGGCCGTCTACCCGGCCAGGGCCTCGGCCTCCGGGACGGCCAGCGGATGGTCGCGTAGGATGCGGACTCTCGGCGCGCGGCCGATCCGCTCGTTGACCAGCAGCAGGCGCTCCAGGCCTTTCAATTCGTAAATGGCGACCATAGTCTGCCTTTGGGTTTGGACAGCGGGACCGGGGGCCTTGGGACCGGGGGCCTTGTCGTGTGGTATCACCTGGCGGCCGGCGAGGCCCATGCCGCCCGCTTCGAGGTCGAGACCGAGGAGATCGAGTTCTGGTTCCGGGGCTGACCGGGCGGCGGCCTCAGGCGGCCTCGTTCCGCGCGGCGATCCGCTGGACCGCCGCCGGTCTGGGATTCTCCACGAGCAGGTCCTCGTAGGCCAGGACCCGCAGCCGGCCGCGCACGGCGTCCAGCAGCTCGCCCGGCGCCAGAAGGAAGTCGGGGTTGCTCGGCCGGCCGAAGCGCTCGTTGCCGCGGGCGAAGGTCTCGTAGATCAGCAGCCCGCCCGAGGCCACCGCCTCCACCAGGGCGGGCAGCAGCGGCCGGTGCAGGTAGTTGGTCACCACCACCCCGGCGAAGCTGCGCCCGGCGAGCGGAAAGGGGCGGCCGTCCTCCAGGTCGGCCTCGACGATCTCCAGGCCTTCCCGCCCGGCCAGGTCGGCGAGGCCCGAGACCGCGATGTCGACCGCGGTCACCGGATGGCCGGCCGCGAGGAAGAGCCGGCTGTGCCGGCCGCCGCCGAAGGCGAGGTCGAGCACCGCGCCGGCCGCCGGGACCAGCGGCGCGAAGCGCCGGACCCAGGCCGAAGGCCGGCTCGGGCTGTGAGGTCGGGCGGGCGCGGTCTCGGACATGTCCGTCATCCTATACGCCGCGGGCGGGTCCGATAAAGCATGGGCGCGGCAGTCGCTTGATCGGGTGCGCCCTGTCCTCCGATCGGGTAGAGTCCCGGCGTCTCCAAGACCTCTGACCCCGGGGCCGCGAAGGAGGGATCGGACCATGCGCGCATTTTTCGCGACTCCCGTCGCGGTCCTCGCCGGCGGCCTGATCCTGGCGGGCTGCGCGCCCAAGCAGGCCGCCCGGCCCGCCTTTCCGACCTCGGAACTCCAATTGGCGGCGGCTTCGGCGCGCATGAGCTCGCCTTCGCGGCCGCTGGAATGCGTGCCCTATGCGCGCCGGATCTCCGGCATCGAGATTCGCGGCGACGCCTGGACCTGGTGGCAATCCGCGGCGGGCCGCTACGCCCGGCGGCACGAGCCGATGCCCGGCGCGGTCCTGGTCCTGGGGCGGAGCCGGCAGCTGCGCGGCGGCCACATCGCGGTGGTCGAGGCGGTCCTCGGCGAGCGGGTGATCCTGGTCAGCCACGCGAACTGGCTGAACCGCGGCCGGATCCATGAGAACACTCCAGTGGTCGACGTCTCGCCCGAGAACGACTGGTCCCTGGTCCGGGTCTGGTACACGCCCGGGCGCAGTTTGGGCCGCCGAAGCTATCCAGCCAAGGGATTCATCTATCCCAAGCGCCCAGCAGCTTGAGGGCTTCTGCGATATATCGTTTGTAAATCAAAGGATTGTGTATTTTTGTGGCAAATTTGCAACAGCGATGCAATTCCGCTCGCATTTGCGTAAAAAATCGTTAACGCTTCGGCGTTTCACCCACTAAATTGAAAAGGGCGACGCGGTTCCGCGTCGCCCCCGACGACAGGTTTTAATTCTGCGTCTTTTGAATCTGTCGTCCCTTTATCCTCCCTGTGAACTCGGGGCCACTTCTTTTGCGGTGGCCCCTTATTTTTGACTCCCCTTTGGAATGATTGCAACAGAATCTTCATCTTGACTTTGCCTGGCTCGGCCTGGCCCGATCGAGCCAGGGAGGCCGAATCCCTGGACTTTTCCTGATCGAGAGGCGTCTTGGACCTTGTCTGCTCTTCGCGGCGTGCGACGCTGGACCTGAGGACGGGCCGCGCGTGCGGCCCGTTCGGGACCCGATATCGACATGATCCGTTTTGACCTCAGATGCCGGCGGGATCACCACTTCGAGGCCTGGTTCCGCGACAACGCCGCCTACGAGGCGCAGGCCGCGGCCGGGGGCCTCAGCTGCCCGATCTGCGGTTCGGCCAAGGTCGAGAAGGCGATCATGGCGCCGCGGGTCGCCAAGTCGGCCGGTAGGGTCCCGGACACCCGGCCGGCCCCCGTCCCCATCCCCGCCCCCATGGCAAAGAGTGGATCGCCCAAGGAGGCGCAGGCGCTGCGCGCGGCCCTGGAGCAACTGCGCGACCACGTCGAAGCGACCTGCGACGACGTCGGCGAGGCCTTTCCCGAAGAGGCCCGGAAGATTCACTACGGCGAGGCCGAAGCCCGCGGCATCTACGGCCAGGCCAGCGAGGCCGAAGCCGAGGCCCTGGCGGAGGAAGGCGTCGAGTTCAGCCGCCTGCCGCTGCCGCGGCGCAATTCCTGAGCGTCATGGTCGGACCCGGCCCCGGGTCGGACCCCGGATCGGACCCCGGATCGGACCCCGGGGCGGCGCCCGTTCAGGCCCGGGGCCGGATCGCGGAGAGCATGTAGTTGACCTCGAGGTCCCGGGACAGGCGCCAGTCGTCGCTCAGCGGGTTGTAGGCCACCCCGATCATGTCGGCGACGGCCGCCCCCTGGTCCCTGAGGCCGGCGGCCAGCTCCGAGGGGCGGACGAAGCGGCGCCAATCGTGGGTGCCGCGCGGCAGCCAGCGGAGCAGGTACTCGGCGCCGACGATGGCCAGGAGAAAGGACTTCGGGGTCCGGTTCAGGGTCGCCAGGACCAAGGCGCCGCCGGGACGCGCCAAGGCCACCGCGGCGGCGAGGAAGGCCTTCAGGTCGGCGACGTGCTCGACCACTTCGAGCGAGATGACCGCGTCGAAGCTCTCGCCGGCCGCTGCTAGGTCCTCCGCCGTGCCGTGGCGGTAGGCGATGTCGAGGCCCGAGAGCTCGGCATGCCGCCTGGCGACCTCGATCGAGGTGGCGGAGGCGTCGAGGCCGGTCACCCGGGCGCCGAGCCGGGTCAGGGGCTCGCACAGCAGGCCGCCGCCGCAGCCTATGTCGAGGATCGACAGGCCCTCCAGGGGGCGGCGCTGCAAGGGGTCGCGGCCGAACTGTGCGGCCAGTCGGTCGCGGACATAGGTCAGGCGGACCGGATTGAGGCGGTGCAGGGGGGCGAACTGGCCGTCCGGATCCCACCAGTCCGCCGCCAGGGCGGAGAACTTCTCGATCTCCCGCGGGTCGGCCGTCGCCGCCCGGCCTTTGCTGTCCTCGGATTCGGCCAAGGGGCTCGCTCCTCGCCTCCGCTTGTCAGGGCTGAGGGGAGGGAGTATGGATAGCCGCCCCGCGCGGGGCAAGCCGTCACGGGCCGCGCCGCGGCCTTTCCTTCCTTCCGGGACCTCAGGACCATGGCCCGAATCGTCATGAAATTCGGCGGCACCTCGGTGGGCAACCTGGAACGCATCCGCCACGTCGCCAAGCGGGTCCAATCCGAGGTCGAGCGCGGCAACGAGGTGGCCGTCGTGGTCTCGGCCATGTCCGGGGTCACCAACCAGCTGGTCGACTACGTCAACGACAGCGCCAACCTCTTCGATTTGAGGGAATACGACGTCGTGGTCTCCTCGGGGGAGCAGGTGACCGCCGGCCTTCTGGCGGTGGTGCTCCAGGACCGCGGCGTCATGGCCCGCTCCTGGCTCGGCTGGCAGCTGCCGCTGCGCACCGACGATTCTCACGGCAGCGCCCGGATCAAGCAGATCGAGGTCGCCGAGATCACCCGCCGCATGGCCGAGGGCCAGGTGGCGGTGGTCGCGGGCTTCCAGGGCGTCGACTCCCAGGGCCGGATCACGACCCTGGGCCGCGGCGGCTCCGACACCTCGGCGGTCGCCCTGGCGGCGGCGCTGCAGGCGCAGCGCTGCGACATCTACACCGACGTCGACGGCGTCTACACCACCGACCCCAGGAGCGTGGCCAAGGCCCGCAAGCTCGATAAGATCACCTACGAAGAGATGCTGGAGATGGCCTCGCAGGGCGCCAGGGTCCTGCAGACGCGGGCCGTCGAGGCGGCGATGAACCACCGGGTCCGCGTCCAGGTGCTGTCCAGCTTCGAGGAGCTGCCGGGGACCCTGGTCGTCGATGAGGACGAAATCATGGAACAGCAAGTCGTCAGCGGCATCGCCTACAGCCGGGACGAGGCCAAGATCACCCTGGTGAAGGTCCCGGACCGGCCCGGCGTCGCGGCGGGGATCTTCGGTCCCCTCGCCGAGGCCTCGATCAACGTCGACATGATCGTGCAGAACGTCTCCGCCGAGGGCGGCAAGACCGACCTGACCTTCACCGTGCCCAAGGCGGACCTGGCCGCGGCGGTGCGGGCGCTCGAGGCCAGGAAGGGCGAGCTCGGCGCCGCCGAGATCGTCTCCGACTCCAACGTGGTCAAGGTCTCCGTGATCGGAGTCGGGATGCGCAGCCACGCCGGCGTGGCGCTCAGCATGTTCCAGGCGCTGGCCGGGAAGGGGATCAACATCCAGGTCATCTCGACCTCGGAAATCAAGGTCAGCGTCCTGATCGCCGAGGAGTACACCGAACTGGCCCTGCGCAGCCTGCACACGGCCTATGGCCTCGACGCCGATTAGGAGGCCTCGGCCCCGGCGCGCGCCGGGCCGGCGCCTGGCAAGGCCCGATCTGCGGACCAAGAATGTGACGTTTTTGGGGCAGGGCGCCAAGCGTCTAGGTGCCGCCATGCCGATTTGTTACAACCCTTTGGCAAGTTCGGCCTTCGGCCGTCTTGGAAAGCTGGCGTTAACCACTGAGCAGTAACTTCTGTGGTCTGCTCGGCCAGGGCAGGGCGGCTGCCGGTCGCCTCTGCCCTCGAGGCCGGGCGTCGGGTTCTGAGATCAGAAGCGGAAAGACGTGTCGTCGACGGAAAACA
The DNA here is from genome assembly GCA_022361275.1 of Kiloniellales bacterium. Taxonomy (GTDB): domain Bacteria; phylum Pseudomonadota; class Alphaproteobacteria; order Kiloniellales; family JAKSBE01; genus JAKSBE01. Next base: position 8,172 of record JAKSBE010000026.1, read on the forward strand.
GAGACTCTCCTTCGCCGGCTTGGTCGGGTGATGACGCGGAGCCGCGGCCGCTGGCGGCCGACAGCGTGGCCCGCAAGCTGCGCGAGGCGCGAACCGATGCCGGACACGAGCTGGACGACGTCGCCCACGCCTTGCGGATTCGCTACGACTACCTCCTGGCGATCGAGGAGGGCCGCTTCGAGGACTTGCCCGGGCCGACCTACGCCGTCGGCTTCGTGCGCGCCTATGCCGACTACCTGAAGCTCGACATCGAGGACATCGCCACCCGCTTCAAAGCCGAGGTGGCCGATTTCACCCGCCGCACCGAGCTGGTGTTTCCCAGCCCGGAGCCGGAGACCCGGATCCCCGGCAGCTTGGTCTTTCTGGTCTCCGCCGTGCTGATCGCGGGCGCCTACGGCGTCTGGTACTTCTCCTCCTCCGGCCCGGACCAGGTGGCGACGCCGCCTCGGGTCGACGAGGTGCCCGCGCCCCCCGCGGCCGAGGCGCCCGCAATCGGAACGCCCGCGCCGCCGCCGGGCATCGGCCTTGCCGAGCTTCCCGAAGCGCCGGCCGGCTTTGTCGATCCCTCGGACAGCGACCCGGCATCGACGAGGCCGCTGGCCCAGGGTCCCGATACCGCGCCGGCCGAGGCCGGACCAAGCGCCCGGGTCGCGGGCGACGACCCTGCGGGAACGGACGCCATCGGGCCGACGGCGCCGGATGCCGAGGCGGAAGTCGCGGCGACGCCCGAGGCCGTCGAGGCCCCGCCCGCCGAGGTCCCTGCCCAGGCTGCCGAGGCTGCCCAGGACGCACCGCCGGCGCCGGCCGAGGTCGGAACCGAGGATTTGGGCGAAGCGGTCGGCGGCAACGACGCGCCCGCCGAGGCGGCTCCGCCCGCGGCCGAGTTGGCGGCCGCGGAGACCCCGATCGAGCCGGCTGCGGCCGAAGATCTTCGTGCTGAGGCCCCGGCCGAAGAGGCTGCGGCGCCGGCCGCCGAGGCGCCGACGGGCGAGGCTGCCGCGTCGGCCGAAAACGGTACGCCGGACGAGGCCCAGGACGAGGCCCGCGGCGAGCCCCAGGACGAGGCCGAGGCCCAGGACGAGGCCCGCGGCGAGCCCCAGGACACGGCGACCGTGGTCGCGGCGCGGGGCGCCGAGACGGCAGAGACCGAGGTCGCGGCCGACGAGCCTCAGGCCGAAGCGGAAGACGCGCCGTCGGCGAGCCCGCGGCAGCGGGACGGCGTCACCATCGCGCCCCTGCCGCCCCAGACCCCGGCCCGCCGGCCCTTGGTCCAGCCCGAGCCGGTTCAGACCGCCGAACTGGGAGAGGGCGAGCCCGAGCCCGCCGCCGTCTACGGCGCCGTGAACGGCGACTCCCGGATCGTTGTTCGGGCGATCTACGATTCCTACGTCCTGATTCGCGACGCCGACGACAAGCTGATCCTGACCAAGGTCCTGCGGCGCGGCGAGAGCTACCGGGTCCCCGACCAGCAGGGCCTGACCATGCTGACCGGCAACGCCGGCGGCCTGCGGATCGAGGTCGACGGCGAGGTCACGCCCTCTGTCGGCGCGGTCGGCGCCATCGTGCGCAACATCAACCTCGATCCCGCGCGTCTGAAGAGCGGGAACGCGACCGGCCCCTGAGGCCGCGGCCGCGTCGCCAAGCCGCTCCTGGTCCGGGTCTTGAGAGCCGCGATGTTTAAGATTTATGACCGGGGCCGCTGAGCCTTGAGTTTTCGGCACGAAGGAAGCATCTTGCCCTCCGACAGGGGCCGGGCGCTTTGGGAGCGGACCAGGGATAGCGGCCGCGGCAGGCGGTGGCAGAGAGGGCCTGGGCCGGTGCCTGGGGGCGGTCCGGCGCGACGCAATGGAGAGTGGTGTTTATGAGCGTTCGGCCTTATCGCGATATTCATCGCCGCGCATCGCGGCAGATCCGGGTCGGCAAGGTGGCCGTCGGCGGCGACGCCCCGATCTCGGTCCAGTCGATGACCAACACCCTGACCACGGACGTGGCGGCGACGATCGCGCAGGTCCGTGCGCTGGAGATCGCCGGCGCCGACATCGTACGGGTCTCCTGCCCCGACGAGGACTCGACCGAGGCCTTGAAGAAGATCATCCCCGAGGTCACGGTCCCGATCGTCGCCGACATCCATTTCCACTACAAGCGCGCCATCGAGGCGGCCCGCAACGGCGCGGCCTGTCTGCGGATCAACCCGGGCAACATCGGCTCGACCGAGCGGGTGCGCGAGGTGGTCAAGGCGGCCAAGGACTACGGCTGCTCGATGCGGATCGGGGTCAACGCCGGCTCCCTGGAGCGCGAGCTGCTGGAGCGCTACGGCGAGCCCTGTCCCGAGGCCATGGTCGAGAGCGGCCTGAACCACGCGAAGATCCTCGAGGACCAGGACTTCTTCGAGTTCAAGATCTCCTGCAAGGCCTCCGACGTGTTCCTGGCGGTCGCCGCCTATCAGGGGCTCGCCGAGGCCTGCGACTATCCGCTGCACATCGGCATCACCGAGGCCGGCGGCCTGCGCGCCGGGACCATCAAGTCGTCGATCGGCCTCGGCATGCTGCTGTGGTCGGGTATCGGCGACACCCTGCGGGTCTCGCTCTCGGCCGATCCGGTCGAGGAGATCAAGGTCGGCTTCGACATGCTCAAGGCCTTGAACCTGCGCCACCGCGGGGTCAACGTGATCTCCTGCCCGTCCTGCGCCCGGCAGCAGTTCGAGGTGATCAAGACGGTGGAACTGCTGGAGGAGCGCCTGGCCCACATCACGACGCCGATGACGCTCTCGGTGATCGGCTGCGTGGTCAACGGCCCCGGCGAGGCCCGGGAGACCGACATCGGCTTCACCGGCGGCGGCAAGGGCACCCATCAGGTCTACATCAGCGGCATCCCGCACCACCGCCTGCAGGACGAGGACATCGTCGACCACCTGGTCAAGCTGGTCGAGGAGAAGGCGGCCGAGATCGAGGCCGCCAAGGCTGCCGAGGAGCAGGGCGAGGCCCCGCGGCGCGCCGCCGCTTCTTGAGCTCCGGAGTTCTTCCGCCTTGCGCGCTTTGCAGCCCGTCAAGGGCACGCACGACATTTTGCCCGAGGACATGCGCCGCTTCCGCCTCGTCTTCGACAAGGCGCGCGAGGTCGCGGCGCGTTACGGCTATCGCGAGATGGCGACGCCCATCTTCGAGTTCACCGAGGTCTTCAGGCGGACCCTGGGCGACACCTCGGACGTCGTCACCAAGGAGATGTACACCTTCGACACCAAGGGCGGCGAGCAGGTCACCCTGCGCCCCGAGGCGACCGCGGGCGTCGCCCGGGCCTTCATCTCCGGCGGCCTGGCCCAGCAGCTGCCGCTGAAGTTCTTCTTCGCCGGCCCGATGTTCCGCCACGAGCGGCCGCAGGCCGGCCGCCAGCGCCAGTTCCACCAGATCGACATCGAGTTGCTGGGCGTGGCGCAGCCACTCGGCGACGTCGAGATCATCGCCGCCGGCGCCGCGATCCTCGACGCCCTGGGCGTGCGCGACAAGACGACCCTCGAACTCAACACCCTGGGCGATCCGGAAAGCCGCGGGGCCTATCGCGAGGCCCTGGTCGACTATTTCCGCGACCACCAGACCCGGCTCTCCGAGGACAGCCGCATGCGGCTGTCCCGCAACCCCTTGCGGATCCTGGACTCCAAGGACGAGGGCGACCGCGCCCTGGTCGCCGACGCGCCGCTCTTCGCCGACTACCTGAACCCGGAGAGCGTCGCGTTCTTCGACGAGGTGATGGCCGGCCTGGACGCCCTGGGGATCGCCTACCAGCGCAATCCGCGGCTGGTCCGCGGCCTGGACTACTACACCCACACCGCCTTCGAGTTCACCACCACGGCGCTGGGCGCCCAGGGTGCGGTGCTGGCCGGCGGCCGCTACGATCACCTGATCGAGCAACTCGGCGGTCCGCCGACCGCGGGCACCGGCTGGGCCGCCGGGGTCGAGCGCCTGGTCCTGCTGATGGCCGCGGAGCTGCCCGAGCTGCGGCCGCTGGCGGTGGTGCCGCTGGGCGAGGCGGCCGAGCGCGCGGCGCTGGTCCTCTCCGAGCGCCTGCGTCGTGACGGCTTCATGGTCGAGCTCGGCTTCTCGGGCAACATGAAGAAGCGCCTGTCCCGGGCCAACAAGATGAAGGCCCGGGCCGCCGTGATCCTGGGCGAGGACGAGCTCGCGAAGGACTCCGTGACGCTGCGCGACCTGGAGACCGGCGCGCAGGAGCTCGTACCCCGCAGCGCGCTGCGTGAACGGCTCGCGCGCTTCCGCTAGGCGAGGCTATCATGGCCGCAGATGCCATGGAGGCCCCTATCGACACCGACGCCTTGATCTACGGGGTCAACCAGCGGAGCGCCGGCCCGCTGCTGCGCCGGCGGCTGCTGGAGGTCGACGGTGATCCCGGCCGCCGTCTCGCCGATCTGCGCGCCGCTGGCCTGACCCAGGCGGTGCTCCTCGACACCTGCGAGCGCCTCGACGTCGTCGCCGCCGGCAGCAAGCCGGAGGTGCTGCGCGAGCGGCTGCCCCCCCTTCTGGCCGCCTGGGGCCAGGTCGAGGCGGAGGAGGTGGCCGCGCAGGCCTACCTCCTGGAGGGCGAGGCCGCGGTGCGGCACCTCTTCGCGGTGGCCTCGTCCCTGGACAGCGAGATTCTCGGCGAGCCCCAGGTCCTCGGACAGGTCAAGGAAAGCCACCGGGCGGCCTCGACGGCGGGCATGACCGGACCTTTCATCGACCGGCTCTTCGAGGCCGCCTACGCCGCCGCCAAGCGGGTTCGCAGCGAGACCGGGCTGGCCGCCCAGCCGGTGACCATCGCCGCCGCGGCGCTGCAGGTCGCACGGCGGATCCACGGCACGCTCGACCGCTCGACCGCGCTGATCGCCGGGCTGGGGGAGATGGCCGAGGTCCTGGGCTGGCAGCTCAAGGACGCCGAGGTCGGCGACCTGGTCTTCGCGCATCCCTCGGAAGCGCGGGCGGGACAGGTGGCCCGTCGCCTGGCCTGCCACTACCGGCCCTGGGACGAGCTGGCGGAGGCCCTGAAGGACGCCGACATCCTGGTCGCCGCGCGCGGCAGCGGCCGCTACACCATCACCGAGGCCATGGTCCGCAAGGCATTGAAGCGGCGTCGCTGGCGCCCGATATTCATCATCGACGCGGCCGTGCCGGGCGATGTCGAGCCGGCGGTCGACCATCTGGGAGAGGCCTTCGTCTACAATCTGGACGATCTGGAGCGGGTCGCGCAGGAAGGCCGGGCCAGCCGCGACAGGGCCTCGGGGTCGGCCTGGGCGCTGATCGAGGAAGAGCTCGGCAGCTTTCTGCGCACCCGGGCCGAGCGGGCGGCGACTCCCACGGTCGCGGCCCTGCGCGACCATTTCGAAAGCGAGCGCCGCAAGGTGCTGTCGCAGGGCGGCCTGGACGCCGAGGCGGCGACCCGGCTGCTGATCAAGCGGCTGCTCCACGATCCCTCCCGCCGCCTCCGCGACGCCGCGGCCGCCGGTGAGGGCTCGCGGCTGGAAGAGGGCCTGCGGCGGCTCTTCGGGCTGGGCCGGGGACCGGCCAAGGACAAGACGAAGCAAGAGCAGGACGAAGAGTGAACCTGGACGAGAAGTTGGAGCGCGTGGTGCAGCACCACGAAAAGCTCGGCGAGGATCTGGCCCGACACCCGGAGCCGGGCTCTGCCGACTACACGCGCCTGGCAAAGGACTATGCGGATCTCGGCCCGGTCGTGGAGGCGGTCGAGGGCCTGCAGGCCGCGCGCAAGGAGGCCGGCGACCTCAAGGCCCTGCTTGCCGACGACGCCAGCGATGCGGAGATGCGCGAGCTGGCGGCGGCCGAGCTCGAGGAGATCGAGGCCCGGCTCCCGAAGCTGGAGCAAGAGGTCAGGGTCATGCTCCTGCCCAAGGACGTCGACGACGAGCGCAACGCCATCCTCGAGGTGCGGGCCGGCACTGGCGGCGACGAGGCGGCGCTCTTCGCGGCCGAGCTCTACCGGATGTATCAGCGCTTCGCCGAGCACAACAGCTGGCGCCTGGAAAGCCTGTCGGAGTCCGAGACCGGCCTGGGCGGCCTCAAGGAGGCCTCGGTCCTGATCTCGGGACCCGGCGCCTATGCGCGGCTGAAGTTCGAGTCCGGCGTGCATCGGGTGCAGCGCGTGCCCTCGACGGAGTCCAGCGGGCGCATCCATACCTCGGCGGCCACCGTCGCGGTGCTGCCCGAAGCGCAGGAGGTCGACGTCAGCGTGGACGAGAAGGACCTGCGCATCGACACCTATCGCTCCCAGGGCGCCGGCGGCCAGCACGTCAACACGACGGACTCGGCGGTCCGGATCACCCACATCCCGAGCGGCATCGTGGTGACCTGCCAGGACGAGAAGTCGCAGCACAAGAACAAGGCCAAGGCGATGAAGGTCCTGCGGGCCCGGCTCTACGACGCCGAGCGCCAGGCGCAGGAGACCGCGCGGGCCGAGAGCCGCCGGGTGCAGATCGGCAGCGGCGACCGCTCGGAGAAGATCCGCACCTACAACTTCCCGCAGGGCCGCGTCACCGACCATCGAATCAACCTGACCCTCTACAAGCTCGACCGGATCCTCTCGGGCGACGCCTTGGACGAGGTGGTCGGCGCCCTGATCGCCGAGGACCAGGCGGCCCGGCTCGCGCAGGATCCGGCGGCGGACGCCGGGGGGGCGGCGTGAGCGCCCCGGTCTTCGAGGCCTGCGACGTCGGCGCAGCGCTGCGGCAGGGCATAGCCCGCCTGAGCGCGGCCGGGGTCGAAGCGGCGCCGTGCGACGCGCGGGTTCTGCTCGCCGAGGCCACCGGAGAAGCGCGGTCCCGGCTCTTCGCCTTCCCGGAACGGCCTCTGAGCGCCGCTGAGCGGGCCGCCTACGAGGGGTTCCTGATCCGCCGGGCGCGCCGCGAGCCGGTCTCCCGGATCCTCGGCCGGCGCGAGTTCTGGAGCCTGGACTTCGCGGTGACGCCGGACACCCTGGATCCGCGGCCCGAGACCGAGGTCCTGGTCGAGGCCGTGCTGGCGCGCTTGCCGGTGCCGGGGGCCGGCCTGCGGGTTCTCGACCTCGGTTGCGGCAGCGGCTGCATCCTCCTCGCCCTCTTGTCGGAACTCGACCGGGCGCGAGGCCTGGGGATCGACAGCAGCGCCGCCGCGGTCGAGGTCGCCGGGGCCAACGCCGCGGCGCTCGGCCTGAAGGACCGGGCCGCCTTCCAGGTCGGCGACTGGGCCGGCGGCCTCGAGGGGCGGTGGCAAGCAATTGTTAGCAATCCGCCCTATATAAACGACTCTGAGATCGAGGATCTCGCGCCAGAGGTGACGGGCTACGACCCGCGCCAGGCGCTCTCCGGCGGCCCCGACGGCCTGGAGGCCTATCGCGTTCTCCTCCCGCAGGCTGCCAGGCTTTTGGCTCCAAAGGGGCTGCTCGCTCTCGAGTTCGGCGCTGGCCAGGCGGACGCGGTTCAACGGCTTGCCGAGGCGGCCGGCTTCGGCGTCCAGGCGGTCCTTTCCGACCTTGCCGGCCGCGACCGATGCGTGATTGCCACACCCTTTACAAGAGGTTGAGATCAGGGAAAAAGGGGTTGGAAATATAGGGAATCCCGACTAGTGTGAGCCATCCGAACGGGCCACACCCCTCGGATTCAGCGCCAGGCAGAGGCGCCCGCGATCCCAAAGCGTAGGTACTGTAGCGAGCCAACCCCAGTGGCTTGGCCCGCAGCGGGTCGGGGATGCGAGCAAACAGGGTTTTGCGGAAGAACTTCAGGAACGATGAGACAAGCGCATAACGCAAGGCGGTCGCGCGGCCGCTCAAACCGTAAGCACAACGTCCCTCTCAAGCATCAGAGCTTCGAGAGCAACGGACCGGATGTTCGGATCAGGGGCAATGCCCACCAGGTCTACGAAAAGTACCTGGCCATGGCCCGCGACGCACAATCCACCGGTGACCGGATCTCGGCCGAAGGCTACTATCAGCACGCCGAGCATTACTTCCGGATCATGAACGACAGCACCGATCCGCAAGGCGGACAGCGGCAACAGCAGCAGCGCCAGCGCGAGAACGGCCACGACCGCCAGGGTCAGGACGGCGACCAGCGCGCAGACGGCGTGGAGCCGGCCAAAGCGGCGGACGGCACGGAGCCTGCAGGCGCCGGGGACGGGGCGGAAGCGGCCCAGGTCGCCGGCGCCGAACCGGCGCCGCCGGCCTCCGATGCGGAGCCGACTCCCGCCGCGGTGGCCGAGGCGGCCGTCAACGGCGCCGAGGTCAACGGCGGGACGGAACGGCCGGCGCCGAAGCGTCGGCGGCGTGCGCCGAAGGCGGCCAAGCCCGAGGAGGGCGAGGCCGCGAAGGACGACGAGGATTCGCCCTCGCTGCCTGGCGTATAGGGCGGAATCCCACTTTAGGCTTCCAGGAGATATGGTCGGGTCTGGCGCGGCGGCCTTCGAGGCGGCGCGCCGGACCTAAGCCATGACCTCGAGCGAATCGCCCGTGGCGACTTGGCCCGCCTCGAGCACCCGCAGATAGACGCCCATCTGGCAGTGGCCGAAGCCGCGCTGCAAGGCGAGCGGCAGGTTAAGGTCGCGCTCAGCGGACTCGGGGTCGACGTTGGTCGCGGCGCAGCGCTCGATGGCGTCGACGACCTTGAAGGTCGCGCCGCCGATCTTGAGGCGGTGGCCGGTCCATTTCAGTTCCTCCCAGGCCGGCGCGCCCTCGAAATAGAGGTTGGCGCGGAAGCGCAGCGGCTCGACCGGGCGGCCGACGACCCGCTCCAGGTCCGCGATGCTCGCGAGATTGGCCAGCGAGATCAGCGGATCCGGGGCGTCGGTGTAGGCGAAGCCCCTGGCTTCGACGAGCCGGGGCGCGCCCGGGCCGGCGGCTGCCAGGAAAGCGGTCAGGAACTGGGTCAGCAGGGTTCGGCCGAGGGGGTCGCCGGCCTTGCCCTGCGCCACCTGCCGGCCGTGGCGGAAGAGGACCAGCCGGTCCGTCTGGTCGTCGAAGGCGACCCGAAGCTGCGCCAGGCGCTCGTCGCGCTGGAGCTGATAGAAGGCCGATTTCGGCTGCCAACCCTCCTGGGCCGGGCCCCCCGGCCGGACCGCGGCCCGGGCCACGGCGAAGCGCCGGTCCTGGGGCAGGGCCCGGTCCGGGGTCAGGGCGACCTGCGGCAGGCCTTCCGCGGACAGGCCTTTGACCGGATAGCGATAGATCGCTTGGACGGACATGGGCATGGCGTTTTCCTCGAGTCGGAGCGCCATGATCCTTTGCCATCGCCCGAGAATCAACGGCCGGCGGCTCTTCCTGTGACAAGATGAGATTGAGAGTGATTTGCAATTGCATCTGAGGCCGTCACGCGGTACAAGAGCCGTGATGTTCGGCGCTGCGGCCGCTTCCGGTCGGGTCCCTCGAGTCTTTGGGCCCTTGGCCGATCTTCCCACGGCTCGTCGTCGGCATCGATCTCTCCTGATACGACACTTCGGGTTTCATCCCAGGCCCCCGCCGATCCGGCGGGGGCCCTTTCTCTGCCAAGCCGCCGGAAGATCTTGAGTCGGGCTGGAGGGTCTCCCATATATCTGAAGGCGAGATCGCCCAAAGGATCTTAAGGGGATCAACGCTTTAGGGGCCGCGCGCCGCTGAGCCGGGCGCGAGCCGTTGGACCGCAATCCTTGGCCGCACGCCTTGCACGGGTGCCGCCGGAGAGGGGACAGCATGGATTTCGAGACCTACAGCGACCGTTCGCGCGGTTTCATTCAAGCCGCGCAAGGCCTTGCTCTCCGCAACAATCATCAACGCCTGACGCCCGAGCATCTGCTCAAGACCCTGCTCGACGACAAGGAAGGCTTGGCCGCGGGCCTGATCCGCGCGGCCGGCGGTGACCCCGCCACGGCCTTGCGGTCGGTCGAGGCCGAGCTGGGCAAGGTGCCCAAGGTCGAGGGCGCGGGCGCCGGGCAGCTCTATCTGACACCGGAGCTGGCGCGGCTGCTGGAGCAGGCCCAGACCCTGGCGGAGAAGGCCGGCGACAGCTTCGTCACCGTCGAGCGCCTGCTGCTCGCCCTGGCCATGTCCGCCGGCACGGCCGCGGCCAAGGCCCTGGCCGATGCCGGGGCGACGCCCCAGGATCTCAACCAGGCGATCAACGATCTGCGCAAGGGCCGCACCGCGGACTCGGCCAGCGCGGAAGAGGGCTACGACGCCCTGAAGAAGTACGCCCAGGACCTGACCGCCGCGGCGCGGGCCGGCAAGGTCGATCCGGTGATCGGCCGCGACGAGGAGATCCGGCGCACGATCCAGGTGCTGTCGCGCCGGACCAAGAACAACCCGGTGCTGATCGGCGAGCCCGGGGTCGGCAAGACCGCCATCATCGAAGGCTTGGCGCAGCGCATCGTCAACGGCGACGTGCCGGAATCCCTGAAGGACAAGCGGCTGATGGCCCTGGACCTGGGCGCCATGGTGGCCGGCGCCAAGTTCCGCGGCGAGTTCGAGGAGCGCCTCAAGGCGGTGCTGCAGGAGATCGCGGCGGCCGAGGGCGAGATCGTCGTCTTCATCGACGAGCTGCACACCCTGGTCGGCGCCGGC
>JAKSBE010000462.1 GCA_022361275.1 Kiloniellales bacterium
GCATGGTCGGCCCGCTCCTGCTCGAGGGTCAGGCCGACGTCGCGGGGCAGCAGGCTGTGCAGGCCCGAGAGGTCGACATCGAAGCTGGCCGCCCAGGCGCGCCAGCGGTCCGTGTTCTGGCCCGCCTCGCCTGCGACGTTGTCGGTCGAGACGCTGTGCTCCAGATCCAGGCCAAGCCGCCGCCAGTCGAGTGCCATCGCGACCCGCCGCCGCGCCCGGTCCGCGCCCACGTCGACGCCCTCGGCGGCGTAGCCCGCGCTGGCCAGCGCGAAGCCGGCGCTGCCCGAGAGGGCCAGCCCCTCGCCGCGCCAGAGGTCCGCGGCCAGGCGGTAGCGGGTGGCGTAGCCGCTCGGCTCGCGGGCCTGGTCCAGGGAGAGGCCAAAGTCGGCCGAGGCCCGAAGGCGCTCGTCGAAGAGGCCGAAGCCGTTGCGGGCGCCGACGTAGCTGGTGGGGTCCGCCTCGGCCGCGTCCTCGGCCATGAAGGAGGTCTCGACCGACCAGCGCGCCCAGCCGGTCTCGGGGCCCAGGTCGGCGGTCAGAGTCGCGAGGGTCGGCCGGTCCTCGGCCTGGGCGACGTCGAGGGACAGCCGGTCGCCCAGGAGCGCGGCGTCGAGGAAGAGCCCGCAGGGGCTGTCGAAAGCCGGCATCAGGGAGTTGTCGGCACGGAGCCGGACCCGGCCGGCCTCCGTCCGCCGCGCGGCGGCGCCCCAGGGCCCGGTGGTATCGGATACTGCCGAGCCCAGGGGGGCCGTCTCCCTCGAAAGATAACCGAGCAGTTCGCAATCGGACGCGGAAGCCGGTCCCGTCATCGCCAGCAGACCGACCGCCGCGATGCTCAAGGCTGCCGCAGGGTGCCGACCCGCCGTCAGCCCCCCACGGACCGACGCAGAATGGCGTGTCGCCGCCGCGTGCGGGACGCTCATGTCGTCAATCCCTGGCAAAGGTCTTTTTTCGGCAGGTGGCGCTGGAACCTGCCGTAGACATGGCATACCCCGGCGTTTCTTACGGACTTGCTAACGGCCGCTAGGTTTCGTCCCTCCACGGTCGTGGAGAAGTACCGGCGGCGCGCCGCTCTTTTCGCGGTGCTCGCTTGGGCATTTCCAGAGTGCCGCCCCCACCCCGGCCCTCCCTCGTCAAGGGGGAGGGGGAAGTTCGTGATACCCCTTGATCGGGCGCGTACGCGTGGCACTGCGCGCGGGTCGGGTGGAGGTAAGAACGTGGCTCGCGAAAACAGAGGACCAGATCGAACCGCGCTTAACTGGCCTCAATCAGGTGCAGATAGTTTGATCTGTCTTATAGAGTGAGAGCAGCTTATCCGCGTTCGCATGAACGCGGGCTGCTCTAGGCCCGGAGCAGCCTCAGGCGGCTGACCCCGGCGACCATGCGGTAGGCGGCCAGCGCCGCGAGGCCGTAGACCGCGTTGAGCGCGAGCACGAGGTGCCAGGGTGCGCCGGCGCCGAAGACGAACTTGGCCAGGAGTGAGGGGATCACGGTCAGCAGGACCAGCGCGGCCCAGGGCGCGAGCCGGCCGCGGACCAGCCGCAGGCTCAGGGGGATCGCCAGGGCGACCGCCACCGCGACGCCGTAGCGGCCGGGCACCAGGGCCAGGCGGATCAGCTCGGGATTGACGAAGGCCGCCACGGCCAGGGCGTTGGCAAGGGTGCCAGCGACGCCGGCGACAACCACCGCCAGAAGATGTCGGATGCTCATGGCCTTCTAATAGCAGAGCCGCCCCCGTTCGGCGAGGGCCCAAACGAAAGCGTGATCGCGGTGCCGTTCGGAAGGGCCGCTAAACCTTGCGCTGGACCATGAGCTGTTTGATCTCGCCGATGGCCTTGGCCGGGTTCAGCCCCTTGGGGCAGGTCTTGGTGCAGTTCATGATGGTGTGGCAGCGGTAGAGCCGGAAGGGATCCTCGAGCTCGTCCAGGCGCTCGCCGGTGAACTCGTCACGGCTGTCCGCGATCCAGCGGTAGGCCTGCAGCAGGATCGCCGGGCCCAGGTAGCGGTCGCCGTTCCACCAGTAGCTGGGGCAGGCGGTCGAGCAGCAGAAGCAGAGGATGCACTCCCAGAGCCCGTCGAGCTCGGCCCGCTCCTCCGGGCTCTGCAGGCGCTCGCGCTCCGGCGCCGGGGTGGTGGCCTTGAGCCAGGGCTCGATCGAGGCGTACTGGGTGTAGGCCTGGGTCAGGTCGGGCACGAGGTCCTTGACCACCGGCATGTGCGGCAGGGGATAGACCTTCACGTCGCCGGAGATTTCGCTGATGTAATGGGTGCAGGCCAGCGTGTTGGTGCCGTCGATGTTCATGGCGCAGGAGCCGCAGACCCCCTCGCGGCAGGAGCGCCGGAAGGTCAGGGTCGGATCGACCTCGTTCTTGATCTTGATCAGGGCGTCCAGGACCATCGGCCCGCAGTCCGCGAGGTCGAGCTCGTAGCGGTCGACCTGGGGGTTGGCGCCGTCGTCGGGGTTCCAGCGGTAGACCTTGAAGGCCTTGGTCTGCTTGGCGCCCTCCGGCTTCGGCCAGGTCTTGCCGGCCTGGATCCTGGAGTTCGCGGGGAGTGCGAATTCAACCATGTCGGTCCGATTCTCCGCTTCGATTTTCTAGCTTCGCGACGGCCGGCACCGCCGGCTGCCATGGCCGGGCTTGACAGACGACAAGAGGGCTACCAGCACCACGACGCTCGCTCGGCTCAGTACACCCGCGCCTTGGGCGGGAAGGACTGGACCTCGTTGGTCATGGGCTGCAGGGTGACCGAGCGGTAGGAGAAGTCGGTCCGGCCCTTGTCGTCGAGGAAGACCAGGGTGTGCTTCATCCAGTTCTCGTCGTCGCGGTCCGGGAAGTCCTCGCGGGCGTGGGCGCCGCGGCTCTCCTGCCGGTTGGCCGCCGACTTCATGGTGACCACGGCCTGGGCCATGAGGTTGTCGAGCTCCAGGGTCTCGACCAGGTCCGAGTTCCAGATCATCGAACGGTCGGTCACCTTGATGTCGGCCCGGCGCCGCCAGACCGAGTCGAGCTTCTCCACCCCCTCGTCCAGGGTCTCGCCGGTGCGGAAGACCGCGGCGTGCGCCTGCATGGCGCGCTGCATGTCCAGGCGTAGCCGGGACGTGGGCGTGTCGCCGTCGGCGTGGCGCAGCTTGTCGAAGCGGGTCAGGGCCGCCTCGTCGGCGTCGTCGGGCAGCGGCCGATGGCTCTCGCCCGGCCTGACGACCTCGGCGCAGCGCAGGGCCGCGGCGCGCCCGAAGACCACCAGGTCGAGCAGGGAGTTGGAACCCAGGCGGTTGGCGCCATGGACCGAGACGCAGGCCGCCTCGCCGACCGCCATCAGGCCGGACACGGTCTTGACGTCGGCGCCGTTGCCCTTGGCGGTGGTCAGGACCTCGCCATGGTAGTTCGCCGGGACCCCGCCCATGTTGTAGTGGCAGGTCGGCAGCACCGGGATCGGCTCCTTGGTGACGTCGACCCCGGCGAAGATCTTGGCCGATTCCGAGATCCCCGGCAGGCGTTCGGCCAGGAGCTTGGGATCCAGGTGCTCCAGGTGCAGATGGATGTGGTCCTTGTTCGGGCCGACGCCGCGGCCCTCGCGGATCTCCATGGTCATGGAGCGGCTGACCACGTCGCGGCTGGCCAGGTCCTTGGCCGAGGGGGCGTAGCGCTCCATGAAGCGCTCGCCCTCGGCGTTCCTGAGGATGCCGCCCTCGCCGCGGGCGCCCTCGGTGATGAGCGTGCCGGCGCCGTAGATCCCGGTCGGATGGAACTGCACGAACTCCATGTCCTGGCAGGGCAGGCCGGCGCGCAGGGCCATGGCGTTGCCGTCGCCGGTCTGGGTGTGGGCGCCGGTGCAGGAGAAGTAGACCCGCCCGTAGCCGCCCGTGGCCAGGATGGTCATGTGCGCCTTGAAGCGGTGGATCGTGCCGTCGTCCAGGTTCCAGGCGACGACCCCGCGGCAGCCGCCCTCGTCCATCATCAGGTCGATGGCGTAGTATTCGATGAAGAACTCGGCGTGGTTGCGCAGGCTCTGCTGGTAGAGGGTGTGCAGCATGGCGTGGCCGGTGCGGTCGGCGGCGGCGCAGGTGCGCTGGGCGATGCCCTCGCCGAACTCGGTGGTCATGCCGCCGAAGGGCCGCTGGTAGATCTTGCCCGCCTCGGTCCGGCTGAAGGGTACGCCGTAGTGCTCCAGCTCGATGATCGCCGGGATCGCCTCGCGGGTCATGTACTCGATGGCGTCCTGGTCGCCCAGCCAGTCCGAGCCCTTGACCGTGTCGTACATATGCCAGCGCCAGTCGTCCTCGCCCATGTTGCCCAGCGCCGCCGAGATCCCGCCCTGGGCCGCCACGGTGTGGCTGCGGGTCGGGAAGACCTTGGTGATGCAGGCGGTCTTCAGGTTGACCTCCGCCAGTCCCAGGGTCGCGCGCAGGCCGGCCCCGCCGGCGCCGATGACGACGACGTCGTAGGTATGGTCGATGATGTCGTATGCCTTGGTCATCCCGGCTCAGCCCCGAAAGAGAATGGTCAGCACGGACAGCAACGCCGCTAATCCTAATACGACGGCCAGCGCCTTGGTGATCAGCAGCAGGGCGAGTTTTGCGCCCTCGCCATGAACGTAATCCTCGATCACCACCTGGACGCCCAGCACGGCGTGATAGAAGACCGCGACGATCAGGAGAATCAGCAGGCCGGCGTTGACCGGCTGGCCGACCCAGGCCCGGAAGGTGACGTAGTCCGCCCCCGCCAGGCTCGCGACCGCGACACAGAACCACAGGGTCAGCGGGATGAGGGAGAGGGCCGTCAGCCGCTGCGCCCACCAGTGGCCGACGCCTTCCCTGGCGGAGCCGAGGCCGCGCACCCGGCCCAGGGGCGAGCGCAGGCTCATGCCCCGCCCCCCGCGGCGCCGGTCCCCGTGGCGCCGGCCAGGGTGGCGTAGCCCCAGACCCAGGCCAGCAGGGTCAGCGCGACCGTCGCCACCAGGACCGCCCAGCCGGAGGCGTAGGCCGACTTCAGCTCGAAGCCGTAGCCGGCGTCCCAGAAGAGGTGCCGGATGCCGTTGCAGAGGTGATAGAACAGCGCCAGCGTCCAGCCGAAGAGAAAGAGCCGGCCGATCACGGAGGAGATCACGCCCTGGGCGGTGGCATAGGCCTCGGGACCCGTCGCCGCGGCGACCAGCCACCAGACCAGCAGCAGGGTGCCGACCGCCAGCGCGACGCCGGTCACCCGGTGGGTGATCGACATCATCGAGGTCAGCTGCGGCCGGTAGACCTGAAGATGCGGCGAAAGGGGCCGGTTCTGGGTGGTCATGGGGAAGGGCCTCGCGATCCGTTGTTGCACTGCACTACGCCCCGGATGAAGAACTGGTTTAATCGCCGCTCCCGGTCACGTCAACGCAAGGGGCCCCTGGGATAAGGGACCCAGAGATAAGGGACCCTGGGGGTGAAGACCGATGGAGCGGCCGATGCCACGGCTGCGCCGTCGCGCCCGGTCTCCGGAGGACCCGGCAGCATCGCTTTGAGATCGCGCAATAATCCCGAGGATGTGGATAGAGCGGTGGAAAAGTTGTTGGGGTTTTGTGCAATCCGGCCGGCGTTATGCACAGGAAATTGGCGGAATTCTTGGTTTTTTTTCTTGCTGGCGTTAACCTTTCGCGCGACCCTGGATCTGCACGCGAGAGTGCTGGGGGGCCGCAAGCGACGCGAAGGTCTTGCGGACTTGGTCCAAGAGCCGGACGCTCGCCGAGGTTCCCTGGGGGCCGTCATCCGGTTCCGGTGGAGGGCTTGCCCTTCGTCGCGGTCCGACGGCCTCGCAAGGTAGCGTTTGCCGCCCGCCGGCCGACGTTACTGCTTCGGAAGGCAGAGGTGCCGTTGCGCATCATCGGCCTTTCGGCCGGGGCATCCACCCTCCCTGCGCGGGACGGATGCGCCGACTGGGCGGCGGGATCCTTCGTGATCCCGGGCCCGCCGAAATCCTCGGGGGTCCTCGGGCCCATCGCCAGGGTTCGGCAGGCCAGTCCGACAGCGCTCGGGGCTTGCCCCGCTCGATGTCCGGCCCGCCCGTGGCGAACCGGCCGCGGTCGTGAGGCTCGTCCTCAAGGCTGCGGTGCGGAGGCGCCGCCGGAAGTGCCGTGCGAAGCGGTACCGCCCTCCGAGGTGGGGCTGCGGTTCCTCCGGGGACCGACGTCCGCACCGCTGCCGCTGTCGGGGTCGCCAGGTCCGATTGCCGGCGCGTGACGGTCGAAAGTCCCGCCTCTCTCGCTTGCCGGAGCCGGCTTGCTGGTTCCTGAAGCGTCGGGGTTGCGCCCTTCTCCAGGGCGCAGCGTGGCGGGTCTCCCGCCACAGCCCCGGCGCTTCGTCTATCCGGGCTTCTGTCAGGAACGCCTGGCGTCCCTGGTCGACTTCGACTCCGCTTGTCCCGAATCATCCCTCCACCCGGCTCCGCCGGGGAGAGGCGTGCGCGGCGGCGGGAAGGCGAGTGGGTTTCAGGCCCCCTAATAACGATATGCTGCCGCGCTACCGCGGCAGCAGCACCCAGTAGTCGAGGTCCAGCAGCACCGCCGGGTCGTACCTGCCCTCGGCGTCCTTGCGCGGGAAGTCGGCGCAGGGCCGGTCCTTGGCGGCGACGGTCCGGAGGCGCAGGGCGCCGAGGTCGTCGCGGCCCGGCAGCGCGGCCGCCTCCAGGACCTCCGACCAGGCGTAGAGGGTGTCGCCGGCGAAGCAGGGCCCGACGTGGCGGCCGCCGTTGATCGCCGCGATCCGCACCGCGTTGGCCAGGCCGTTGAAGCTGAGCGCCCGGGCCAGCGAGATCACGTGGCCGCCGTAGACCAGGCGGCGGCCGAAGCGGCCGTCCCTGGCCAGATGCTGATTGAAGTGCACCTTGGCGGTGTTCTGATAGAGCCGGGTCGCCAGCTGGTGCTCCGCCTCCTCCAGGGTCATGCCGTCGACGTGGTCGATCCGCTCGCCCACGGCGTAGTCGCCCCAGCGGTGGCGCGCGCCGCCGGCCGCGAGGTCGTAGCCGGCGAAGTCCACCGCCTCGGGCAGCGCGAGCGCGCCGCCGTCGACCCCTTCGGGCAGCTCGGGCACCACGGGGTCGGGCGCGGGCGCCGCCGGATCGCGCTTGGCGACCATGACCCAGCGGACGTAGTCGAGCACGACCGCGCCCTCCTGGTTGCGTCCGGTCGAGCGGACGTGGACCACGCCGGTCTTGCGGTTGGCGTTCTCCTTGACGCCGATCACCTCGCTGACCGTTGACAGGGTGTCGCCGGGATAGACCGGCGCGCCGAAGCGGCAGGCCGCGTAGCCGAGGTTGGCCACGGCGTTGAGCGAGATGTCGGGCACGGTCTTGCCGAAGACGACATGGAACACCAGCAGGTCGTCGAGCGGCGCCTGGCGATAGCCCAGGGCTTGCGCGAAGACGTCCGAGGACTGCAGGGCGAAGCGGCTGCCGGTCAGGGCGGTGTAGAGCGCCTGGTCGCCGGCCGTCACCGTGCGCGGCGTGGCATGGGTCAGGACCCGCCCGACCTGGAAGTCCTCGAAGAAGCGGCCCGGGTCGGTCTTGCTCATGGCCCGGCGGCCGACTCCAGCTCGGCGATGGCCTCGGCCAGCGCCACCGTGCGCCGGGCCGCCTCGACGTGGAGGTTCTCGATCAGCTTGCCGTCGAGCACCACCACGCCCTTGCCCGCCGCCGCGGCCTCGGCGTGGGCGGCGATGACCTTGTGGGCCTGGGCCACCTCGGCCGCGGACGGCGCGAAGACCTCGTTGGCCTTGGCGATGGTCTTGGGATGGATCAGGGTCTTGCCGTCGAAGCCGAGCTCCTTGCCCTGGACGCAGGCGGCCGCGAAGCCCTCGTCGTCCTGGAGGTCCAGATGGACCCCGTCGAGGATCGCCTGGCCGTAGGCGCGGGCCGCCAGGATGCAGAGCGACAGCGAGGTCAGCACCGGCAGGCGCTGCGGCGTGTGGGCGGCCTGCAGGTCCTTGACCAGGTCCGAGGTGCCCATGACCAGGCAGGCGACGCGTTTCGAGGCGCCGGCGACCTCCTTGGCGTTGAGCATGCCCAGCGGGGTCTCCATCATGCACCAGATCGCCGTGCGCTCGGGCGCGCCGGCCTCGGCCATCAGGGCCTCCAGCTCGGCGACCATGGCCGCGGTCTCGACCTTGGGCAGCAGGATCGCGTCGGGCCCGCAGGCGGCGGCCGCAGCGACGTCGTCCCGGCCCCAGGGCGTGTCCAGGCCGTTGACCCGGATCGCCAGCTCGCGCCGGCCGTAGCCGCCGGCGGTCACCGCCTCGGCGATCTGCCCGCGGGCGGTTGCCTTGGCGTCGGGGGCGACCGCGTCCTCCAGGTCCAGGATCAGGGCGTCGGCCGGCAGGCTGCGCCCCTTCTCCAGCGCCCGGGCGTTGGACCCCGGCATGTAGAGCACGCTGCGGCGCGGACGGGCGGTCGCATCCATGGCATTCTCCCCCTGTTGTTCGGCTGTGCAGTCTTGTTCGGCCGTGCAGTCCGGCGCTCGGCCCAATGCCCTCTCGAGCCAAGCGCCAAGGCCTGTCGCCGGAAACCGGCGCGGACTATAACCATTGCGGGCCGCCTGGCAAGCGGGCGGCCGGCAAGGCAGAAGGACCGCCATGGCCATCCTTTCGATCCAGTCCCACGTCGCCTACGGGCATGTCGGCAACGCCGTCGTGGTCTTCCTGCTGCAGCGCCTCGGCTTCGAGGTCTGGCCGGTGATGACCGTTCAGTTTTCGAACCACGCCGGCTACGAAAGCTGCCGCGGCCGGGCCTTCTCCGCCGAGGAGCTGCGCGAGGTGGTCCGGGGCATCGGCGAGCGCGGCGTCCTGGCCGACTGCCGAGCGGTGCTCTCCGGCTACCTCGGCGACCCGGCGGTCGGCGCCGTGGTCCTGGAGGCACTGGCCGCGGTCCGCGCCGCCAACCCGGAGGCGCTCTTCTGCTGCGACCCGGTGATGGGCGACCAGGGCCGCGGTCTCTACGTCCGCGCGGGCCTGCCCGACTTCTTCCGCGACCGGGCGGTGCCGGCGGCCGACATCCTGACCCCGAACCTCTTCGAGCTGGCGGAACTGTCCGGCCGGCCGATCGAGAGCCTGGAGGACGCGCTGGCGGCGGCCCGCGGCCTGCTCCAGCGCGGGTCACAGCCCGGGCCGAGGGTCCTGCTGGTCACCAGCCTGCGGCATCCCGAATCCGCCTACGACGAGATCGGCATGCTGGCGGTCACCGGAGACGCGGCCTACCGGGTCGCGACCCCGCGCCTGCCGCTGGACCCGGCGCCCAACGGGGCCGGCGACTCCGTGGCCGCGCTCTTCCTCGGCCATCTGCTGCAGGGCTGCTCGGTCGAAGACGCCCTGGCCAACGCCGCCGCCGGGATCTTCGCGATCCTGAGCGAGACCGGAATCGCCGAGAGCCGCGAGCTGCAGATCGTCGCCGCGCAGGAGGCCTTGCTGAAGCCGGAGGTCACCTTCGACGTCGAGCGGATCGGCTGAGGTCCGCGGCCCGACGCTTCGCTTCTTCGACCCTGCACATCCCAGCTGTCATGGCCGGGCCTGACGGCCAGTGTAGCTTGACGGCCAGTGAGGGTGGGGACCGCAGGTGGCTTCAAGGGCCCACTTCGGAGCCGGCTGACCCGGCACCGCCGACACGGCTGTCGCGGCGCCGTTTGTCCCTCGCGCCGAGTCGGACACCGCGACCGCAGGGTCGGGGGGCTAGGGGCGAGGACCGGGGAGAAGAGCGCCGCTTCAGGACTCGGGTCCGCCTAGCTCTTGAGCGCAACTGGAAGCACTTGCACAAGAATTGTGCGTTGCGGAAAGAAATCGAAAGATCAGCCTGAAAAGCGGGTCATTTTGTTGCGACGCAGCAAGAAAACACTTCCCAGCAACATTGGGTTACGCTAGAAATGTTGCAGGGCAGCGAGCACGTTGCCAGCTGCCCTGCTTCCGAAA
>JAKSBE010000247.1 GCA_022361275.1 Kiloniellales bacterium
GACTTCGGGGGCGGCGCGCCGGTCCAGCGCGGCAACAGCGGCCTCGCGGCGCAACTCTACGCCCAGAGCCGCCCCGAGGGCGGGCCGGAGGCCGGGGCGCAGGCCCTGGCCCAGGGCAGCGAGGCCTATCGGAAGGCCGGCGCCGAGCCCTCTCTGCGGCCGGAGCCGGCGCAGCTCTTCAACCTCTCCGTCTGACCCCGCGCCCTATCGCAATCCTGCGGAGGCACTGCTAACCTTCCGGCCGTGCACTGTCGCGGCTTCGGGGGCGAGCGGGAGCCATGAAGATCTGTATCTACGGCGCCGGCGCGATCGGCGGCCATTTGGGCGCGGTCCTGGCCCGGGCCGGGGCCGAGGTCACCCTGATCGCCCGCGGGCCGCACCTGGAGGCGATCCGCGCCCGGGGCCTCAAGGTGATCACGCCGGAGGACGAGAGCGTCCTTCGGCTGGCGGCGACCGACGACCCGGCGGCGGCCGGCCCGCAGGACTACGTGATCCTCGCCCTGAAGGTGACGTCGCTGCCCGCCGTCACCGAGGCGATCCAGCCGCTGCTGGGCCCGGAGACCGCCATCGTCTCGGCCCAGAACGGCCTGCCCTGGTGGTACTTCCATCGCCATGGCGGCGCCCTGGAAGGCCATCGCCTGAAGAGTCTCGATCCCGACGGCGCGCTCTGGCGCCGGCTGCCGCCGGCACGCTGCCTGGGCTGCGTGCTCTACGCCGCGGCGGAGATCACCGAGCCCGGCGTGGTCACGGTCAGCCTGGCGCACCGCTTCCCCCTGGGCGAGCCGGACGGCAGCCGCTCGCGGCGGGTCCAGGCCCTGGCCGAGGTCATGGCGGCCGGCGGTCTCGAGGCGCCGGTCCGCGGGCGGATCCGCGACGAGATCTGGGTCAAGCTGCTGGGCAACCTGACCTTCAACCCGATCTCGGTTCTGACCCGGGGCACCATGTCGGGCCTGGCCCGGGATCCCGATACCCGCGCGGTGATGCGGGCGATGATGGTGGAGGCCATGCGGGTCGGCGAGGCCCTGGGCGTCCGCTTCGACATGGAGATCGAGGAGCGGCTGCAGGCGGCGGAGCGGATCGGCCCCTTCAAGACCTCGATGCTCCAGGACCTGGAGCGCGGCCGGCCCATGGAGATCGACGCCCTGGTGGGGGCGGTCGCCGAGATCGGCGACCTGCTCGACATCGAGACCCCGCTGATCGACACGGTCCGCGCCCTGACGATCCACCGCGCCCGCCTGGCCGGCTGCCATCCCTGATACCAAGGAGCGAGCAGGCATTGTCACCTCATCCGGGCGCGGCCCCGCGCTTCGCGCCCTGTCGAAGGATGATCTCCGGCAAGAACTCGGAACTCTGCTGGCACACTGCTCCTTGGTATCAGGTCTCGGAGCGCTCACTCCGTTCCGCTGCCGGGGGCAAGGCGCGCGGCCCGCCCCCCGGACCAGACGGGGCGGCAGGCGCGTCGCCCTCACCGGCGCCGAAGTCGAAGAGATCGCCCTCGTCCATCTGGTGCAGCGCGAGGCGGACCGCATCCCGGACCGCGGCGGGCGTCGGCTCCTGGCGACCCAGGCGCCGACCGGCGCCGGGCTCCCGCGCCATGGTCTGCGGCACCATGGGCGCGGCCGCCGGGCCTTCCATCACCCCGGCGCCGTAGGACAGCGGATCCGAGAAGAGTTCGATCGCGTCCAGGTCCTGTACCGGTCCCTTGCCTTCCTCCAGCGGCGGCGGCGGGGCGCCGGCGCTCTCCAGCAAGATGACGGGCGGCACCGGCAGGGGCGTCTCGGCCGGTTCCGTGAGTTCGAGCACCTCCTCCTCGTCGAGTACGGAGCGCGGGGCGGCCACGGCCTCCGCCACGACCTCCGCCATGGCCTCCGGTGCCTCCGCGACGGCGTCCTCGGCCTCGAAGCCGCGCGGCGGCAGGATCCGGTTGCCGGCCCGCAGCATGCTGGCCATGGCGCTGCGCAGGATGCCGGCCCCGCGCCCGGCCTCCGGCGTCTCGGCTGCCCCGGCGGTCGCGCCGGTCTCCAGGATGGACGGCGGCAAAGGATCCGCAGGGCTTTCGAACAGCTCCATGGGCGGCGGCACGGGCTCCGCTTCGGGGCCCGCTCCAGGTGCCGTACCTGCGGCCGCCCCGGGGTCGGCGACCGGATCCGATCCGGACTCCGGCTCGGGGCCGGGCGGCAGGTCGAGGCCGGCCTGCACCGCCAGCGCCGCGAAGTCGGGCATGGCGATCCCGGACAGGACGGCGTCCGGCGTATTCTCCGGCGGCTCGGTCTCGACATCGAACGGCTCGGCCGGGGCGGCCGGCGCCATCCCTTCGGCCTCGATGGCGGGGGCCACAGGCGGCTCGCCCGCTTGAGGCTGAGCGGGAAGCGCGGCCGAGGCCTCCGAAACCACGACCTCGGCGGCCGCTGCCGGCCTGTCCGCCTCGGGCTGCCAGAGCGCGACCTCGGGAACCTCGGTCTCCCGCGGTGGGGCCTCCGACGGCGGGGCCTCGGGGAGCGCGCGATCCAGTTCCGCGACTTCGGACGCCGCCATCGACGCCGGTTCGGGCCAGAGCGCAGGCCAGGGCGGAGGCTCGGGCGTCGCCGCGACGCTTTCCGCTGACGGGGCCGCCGGCGGGGCCGCCGGCAGGAGCGGGTCCGCCGGCATCGCGACCTCCGGCTCGGGCGTCGCGGCTATGCCGGCCCAGGTTTCCACCCAGGTCCGGTCTCCGGCTTCGGCGTCCGTCTCCATCGGCGGACCGGCGGGCGGCTCTGGCTGCACCGCGGCCGGGGCCTCGACCGGCGGCAGATCCGGCACCGCGGCCTCCGGCCAAGCCGTCGCCTCCGCTGGCGGCGCCGTCTCCGGGACGGGCGCGGAAGGCGGCGCGGCTTCCGTCCCGGCGAAGGCCTCGGCCGAGGTCTCGCCCCCGGTCCAGGGTGCCTCGACGCCGGCCCCGATCATCTCCGGCGCGACGACGCCCACCCGGTCCTGACCGAACTCCTGCTCGAGCTCCAGCGCCTGCGCCTCCAGAGGTCGCGGCTGCGGGCGGGGCTCCGGTGCCGCCTGTGCCGCGGCACGTAGCGCCGGGTCCGCCAGCCCGTCATCCTCGGCGACGGCCGGCGCCGCGGGCGCACCGGTCTCGCCTTCGGCCCCGGCCGCGAAGTCCGGAAGGGCCGAGGCGACCTGGTGAACCAGGTCGGCCGCGGAGCCGGCGGCTTCGACGGGCGGCGGCGCGGCCGCGGGCACCACGCCCTGGGCTTCGAGGTCCTGCAAAATCTCCTGGACCGGGAAATCTGGGACCGGGAAATCTGGGACCGGGAAATCGGGCTCCGGCAGGGCCGGCTGGGGCTCGGCCGGCGGAGGGGCGGCGGCCTCGGGCTGGGTGACGGTGTGGGCGGCGAGGGCCGCCAGGCCGTCGTCGCTCGGCAGTGCCGGCGCCTCGCCCAGCTCGACCAGAGCAGCGGCCAGGGTGTCGCCCGGCAGCAGGCTGCCGTCGGGCGGCAGCAGATGCAGGGTCGGATGGGTCTCGGCGATGCCGACGAAGCCCTGGAACACGGCTTCGCCGCCGTTGTCGAAGCACAGCACCATGTCGTCGCCGCGGCGGCCGGCCGCCGGCAGGGCGAGGTCGAAGTTGAGCCTGATGAAGAGCTGCGGATAGATCGGGTAGATCTGGCGCCGCCCGGCCGGCGGCACCTCCACGGCGTAGAGGCCGAGGTGCGGGGCGGTCCGGCCGGCGGCCCCGGACAGGGCCCCAGGCACGTCCGGCGCCGCGGGCGCCGGCCCTCGCTCGGCGGCGCTGAATCCCTCTGCCATACCTGGCTCTCCGCTGGGCATGAAGGTCAAGAATGCGGCCCGCAGGCTAGGTCAAGGCCCTGAAAAAATCCTTTAATGGAAAGATCCCCTTTAATGGAAAGATCCCTTGAGGCCGGGCGATGGCCCGGGATCATCCGCCTCGATGGCCCGGCGGCGCCGGCTCGGAGGGGCGGAAGGCGGCGCCATGGGCTTCCAGGACCGCGCAGGTCTCGACGCAGTGCCCAGGGGATCGCGGAACCCGAGGGCCACCCGCTGCCCGGCCGGCAGGCCGCTTAGGAAGGCGTTCAGGCGCTCGGCTTGGAAGCCGAGCCATCGACCCGGCTTCAGGGGTCCGGCTTCAGGTCCTTGGGATAGAAGCCCGCCCGCCAACTGCGATAGCTCCACCCCGAGGTGCCGATCCAAGCTCGTGCCATGGGGAGTCTTCCGCTCGCCGGAAAAGAGGCCGCAACGCCTCATGGGAATGGCCTGAACATGATCCGCCTTGCGTGAAACGGATATCGACAAAGACCGTCGTGTCATGAAAATGTAAAAAACGGCTGTGGTTCCTTGAGGCAGGCCAAATCGTTCCCTAATTTGACAGCCATGAAGCCTCGAAGACGGGATGCAGGCTGGGTGGGGAGGCCCCTGTGCCGGAAGTTGAGACAGCACGGCTCCTGGCGGCGGAGGGCGCTGGACACTCCGAGCCCACCCGGATCGGCCACGAGCCGCCGAAGCAAGAGATCGAGCTCAAGCTCACGGCCGAGCCGGAGCGGCTGAAGGAGGCCTGGTCAAGCCGCCTCCTGGCGACCCGGGCCGGGGGCGAGGCGGTCCGTGCGCTGGAGACCGTCTACTACGACACCGCCGACCGGCGCCTGCGCCGCCGCGGGTTGACGCTCCGGGTCCGCAAGGACGGCAAACGCTTCGTTCAGAGCGTGGAGACCGCGGCCGATGGCGCCGGCGGGCTGCCGACGCGCGGCGCGTTCTCCTGTCCCCTGCCTTCGGCCCGTCCCGACCTGAAGCGGATCGAGGATCCGGAGCTGAAGCGGCACATGGGCCTGATCCTGCCGGCCGAGCTGGAGCCGGTCTTCACCGCCCGGATCGAGCGCCGGACGCGTAAGCTGCGCCGCGGCGGGCGCAACCTGCCCAAGGCCGTGATCGAGGCCGCCCTCGACGAGGGCGAGGTCGTCACCGGGGACGGCCGGCAGCCTGTCGCGGAGCTGGGGCTCGAGCTTCTCGAAGGCGCTTCCGAGGTGCTTTACGACCTCGCCCGCAAGCTGGTCGGCGAGACCCCGCTGGCCTTGCAGACGATCCGCACCTCGGAGCGGGGCTACGCCCTCGCCGGTGGCGAGGCACCGAAGTGGGTGCGGGCGGCGGACCCCGCGTTCCCGCGCGACATCACCTTGGACCGCGCCCTGGACGGGATCTTTCGCAGCTGCCTCCGTCACTGGCTGGCCAACCATGCGCCGGTCCTGGAAGACGACGATCCGGAAGGCGTGCATCAGCTCAGGGTCGCCCTGCGGCGCCTGCGCTCCGCGCTTTCGGTCTTCAAGACGATCCTGCCGGCCGAGGACGCCGCCTGGATCAACCAGGAAGCGCGCTGGCTGATCCAGAGCCTGGGCCCGGCGCGCGACTGGGACGTCTTCCTGACCGAGCTGGTGCCGCCCCTGCAGGCGGCCCGGCCGGACAGCGGCGACCTCGCGGCCCTGATCGCCGCGGCCGAAGACGCCCGCACGCTGGGCTACGAGCGCGCCCGCGCGGCGCTGCGTTCGGGACGCTACACCGCCTTCGTCCTGGACCTCGAGCGCTGGACCGAGACCGGCGGCTGGCACGACGGCGAGGCCAACGGCCGCTTCGAGGAGCCGCTCTCCGACTACGCCTGCCGGCTCCTGCGCAAACGCCACAAGCGGGTCCTGAAGGAGGGCCGCGATTTCGCGCAGCTCTCCGACGAGGAACGGCACCGCCTGCGCATCACCCTGAAGAAGCTGCGCTACACCTGCGAGTTCTTCTCCTCCCTCTACCCCAAGGGCAGGACCCGGCCCTATCTCAAGGCCCTGAAGTCCCTGCAGGACGAGCTGGGCCACCTCAACGACGTGGTGGTCGCGGAAGACCTGCTCGACAGCCTTCACGGCAAGGGAGAGGGCAGCAACACCGCCGCGCTGCGCGCCGCGGCCGGCATGGTGATCGGCTGGTATAGCAGCGCCATCGACGCTGCGCGCCCGGCCATGCTGCGGCGCTGGGCCGACTTCGCCGCCACCGAGCCTTTCTGGATCCGGGGCTGAGGCGCCGCCGGGGTCATGATCTCGGTCCTCGTCGCCAACTCCAAGGGTGGCTGCGGCAAGACCACCATCGCGACCAACCTGGCCGCGGCCTTCGCCGCCGGCGGCCTGCCGACGGTGCTCGCCGACACCGACCGGCAGCGCTCCAGCCTCGGCTGGCTGGAGGCGCGCCCGGACACAGCGCCGCCGATCACCGGCATGGACTGGGTCAAGTCGACGAAGAAGCCCCCCAAGGACACCGAACGGCTGATCATCGACTCGCCCGCGGCGGTCCGCGGTAAGGAGACCAAGGAGCTGGTCGCCATGGCCGACGTCATCGTGGTGCCGGTGCTGGCCTCGGCCTTCGACCAGGGCGCGACCCGCGAGTTCCTGGGCAAGGTCCGGGAGCTCAAGGCGGTCCGCAAGAACCGCAAGCCGCTCGCCCTGGTCCGCAACCGGGTGCGCAGCGGCAGCCGCGCCGCGGCGCGGCTGGACATGTTCCTGATGGAGCTGGAGACCCGCGACGTCGGCTGGCTGCCGGACCGCGCGATCTACAACGAGATGGCCTGGCGCGGCATGAGCATCTTCGACCTCGACAGCCTGCAGGCCGAGACCCTGCAAAGGGACTGGGTCCCCCTGATCCGCTACATCGAGAACGAAGGCTTCGGCTTCGCGGACGGCGAACCGAGCTAGAGGGCTCGCCCCAGAAGTTTTGAGCGGTTTGTGGGCGCGATTTCGGGACGGCGCCGTCGTTGCTCGAACCCAGGAGTAGGGTCAGCCTCACTGTGTCTCGGCGTGTCACCCCCACCCCACCCTCCCCCATCAAGGGGGAGGGCTTAAGTGGGCGACGGCCGTGACTATCTCCCTCCCCCTCGATGGGGGAGGGTGGGGTGGGGGTGACACGCCGATTTATCCAAGTCAGCACCGAGATCCTCGACACAGAGATTTTGCCTCTTTGAGATCGGCCGAACGCCACCCGTGGTGATACGGCTTGATCTGGGATCGACCAGTCAGAATCACTGTGCAGAGCCACTAGAGGGCTCGGCTCGCCGAGGACGAGGTCGCGGCGTTACGTCGTGCTTGACTTCGGCGCCGCGCGATCCATCATATCGTCCCGGCCGAGTGGGCGGCCGACGGTCCGCGTGAAGGGTTGAACCCGCCTCTCATACCGACGTGCTCCACATCTTCTTTCTGCCCGTGAGCTGCGGACGCCGGGCGCCGAGAAAGAAGGTGTCTCATGGCCGAAACGCTTCCATCCCGCCCCGATATCGACTGGCTGAAGAAGACCGCCAAGCAGCGCCTGGCAGAGCTGCGTCGAAGCGACCCCTCCGCCAAGCTGCATCAGGCCCATCTGGACCTCGCCAGGCAGTACGGCTTCAAGAGCTGGCGCGCGCTCAAGGCCCATGTCGAGTCTCTGAGCCTCCACGGCCAGATCATCGCCGCCACGGTCGAAGGCCGGGCGGACGACCTCGCCCGCCTGCTCGCCGCGCATCCCGCCAGGATCGGCATCACCGGCGGTAAATGGAACCGGCCGCTGCTGCACCTCGCGGCCGAGGGCGGGCACCTCGACTGCGTCGGGCTGCTGCTCGGGCTCGGCTTCGACGTGAAGCTGCGCGATCGGCTCGACCGCGCCTCCGCCCTGCACTGGGCCGCCCAGGCCGGCCACCTCGCCGTGGTCGAGCGCCTCCTGGACGCCGGGGCCGACGTCGAGGGCGAGGGCGACGAGCACGAGCTGGGCGTGATCGGCTGGGCCACCTGCTTCCAGCAGGTGCGGCACGACGTGGCGGAGTTCCTGATCGCCCGCGGGGTCGAGCCCGACATCTTCGCGGCCATCGCGCTCGGGCAGGTCGCTCGGGTCCGCAGCCTCGTCGAAGGCGACCCGCGGATGATCTCCCGCCAGATGAGCCGCTACGAGCATCACCGCACGCCGCTGCACTTCGCGGTGGTCAAGAACCGGCCCGAGATGGTCGCGCTGCTGCTGGAGCTGGGCGCCGACCCGGCCGCCAAGGACAGCCGCGGCTGCACCCCGCTCAACGACGCCTCGCCCAAGACCGACAAGCGCATCGCGGACCGCCTGATCGCCGCCGGGGCCGACCCGGCGGAGCAGAGCCCGAACCGCTTCGAATCCGCCGTTCCGATCCTCAACGTGAAGAACGTTCCCAGCTCCATCGCCTACTACGTCGAGAAGCTGGGCTTTCAGAAGGAATGGGATTGGGGCACGCCGCCGGGCTTCGCCTGCGTGCACCGCGACGACGTCAGGATCTTCCTCTGCCAGGACGGACAGGGCGCCCCGGGCATGTGGATCTCGATCTTCGTCCACGACGTCGATGCGCTTCACGAGGACTACAAGCGAAAGGGGGCCATCATCCGCCAGGCGCCGACCGACTTTCCCTGGGGCGTGCGCGAGATGAACGTCGAGGACCTCGACGGCCATCGCCTGCGCCTGGGCAGCGACGCCACCGGCCCGGGCGACGGCGTGCCCCTGAACGAGGCGCCCTGAGGGAACGAGGCGCCCCGAGGCCGCCGGTCCGGCTTGCGCGCGGAGCCGGCGGCGCGCGCCGCCGGCCGGCGAATGACCATGCCGTCGACCCGCGCCGGGGTGTCCGAACTCCGGCTGGCCGGCGCTTGCCAAAGGGTTTATGCCCAAAGGTGCGATTATCCGCCGGGGTTAAGAGAACCTGAAAGCGCTTCAGGCTTTCGCAATGGAGACGTGCTAGGCTGTGACCATCGAGTCGCCCCCTTGTGCAACGTGCCCGAGGTCACCACGTCGGGTATGGGGCGAAGATCAAACGCGGAGGAGACGCCGAGGCGTCAACACGTATAACAAACCAAGACTGAGGGAAATAAAGGGGTCGGGAGCTCGTTGTCGACGGAGGCCAAGGATCTGTTAACCATATTGGTGCAAGATTCTTCGGCGCCGTTGCAAGTCAACGTCTGCACTTGTGTGGGAGCCCACGATGACCGCCCTTGCCAAGGATGTATTCGACCTCTTCTCTGAAGTCTACGACCGCGACAAGCAGGAGGACATGAGTCTTCAGGACTACCTGATGGCGTGTCGCGACGATCCGATGATGTACGCCACCGCCGCCGAGAGGATGATCGCGGCGATCGGCGAGCCCGAGGTGATCGACACCAGCGCGGATTCCCGCCTCGGCCGCGTCTTTCTCAACCGGACCATCAAGATCTATCCGGCCTTCAGGGACTTCTACGGCATGGAGGACACGATCCAGCGGATCGTGGGCTATTTCCAGTACGCGGCGCAGGGCCTGGAGGAGCGCAAGCAGATCCTCTATCTCCTCGGCCCCGTGGGCGGCGGCAAGTCGTCCCTGGCGGAGCGCCTGAAGAGCCTGATGGAGGCCTATCCGATCTACGTCCTCAAGGCCGGCGACGAGATCAGCCCGGTGCTGGAGTCGCCCCTCGGCCTCTTCGACCCCGACAAGTTCGGCGACCTTCTGGAGAGCAAGTACGGCGTCGCCCAGCGCCGCCTCAACGGCCTGATCTCCCCCTGGGCGACCAAGCGGCTGGACGCGTTTGACGGCGACATCTCCAGGTTCACGGTGACCCGGCTGATGCCCTCGCGGCTGCGCCGGATCGGCATCGCCAAGACCGAGCCGGGCGACGAGAACAACCAGGACATCTCGGCGCTGGTCGGCAAGATCGACATCCGCAAGCTCGAGCACTACAGCCAGAACGACCCCGACGCCTACAGCTTCTCCGGCGGCCTGAACCGCACGACCCAGGGCATGCTGGAGTTCGTCGAGATGTTCAAGGCGCCGATCAAGGTGCTGCACCCGCTGCTGACCGCGACCCAGGAGGGCAACTACCTGGGCACCGAGAGCTTCGGCGCCTTCCCCTTCCAGGGCACCGTACTGGCCCACTCCAACGAGGCCGAGTGGGAGCAGTTCAAGAACAACAAGAACAACGAGGCCTTCCTCGACCGCATCTGCGTGGTCAAGGTGCCCTATTGCCTGAGGGTCCACGAGGAGGCGCGGATCTACGAGAAGCTCCTGCGGGAGAGCGAACTGGGCGAGGCGCCCTGCGCGCCCGAGGTCCTGGACACGCTCAGCAAGTTCTGCGTCCTGACCCGCCTGCGCGAGCACGAGAACTCCTCGATCTTCTCCAAGATGCGGATCTACGACGGCGAGAACCTCAAGGACACCGACCCCAAGGCCAAGTCGGTCCAGGAATACCGCGAGGTCGCCGGGGTCGACGAGGGCATGAACGGGGTCTCGACCCGCTTCGCCTTCAAGGTGCTGTCCGAGACCTTCAACTACGACACCGAGGAGGTCGCCGCCGACCCGGTGCACCTGATGTACATCCTCGAGCAGTCGGTCAAGCGCGAGCAGTTCCCCAAGGAGACCGAGGAGCGCTACGTGGAGTTCATCAAGTCCGAGCTCTCGCCGCGCTACGCCGAGTTCATCGGCCACGAGATCCAGAAGGCCTACCTCGAATCCTACTCGGAATACGGCCAGAACCTCTTCGACCGCTACATCGCCTACGCCGACGCCTGGATCGAGGAGCAGGACTACAAGGACCCGGACACCGGCCAGGTCTTCGACCGCGAGATCCTGGACGCCGAGCTGTCCAAGATCGAGAAGCCGGCCGGGATCGCCAACCCCAAGGACTTCCGCAACGAGGTGGTCAAGTTCTCGCTCCGGGCCCGGGCCAACAACAACGGCAAGAACCCCTCCTGGACCAGCTACGAGAAGATCCGCGAGGTCATCGAGAAGCGGATGTTCAGCCAGGTCGAGGACCTGCTGCCGGTGATCAGCTTCGGCACCAAGAAGGACAGCCAGACCGACAAGCAGCACAC
>JAKSBE010000467.1 GCA_022361275.1 Kiloniellales bacterium
CGAGGATAGCGTTTGCGCGGTCGCCCTGGCCTTCGGCCGGTTGCTACGCAACCCCTTGAGATAGTTGCGCTCCATGCGGTGCTCGGCCTTGAGGTGGCCGATGACCGGCTCGACGGCGGCCCGACGTCTCATCTCGCGCCGGATGGTCCGTGTCACTCCGCGGACCCGGCCGGAGATCCAGACCCTGAGCTTCTTGGGGGGGGGTGTCCACGATAGCCCTTGTCGACGTGAGCGCGTTTGACCTCGACGCCAGTGAGCCGTTCGGTCTCGGCGATTACGGGCCCGAGCGTGTGGCCGTCATAAGGATTGCCGTGCAGGGCCTTGGCGTGGAGCACGAATTGTCCGCCCCTAGGCTTGGTCACCGGGGTCGTCACTGAGACCTTGCAGCCGAATTCATAGGGCGCCTTGGCCTTGCCCTTGCCGATGCACTCGACCTCGGGGGCGTGCCAAGAGTAGAGCTTCCAGCCGCGCTGGCGCTGCTTCTGGCGGCGGATCTGATCGGCGCGTGACAGCGGGACCGCGAGGGCCCGGCGCTGCTCGGCGTCGTGCGCGGTCTTGCGCCGGATGTCGCGGACCAGCCGGCCCAGGCGGCCCAGGCGGCCCAGGCGGGTGCGCAGAAACCTGAGACGGCCGTTGTAGCGCTTGAACTGCTTGGCATGCCTGTAGCGCCCGGCCATCAGGGCAGCACGCTTGGCGACCCGCACATAGGACTGCCGCAGCGGCACCCCGTGCGCCTTGGCCTGCTTGCCCAGCATGACGATCGTCTTGTGCAGCAGCCGGGCGTCGGTAGGGAAGGCGATGGCCTTGGGCTGCACCGTGGTGTCCACCGCCACGCGCTCCAGGTCCTTGGTCGACAACGCCCCGCTCTTGTGCGCCACCGACAGGCTCTCCTGTAGCAGGGCCGTGAGCTGCTCCTCGCCCAGGCGCTGGCGCCAGCGGGTCAGCGCCTGGGCGAGGAGCGATCGAAGGGCAGCTTGTGGCAGAAGCTCTCCTCGCCGCAAAAGTATTGGTAATAGGGGTTCTCCAGCCAACGCGCGCGCAAGACCTCGTCCGACAGGTCGTGCATGTGGTTGAGAATGAACAGCCCGGCCACCAGGCGGCTCGGCAGTGGCGGCTGGCCCGGGCCGGCGCGGCAGACCGCGCTGAAACGCTCGTCCAGGAAATCCCAGTCGATCTCCCCCGCCAGCCGCGCCAGCGGATGGCCGGGGTCGATGATCTCATCCAATGACGGCTGCAACAGATCCCTGTGTCGCTCGTCGCGTGGCTTGCTCATCGCTCGTCCCCGAAGCCCAGATCGCGCTCCAGGGCATCACGAAGGCCAACGCCTCGGGAAGCCCAAATTGCAAGAAAACCCGCACCTCAACCCCGATGCCTTGCAATCTCGACCAATTGTCCGCTGCTGAAAAGACCTATCAACCAGGCGCTTGAGGGGTCTTCACAGACGACAAGTTAGTGTCCCTTTGATTCTGCAATTCGCTCTCGCGAATTTCAGAATCGGGACACTAGCTGTGTTGTCGCCGTGGTTCTACCGGACCCGCTGTAGCGCTTGCGGCGGCGTCCGGTTTCATGACGGCGTCTTGCTCGGCCATGGAAGGCGTTCGGTACTCCGTCAGCCAGCCGGGCGGCGCGACTTTTGGATAGAAGGAAAAGGCGCGGTAGTGCCGATCGGCCTCGTCAGGCGTCAGCGGAGCCGACGGCCGGCTCAAAAGCGGCTCCAGCGAAGCGAGCTTGAAGTACCGGGGTTGACGGCCCAGCTTTCGCGTCAGGTCGGCTTGGTTCTCCCGGATGACCGAGCCGTCGACAAGCCTTTGCCAGGTC
This sequence comes from Kiloniellales bacterium, assembly GCA_022361275.1. Classification (GTDB taxonomy): domain Bacteria; phylum Pseudomonadota; class Alphaproteobacteria; order Kiloniellales; family JAKSBE01; genus JAKSBE01. Next base: position 1,819 of record JAKSBE010000467.1, read on the forward strand.
TCGCAGAACAAAGGATAGGCGTAGCTCATGGCGCGTGCGTCGAGGCTTCGTGCCGTATCGTTGGCAAAGACAGGGAACTCTGTTCTGCCAAGCACATCGCCCATGTCTGGTTTCAGCTCCATTTCGTGGATGCTGGTGCCGAACTCTGTCTCCGCGTTCAGGATCGCGTGGACGCGCGTGAAGCATCCCCTGTAGTTGGGAAGCGGCCCGGGGTGCAGGTTGATCGCGCCCAGTGTCGCGCGCTCCAGAACCGGCCCCGGGAAGAGGCGCTCCCAAAGTACGGAGAGCAGCAGGTCGTATCGCAGGTTGTGGAGGTCCTTTGACTCCACCAAGGGAATGCCGTGCCTTTCGGCGATCTCGGAGATCTCAGGCTCGCCCTCCCCGGGCCACCAGTCGGGATCGCCCTTCCGGGCCGTCAAGACTCCGGCAATGCGACCGGGGCCGACCTCTTCGATAAGGTAGGCCAAGCACCGGGCCGCCAGGCGGCGAAGGCCGGCGAAAATGATCCGTTCGGGCTTCCACATCGTCCTAGTATCCTTCCGCGCGATCGACCACGTTGTGCAGGTCCAGCCCCTGCTCGAAGCGCGCGATCTGCGTGGTGACGACCTCTGCCATGGCGGTCGCGCTGATCGCGCCGGCGACATGCGGCGTGACGATCACCTTGGGGTGCCGCCAGAAGGGATGCGCCTCCGGCAGCGGTTCCTCGTCGAAGACATCCAGGCTTGCGCCCGAAAGATGACCCTCCTCCAGCAGCGCCAGGAGATCGCTTTCGACCAGATGCGCGCCCCGCCCGACGTTGACGACGACGGCCCCCCGTGGCAGCTCCCTGAGCGTCTTGACGTTCAGGATGCCGTGTGTCGCGGTCGTCAGCGGCAGAATCGAGACCAGGATCTCCGCCTGCTGCAGGACCTGAAAGAGCTGAGCCGGGCCGGCGAAGCTGGGCAGGCCCTCGATGGTCTTGGCGGTGCGGCTCCAGCCCACGACGTCGAAGCCCAGGGTGCGCAGGGTCCGCGTGAGCCGCTGGCCGATGGCGCCGAGCCCGAGCACACCGACCCGCCGCTCCCGGGCGCGGCGCAGCGGCAGGGGCTGCCACTGTGCCTTCGTCTGCTGGTCACGATAGGACCAGAGATCGCGATGCCAGGCGAGGACCTGGGCGGCCGCGAACTCGCTCACGAGCTCGGCCAGGCTGTCGTCGACCATCCGCAACAGCGGGACCTGCGGCAGCCCTGCCGTGGCGAGAAGCGCGTCGGCGCCCGCGCCGGCGGAGAAGATCACCTTCAGATTCGGCAGCTTTTCGAGCAGCTCCCTCGGCGGGTCGTAGCCGAGGAGGTAGTCGAAACGCTCGGGAGCGTCGAGGTCCGGATAGATCCTCACCTCGAGGTCCGGACGGCGGCGCCGGATTTCGGGAACGATGTCGTCAGAGTGCTCGGGATCTTTGTAGAAGAGAAGGGCCATGCCCAGGGCTCCCAGATTGGCGAGGGTATCTTCGTCCTACCCCGGCTCCTACGACGGCTCGTCTCGCGCGGCGATGGCGACCAGCTCCACCAGGATGCTGTCTTCCAGGGTCGTCCCGACACAAGCCCTCTGCGGCCAATGCTCCGGGTTCGGACCAATCCAGGCGGCCCAGATCTCGTCGAAGACGGGTTTGTCGTCCAGATCGGCGAGATAGATGAAGACGGACAGCAGCTTGTCCTTGCTGCTCCCCGATTCGGCCAGGAGCCGGTCCAGCTCCTTGAGGGTCAGCTGCGTTTGCTCGCCGATATCGACGCTGTAGTCGCCGGCCGTGGCGACCGACCAGACGAAGGGTCCGAAGGCGGTGCCGGAGCTTCTGCCCGAGGCGACCCCGGGAACTCGGGAAATGGTCCATGGCGCCATAGCTTGCATCTTGACCTCCTGGTTGCGGATGGAAGTGGTTGGGATTCGTCTCGTCTCGGGTGGGGGCCGCGCCTCCGCCTCAGCTCCGGGTGCCGGAGGCCTCGGCGACCTCCTGGAGGCCGGCGACCAGCCGCTCGTTCTCCTCGATCAAGCGGGCCGCGATACGGAGGTATCTGACCCCCTCCCGTATCGTCTTGCCGCCGTTGTGACGGATCAGGATGGACTGCGCCTTCAGCAGGCGGTCGACCAGCTCCGGGCCGTCGGGCCAGTGGGACGGCAAGCGGCAGAACACGAAGTTGGCGTGGGGCGCCAGGACCTGCATATCCGGTATGGCCTTGAGGCAGTCGAAGAGCTGACCGCGGTCCCGCCGAACGAGGCGCCAGCTCCGCTCCGCAGCCTCGGCGAACTCCGGAAGCCTGGAAAGGAAATACTCGCCGAAGGTGTTGACGTTCCAGGCGGCCAGGCCTTCGCGGACCTGGTTCACCAGGTCGAGGTTGCTGGAGAGCATGTAGCCGAGCCGAAGGCCGCAGACGCCGTAGATCTTCCCGAGGCTCTTGAAGATGATCAGGTTCTTCAGGCGACCGACTTCGGGTTCCAGGCTCGCCGCCCGGCCTTCCGGCATGAACTCGACGAAGGACTCGTCGAGGATAAGAAGGCGGTCGTGCTCTGCCAGGCGCTCCGCCAGCCTCAGAAGGTCGCCGCGCGGCACCGCCCGGGACGTCGGGTTGTTGGGCGAAATCACGACCGCGGCGTCGATCGAGCTGTCGAGCACCTCTTGGGCGAAGGCCTCCGTATCGAGCTCGAAGTGCGGGGGCGGCAGCTCGAAGCGCAGGAGGTGCCCCGGCTGCGCTGCCTGTTCGTAAGGGTTGAAGGAGGGCGTGGGGACCGCGACGCTGAGACCGAGCCGGCCTATGAGTGTCGATATCAGCTCGGTAACGCCGTTTCCGATCACCAGCCGGTCGGGATCCTGGCCGATCAGCTGTCCGGTCTGCTCCGCAAGCTGCCAATGCGGGGAGGGGTAGCAGGATAGGAGGTCCGGGAGCCGAGCGCTGAGCTCTTGGACGAGCGATTCCGGCGGGAAGTACAGGTTGACCAGCAAGACGTGATCGACCAGGCCGTACTTCCAGTACCCGCCGGGAAAGTTGTTGACCAGGAGCGATCCCTGGCCTTGCTCGACCGGAGGCTTGAAGAGCCATTGAAACGCGGGAGGGTTGGACATGCCGACCTCATTCCTTCCAGGGTTTGCGAGGCGGTTGCAGCGATCCTTGCCCTTCAGACGGCGCGCACCGTCCAGGCGTGGGTTCGATAGTGGGTTTCGACCAGGTCTTGTCCTTGGAGGCGCTGGCTCACCTGTGCGAGGAGGTCGTTCCAGAGTTCCATCCCTATCTGGCTCGGAACGTCGTGATAGGACCGCCACATGTCGACGTAGTGGGTTGGCGTCATCTCCTCAACGTGCGGCGCGGTTAGCGAAACCAGGTCGGAAAACTGCCCGGAGGATTGCAGAACCGCTTCGATATTCTCGAAGAGGCGGTAGATGTTCGTCTGGACGCGCTTCAGGTTCGGCGCCTCGCTCTCGATCAGCGCCTCAACCTCGCGCATCAGCGCGTCGTCCTTGGGATCGTTGAGGTCCCAGATTGCGGTGAAGAACCCGCCGGGACGCAGAATGCGATGGAACTCGCTCAGCGCCTTGGGCGCGTCGGTCCAGTGGAAGGCCGTGCCCATGCACACCCAATCCACGGAGTCGTCCGGGAGCGTCGTGGCTTCCGCGGTTCCGCGCCGCCATTCGAAGCGTGCGACCGCCGGTCCCTCCGACGGCCGTGCCGAGGACATGCCTTCGCTGGGTTCCACGGCGTAGCCGGTCAGGCCCTGCTCCGCCAGCATCGCGGTCAGCTTCCCGGTGCCGGCGCCGACGTCGGCGACGACCGGGTCTTCGCAGTACGCCCTGACCTGCAAGGTGAGCAGGTCGAGGGCCCGCTCGGCATAGGACGGGCGGCTGACGTAGTGCCGTGACACCGCGCCCAGATCGCCCCAGGAAATCGCCGTTGCTGTCGTCATCTCTGCCTCCTTCGATTACGGATTGCCTGTCAGGCGCAGGCCTTTCATGCCAAGCCCCGGACGGCCAGGACAGCCGAAGCGGTGACCGAGTAAAGCGTTACGACGCCATACATTGCCCGGCTCAAGCTGGGCACGGGGATCGATGCCACATGCAAGGCCGCGAGCGCGAGAAAGGTCAGGTTGAGGACCGTCGTGAAATGCTCCGGCGGGATCCAGTAGCGCGCCAGCATGAAGGCAGCCAACAGCGGCACGTCGTACGACAGGGGCACACCGGTGAAGTGGCCGCCGGACGACAGGCCGAAGTTGTTGAAGTAGCTGAGCCTGAGCGCGCCGGCCAATAGGAGCAGCGACGCCGTGACGTAGGACAGGACGGAGGTCTGGCTCAGCTCGATGATCAGGAGGGCGGGGACGACGGCGCCGTAGACCAGGTCTGCGAAGCCGTCGAGGCTCTTGCCCATGCGCCCCATTTCGGGTGCCCGGTTGACGCTCCGCCTCGCGACCACGCCGTCCAGGTGATCCGCCAGCACGGCCCAGAGCGCCGCGGCGATCGCGAGCTCGGGCCGGCCGGCCATGGCGAGATAGAGCGCACCGGCGGAGCACAGAAGACCTGCCGCCGTGATCGCGTTTGCCGGGTCCAGAAGATAACGAAGCACCTTGCGCCTCCTCAGCCTCGACCTTGGGGCCAGTCCGCGGCGCAGGGCATCATCATGTGGCGGTAGAGGGGGTCCAGCTGCGGGGCGAAGATGGTCTCGGCGACCCGGAGATCGGCTTCGCTGTCGATCTCGTACCACTTCAAGCAGTCGCAGCGCGCCGCGCCCAGCTGAAGATCCTGGCGCTGCAGCAGGCGGGCCAGAAGCTGCTCGACATAGGCGTCTATCGCGCCGGAGGCGATGAGCTCGTCGAGCGCCGGGACCACGACCCGGCGCAGGGCCTCTCCCGAGAAGCGGAAGAGGTTCAAGGTCTTGAAAAGACGCGGCCCCCCTTCTTCCGCCAGATCGAGCGCGCTTTGCTTCAAGCGGATCTCGGCGACGTCGCCCTCAGCCGACAGAGTGACCGCCGAGCCGCTCATCGTCTCCTCGAAGGGCGCAACCGCGGCCACGTCGTCCGCGCCTTGTCCGTTCAGCCGCCAGAGGGCGGTCTCCTCGAAGAAGACATCGCCCTCCAGCAGAAGCGCGTCGCCCCGCAGCAGGCTGTCCCGGGCCAGCCATAGCGAGTAGGCACTTCCGCTCCGGTCGTAGATCGACGACTCGGCGTAGGTGATCTCGATGCCGGCGAAGTTCAGCCCGCAGGAGCGCTCGATCTCCTCCTTGCGGTAGCCGACGACGATCGTCGCCTCCCGGACGCCGATGTTTGCCAGGTGCGACAAGGCATTGTGCAGGATGGGCACGCCGTGGACCTCGACCAGCGGCTTCGGACGCCTGTCGGTCAGGGGGCGCAGACGGGAGCCGAGTCCGGCAGCCAGAATGACGGCTTTCTGGGGAATGACGGCAGAGGCCATGATTGGGCTATCCATCTAGCTTGCGCTTTTCACGCGTGGAGTTGATCCAGACCAAGTATTGAGGGCTTTGACGACCGACCGCAGACCGCGCTCCAGGACTGCGAGGGGGACGCCGTAGGACAAACGCAGCCCGCAGCGGTCGCCGAAGGTCGTGCCGGCGACGCCGGCGACTCCTGCCTCGGCGAGCAGGAAACTGACCACGTCGTCCGCGGATTGGCCGTCTGTCAGGATCTCGGCGAGATCCAGATAGAAGTAGAACCCGCCCTGCGCAGCCGGTATCGGCACATGGGCGAGAGACGACAGGATCGAAAGGCCTTTCGTCCGTGCCATCCCGAGACGGGCGCGCAACTGCTGCTCGAAGGTCCCGTCGCTGTTCTCGAGATGGGCGAGGACCGCGTGTTGGGCGATGACGTTGGGATTGGAGGTCGTGTGGCTTTGGAGCGCCTTGGCCACCTTCACGACCTCGCCCGGTCCGGCGAGGTAGCCGAGGCGCCAGCCCGTGATCCCGAGCTCCTTGGAGAAGGCGTTGACGACGATGGTGCGGGATCGGACCTCCGGAACCATGGCGACGATAGACTGGTGGACCCAGGGGGCATGGGCGAAAGTGCCGTAGCATTCGTCGAAGACGATCCAAAGATCCCTCTCGATGGCGAGCTCCGCGATGCCGGCGAGGGTTGTCCGGTCGTAGACCGTGCCGCTGGGGTTGTTCGGTGTGTTGACGACGATCGCCCGGGTGCGTGGCGTCGTCGCCTCCGCCAGAGCGTCCAAGTCCGGGACGTAGCCGTTTGCCCGCGTGTCGAGGAAGACCGGCCGACCGCCTGCGATCGAAACCTGGGCGGGGAATGTGGACCAGTAAGGCGCAGGTATGATCACCTCGTCGCCCGGATTGAGGAGCAGCATGGCGGCGTTGAACAGCGCTTGCTTGGCGCCCGTCGTGACGGCTATCTCCTCCGGGCCCCAAAGCTGCCCGGTTTCCACCGACAGCCGCCGCGCGATCGCCTGTCGCAGCGCCTCGATCCCGACTGTCTCGCTATAGCGGTTTATGCCTCGGTCGATGGCGTCTCGGGCGCCGGCGCGGAGGCTTGGGGCGAGATCGGTCCAGATCTCGCCGGCGGTCAGATCGAAGATCTCCTTGCCCGCCGCCGCAGCGGCCTTCGCAGCGGCACGCGCGGCCGCGGTGCCCGAGCTAGAGAACAAGCTTGTCCGTTGCGCCAGCATCGGCGCTCCCTCCGTCACGTTCCTTGTCGACTGTCCGTGGCGGCTCAGCGGTGGCCGGGCTCGGGGTCTACCCGCTGCCGGCCCGAGCGGGGAGGTAGCGCTCCTCGGCCGCGGCCAACTCGTCGTAGCCCAGCAGGCTGAACACATCCTCGAGACCGGCCACCTTGCCCTCGATCCCTGCGATGCTCTCCTCGCGGAAGATTCGCTCGCAGACTTCGCGCATGGCGATCACCGCGGCGCGCATGTTGTGGTTCGCCCAGATCACGGTGGAGATGCCCGCCTCGCGATAGGCGGAGACCGGTGTGCGATAGTACTTCGTCGGCACGATGACGAGCGGTCGTGTGTTGCCCCAAGCACGGGCGAACTCCAGGATTTGCCCGGCGTCGCTACGCCGCGAATGGATCAGGACGGCATCGACGCCGGCATCGGCGTAGGCATGGGCTCTGGTCAGCGCCTCATCCAATCCTCGTCCCGCGATCAGCGCCTCGATCCGTGCGATGAGAACGAAGTCCTCGCCCGGCACCGTGTCCTTCACTGCCTTCAGGCGGCCGCAGAACTCGGTGATGTCGGCAAGCGCGTGCTCGTTGCCGACGAAGGAGTTCATCTTCGGAAAGCTCTTGTCCTCCAAGCAGAGGCCCGCCGCCCCCCGCTGCCACAGCTTTAGCGCGGCCAGGCGCGCGTTGTTGAAATTGCCGAAGCCGGAATCTCCGTCGACGAGGACCGGAATGTTCGCCGCGTCAACGATGCGCTCGACGGCCTCGACCACCTGCGTCCAAGAGGCCTCGTTGGCGTCGCGAAACCCGAGGCTCGATGAGATCGACAGCCCGGACGCCCAGAGCCCCTTGAATCCGGCGCTCTCGGCGATGGCGGCGGAAAGGGCGTCATGCGCCTCCATCAGAAAAGAGAGCTCGTTGGACAGGATGAGCTGACGCATCCGGGGTGTCCGATCCGCGTTCTCTGCAGTTGAAAAGTAGCCATTGAACACAGATTCGGACATCTCAACCTCCTCCTCGATCTCGGTTAAACTGCGGGTAACCTCACGATCTTTGGAGCGCTATTGGCGCCGGAACATATCCGCATGGGATTGGGATAAATATGAAGCATTTTCCCTGATAGCTCCATGGTTCCCCAAAGATTTTCTCTACTCTTATGATCTTATGCAATAGCGTTGCATTCTGATTTTTTCCTGTCAACGAAATATGCGAGAAAATATTCTTCAAAATATCGATGCCTATTTATGTGTGATCTAAACGGACGGAGATCGAAAGTATAGAGGTCTTGTCAGGCGTTTGTGTGCGCGCAAGATGGATTGCCGAAAGGCCCCCGAGAGTCCGAGAATTTGATTCCGGAGATTTCGATGTTCCTATTTTCATACGCATGACTTTATTTCATATATTTGCTTATTGAGGCCGCGTATTCGAATAAAATTTCCCGGGATATTTTTGTTTCGCCGCACAGGAATCAAAAAACGACATCGGTTTTCCATCTTCAAGAGTCATAGTATGCGCTGCGATAGATCCCGATTTTCTCGCCAAAGAGGGTGTCGGAATTCTGATCTGAAGGTGGGTGTTTTCAGTCTTTCCATGGGCTTTTAAGGAAAGGTGCGGGCGGGCCATCGAGCGCCATAGTGTTCTCCATGGCTGGCAGGCTCGACGCGATCCCCAGCGTTGCAAGCCGAAGTGCGGCTTGCTCTGAGAGTGCCCCCGCGTCGATCCAAAAGAGAGGCATCAAGTCGAGTTTTGCTGGGCCTGATGGCGGATCGACCCTGAAGCCCTGTCTTGAACGCCCTCGGGCCTCAACAGCGGCTTTTGTGAGGCCGGCACAAGAAAGGCTGGTTCCGTGATTGCGCAGTTCGCGCCGCTGCGTCGCGCCGCCCCTTGCGCGCCGCTTGAGGCCGCACCGCACCCTTTCAGGTGGTGCGGTTCGAGGCCCCAGCCGGTGGATGGCCACCAGTGCATCAGGGGGGCGGGCACGTGGCATTCCTCCTCCTACAAGACGCCAACTCTATCCCGAGACGATCATCTTCGGTCGGGAACCTGTACGCGTCATACTACCTAGTGTCCCTTTGATTCTGAAATTCGCGAGAGCGAGTTGCAGAATCAAAGGGACACTAACTCGTTGAATCTCGTGTGATTCAGTTTCCAAATCTCGGCACATGAAATGTGCCGAACTTTGAAACCATCACACTAGGTTGATAGTCATGGACGCCGCCGGCCTGTGATGTTACGCGCGACCGGATTGATAATCATCAACAGCCTTCGCAAAATCTTTGCAAAAAGCTTGCCTTGGCGGCTTTCGAAGCGGGTAGGGCGACGGCTAACTTCTTCTGCCTAACCCTTCCGGTTATGGAGGCGTCTGGTTATGGAGACGTCGCCGCGGTTCCGGCTGGCGGTCGAGCCGCAGCAAGCGGCTCGACCGCCAGGTGAGATGAGACCCGGGGCCATTCCTGTCCTGGCCCTGTCCTGGCGACGCCGTCCTTTCGCCCTGCCGGGAACGACGATGGGCGGATCTCCGGCCGACCGCGTGCGGAGGCCCGCATGGCCGACCTGAAGACCGGCGAGGTCGCTCGGGTGTGATATCGGTGACATCCGGATCGCCCGCCTTTCCGTATCGGAGCTACGAGGCCAATGTAATTGCCTGACTTGGGTTTACGGACGTGGAACTTCCGCCATGCGTGTCGCAGCCTTCGTGATTGCCGCCCTTGCCTTTGCCTTGCTGCCTGTGAACGCCCGTGGCGATGAGCCGCCGGTCCCTGCCGCTTCTGGCGCGCACGCCTTCGGGTTCACCTCCATCGAGGGCGAGGCCCTGCCGCTGGAGAGCTTCGCCGGCAAGGCGGTGCTGGTGGTGAACACCGCGTCGCGCTGCGGCTTCACCCGGCAGTACGGCGACCTGCAGGCGCTCTGGGAGCGCTTCCGGGACCGCGGCCTGGTCGTGCTCGGCGTGCCCTCCAACGACTTCGGCGGTCAGGAACCGGGCAGCGAGGCCGAGATCAAGGAGTTCTGCGAGGTCAACTTCGGCGTCGACTTCCCGATGACCGAGAAGGTCCGGGTCGCCGGTGCCCAGGCCCATCCCTTCTATCTCTGGGCCCGGACCACGCTGGGGGCCGAGGCGGCGCCGCGCTGGAACTTCCACAAGTACCTGGTGGCGCCGGACGGCCGCCTGGTCGCCTGGTTCCCGACCCAGACCCGGCCGGACGCCGAGGCCGTGATCCGGGCGATCGAGTCCAACCTGCCCGGCGCGCCGGCGGCCAGCGGCTGAGGTCCCGATGACCGACCCCGCCGAAGGCGCAACGGCACCGCAGCAGGAATCGGTCTGGGACTATCCCCGCCCGCCGCGGCTCGAGCCCGTCGCCGAGAGGCTTCGCGTGGTCTTCGCCGGCCACACCGTCGCCGAGACCGAGGCCGGTTTCCGGGTGCTGGAGACCAGCCATCCGCCGGTCTACTACTTTCCGCCGGATTCAGTCGACCGCGAGCTGCTGGTCCCCGCACCGGGGCGCTCGCACTGCGAATACAAGGGCCAGGCCAGCTACTGGCGCCTGCAACTGCCCAGCGGCCAGCGGGCGGATCGGGTCGCCTGGAGCTACCCAAAGCCGACCGCCGCCTTCGCCGCGATCCGCGACCACTTCGCCTTCTACGCCTCCCGCGTCGAGTCCTGCTGGGTCGGCGAGGAACGGGTGAAGCCGCAGGAGGGCGACTTCTACGGCGGCTGGATCACCGCCCGCATCGCCGGCCCCTTCAAGGGCGGCCCCGGCACCTTCGGCTGGTAGCCGCAGCGGCCGGCGGCACGAAGTCCGCCAGAACCTGCTTGTAGATCCGCACCTCTCGGGGACGCCGGCCTCCGGCTCCCTCCCTGGCGCTTCCTTTCCGGTTTCACGTCACGTTAGGCGCATTTGTCGTTCTCGAGAACGCGGATTCGCGCCGCCGGCCGATGGTCCGGTCGAGGGATTCCGTCATATCCCGGTGTTCCCGGCGTTGCGTCGCTTTGCAACCTGTTCCAGAGTTGTATCCCGATTTTTTTTACCACAAAGGTCGGAGCCGGGTTCGCCCCGACCGTATAAGCGAGACCGCACAGTCGAGACCGCACAACGAGCAAGGGGGCCAGACGATGAAGTTTGTTCCGGATCGCATGAGGAAGAGCTTGCGGCGCGAAAAGCCCCGCCTTTTTCGCCTGATCGCCTTCAGCGCGATCGTGGTGTTCCTGCCCACGCTCGCTTCGGCCGACTCCGAGGGGCGGAAGACCCTGGGCGTGCCCGGGGTCCGCGGCGGCGTCGTGACGACCAGCGAGCCTGCGGCCGCGAAGGCCGGCGCGGAAATCCTCCGGCGTGGCGGCAACGCCATCGACGCGGCCTCCGCCGTCGCCTTCGCGCTCAACGTGGTGGAGCCGCAGTCTTCCGGGATCGGCGGCGGCGGCTTCATGATGATTCACCTCGCCGACGAGAAAGAAACCTTCGTCATCGATTCCCGCGAGACGACCCCGGCCGCCGGAGCGCCCGACATGTTCCTGGACAGCAACGGCGCGCCTTTCGGCTTCTCGATCCGCTCGACCAGCGGCATCGGCGTGGGCGTGCCGGGCATGGTGCGTGGCATCGAGCTTGCCCAGGAGAACTGGGGCGAGCTGTCCTTCGCGGAGATCCTGCGGCCGGCCATCGAGCTGGCCGAGAAGGGCTTCCGGGTCTCGTCGCGGCTGGAGGACAGCATCACCGGTGCCATCGCGCCCGGCGGCCGTCTCGCCAACGAGCCCGGCGATGCGGCCTACGAGGTGGCGCGCGCGGTCTTCGCACCCGGTGGCGAGGGCCTGGAGCAGAACGATCTCCTGGTTCAGCCGGATCTGGCCAGGACGCTGAAGGTCCTTGCGGAAGGAGGGCCCGACGCCTTCTACGAAGGCCCCATCGCCGACGCCATCGTGGCGGCGCAGCTCAACGGCCGCACGACCGGCGTCCCGGCGGCCGACCGGCCGCTCCTGCAGGGCCGCATGACCCTGGCCGACCTCGCAGGCTACGGGGCCGCGGTCCGCGATCCGGTGGAGGGCGACTACCGTGGCTTCCGGATCGTCTCCATGCCGCCGCCGTCCTCCGGCGGCCTGACGGTGATCTACATCCTGAAGGCCCTGGAGCGCTTCCCGATCGGCGACGCCGAGGCCGGCTTCGGCTTCGGCGCGACCCGGACCCTGAACGTGATGCTGGAGGCCATGCGCCTGGCCTTCGCCGACCGCGCGGTCTGGATGGGCGACGACGACTTCGTCGAGGTGCCCTCGCGCGGCCTGATCAGCGACGGCTACATCGCCGCCCGCAGCGCGCTGATCGATCCGGACAGCCGCCTGGACGAGGTCCTGGCCGACGATCCGCGGCCCTTCGATTCCGCGAGCCTGCCGCCCAAGGTGCAGCTCGCCGCGACCCGGGAGAACCCGGACGAGGGCCTCAACACCACGCATTTCACGATCGTCGACCGCGACGGGAACATCGTGACCTACACCAACACCATCGAATCCGGCTGGGGCACCGGGCTCATGGTCCCGGGCTGGGGCTTCCTGCTCAACAACGAGCTGACCGACTTCAACCGCGTCCCGGCCTTCAATCCCGACCCGGACAACTTCAACCCGGGCGCCAACGACGCCGCGCCGGGCAAGCGGCCGCGCAGCAGCATGTCGCCGACCATGGTCTTCAAGGGCCGCCGGCCGGTCGCCGCCTACGGTTCCCCCGGCGGCTCGACCATCATCAACTCGGTGGTCAACACGACCCTGAACCTCGTCGATCACGGGAAGACGGTACAGGAGGCCATCGACGCACCGCGGATCTCCCAGACCAGCGCGAACGGATCCCCGACCTTCGAGGCGGGCTTCGATCCGGAGGTCATAGAGGCGTTGAACGACCTGGGACACAACCTCTCCGACAGCCGCCTTCGGGTGATCGGATCGGTGCAGGCGGTGGTCATCGATCGTGACAAGACGCAGTTCGGCGGCGCCGACCGGCGTCGGATCGGCGCGGTGATCTCGCTCGAGCGCTCCGGCTCGGGCGACGATGACGACGACGATTGACAGTCGAGACGCGGCATCCTTAATGGGGGTGCCTGGCACCGTCGGAACACCCGGGTCGCGCCGGACGGTCAAAGGCGGGCCCGGGGTGTTTCTGTCGGCGTCGGGCTTCCTCTTGAACCACGCCGGGAATCGATCGTGCAGCCACGCCTTGGATACGCCCTCGTCCTTGCCTTCGGTCTCACCAGCCTGTCCGCTTGCGGGAACATCGAGTACGTCGAACCGGAGATCGTGGCCGCCGGTCGCGACGGCGTTACCCTGAGAACCCGTGCCTGGGCGGATGCCCAGGCGGCCGCGCGCTTCTACTGTGCCAAGTTTGGCAGGAAAGCCCAGACCCGGCGGCGGATGCCGGATCAGGAGGATCCGACCCTCAGCCTTTACGAGTACGACTGCCTGATCACCGACAAGCGCTGACGCCCCTCGGGCGTCGACGCCCGGCCGGAGCGCCGATCGTAATCCCCTCTCTTGAGCCCAATCCCCTCTCTTGGGCATGGCAAGAGCCGTGGCCGGCCGTTAATCTGCGGCCAAGCACAGAAGGTGGCGTCCGCAGCCGCCGTACGACCGGCTGCAGCCGAGAAGACCACCGACTCCGCGAGGCAAACGGGAGAGTGAAAGACATGAGGGCAAAGACATCGGCAGGGGCCACGGCGCTCCTGCTTTCGGCCATGGTCGCGGGAGGCGCCTTGGCCGAGGACGTCCACGTCGCCACCACCGCCATCGTCGAGCACCCGGCGCTGGACGCGACCCGCGACGGCGTCCGCGACGCGCTCAAGGAAGCCGGCTACGAGGTCGGCAAGAACCTGACCTTCACCTATGAGAGCGCCCAGGGCAATCCGGGCACCGCGGCGCAGATCGCCCGCAAGCTGGTCGGTGACAGGCCCAGCGTCATCGTGCCGATCTCGACGCCCTCGGCCCAGGCCGTGGTCGCCGCGACCGAGGACATCCCGGTGGTCTTCACCGCGGTCACCGATCCGCTGGGCGCCAAGCTGGTCGGCTCGATGGAGAAGCCCGGCGGCAACGTCACCGGCATGTCGGACCTCTCGCCGATCGGCAAGCACCTGGGGCTGATCAAGGAGATCACGCCGCAGGCCAAGACGCTCGGCGTGCCCTTCAACCCCGGCGAGGCGAACTCGGTCACTCTGCTGGAGCTGATCCGCAAGTACGCGCCGGAGCACGGTCTCGAGGTCGTGGAGGCGCCGGCGCCCAGGTCGGCCGAGGTCCTGGCCGCGGCCCAGAGCCTGATCGGCAAGGTCGATGCGATCTACGTGCCGACCGACAACACCATCGTCTCCGCCTTCGAGGCGGTGGTGAAGGTCGGGGTCGAAAACCGGATCCCGGTCTACGCCGGCGACACGGACTCGGTGCCGCGCGGCGCGGTCGCCGCGCTCGGCTTCAACTACTACGACGTCGGCCGGCAGACCGGGAAGATGGTGGTCCGCGTCCTCAAGGGCGAGAGGCCCGGCGACCTGCCGGTCGAGGGCGTCGAGATCACCGAGCTGCACGTCAACCCGGTCATGGCCGAGAAAATGGGCGTGGAGCTGCCTCAGGCGGTGGTGGCGCGGGCCAAGACCGTCGTCAAGTAGCCGCGCAGGCCGGCCGGGCGGCTGAAGCATGAACGAGATCGCCTTCCTCGGGGCGCTCGAGATCGGCCTGGTCTACGGTCTCGTCGCCCTGGGGGTCTTCCTGTCGTTCCGGGTCCTCAACTTCCCGGACCTGACCGTCGACGGCAGCTTCCCCCTCGGCGCGGCGGTGACGGCGGCCCTGATCGTCGCCGGCACGGACCCCTACCTGGCGACCGGGGTCGCGATGCTGGCCGGGGCGGCGGCCGGGATGGTCACGGCCTTCCTCAACCTGCGCTTCCGGATCCTGCACCTGCTGGCCTCGATCCTGACCATGATCGCGCTCTACTCGATCAACCTCAGGATCATGGGCCGGCCCAACCTCGCCCTGATTACCGAGCCGACGGTGCTGACCCCCTTCGAGGGCCTCGGCCTGCCCGGCTTCTATCTGAAGCCGCTCTTCGCCCTGGCGGTCGTGCTCCTGGTCGGCGGGCTGCTCGCGCGCTTCCTGGCCTCGGACTACGGCCTCGGCCTGCGCGCCACGGGCGCCAACGCGCGCATGGCGCGGGCCCAGGGGGTCGCCACCGGGCGCAGCACCTACGTCGGCATGGCCCTGTCCAACGCCCTGGTCGCCCTGGGCGGGGCGCTCTTCGCCCAGATGAACGGCTTCGCCGACATCACCATGGGCACCGGCACCATCGTCGTCGGCCTCGCGGCCGTGATCGTCGGCGAGGTGGTGCTGCGGAGCCGGCTCGTCGTCATCGCGGTCGTCGCCTGCGTGCTGGGCTCGGTGGTCTACCGGATCGCCATCGCCCTGGCCCTGAACGCCGACGTGCTGGGCCTGCAGTCCTCCGACCTGAACCTGGTGACCGCGATCCTGGTCGCCGGGGCGCTGATCCTTCCGGGCGCGCGCAACCCGATCAAGGCGCTCTTCGCCAAGGCGGGCGCCCGATGATCCGGGTCGAGGACCTCGAGGTCACCTTCAGCCCCGGGACCGCGATGGAGACCCGGGCGCTCCAGGGCGTCACCCTGGACATCGCGGCCGGCGAGTTCGTCACCGTCATCGGCTCCAACGGCGCCGGCAAGTCGACCCTGCTGAACTGCCTGACAGGGGACGTCGCGCCGAGCCGGGGCCGGATCCTGATCGACGGCAGCGAGGTCACCCGCTGGCCGGCGGAGCGGCGCAGCGGCCTGGCCGCGCGGGTCTTCCAGGACCCCATGGCCGGGACCTGCGAGGGCCTGACCATCGAGGAGAACTTGGCTCTGGCCGCCGGCCGCGGCGCCCGGCGCGGCTTCGGCCTGGCCCTGGACGCCGTCCGCCGGGCCGAGTTCCGCGCCAGGATCGCCCGCCTCGGCCTCGGGCTGGAGGACCGCCTGGGTGATCTCATGGGCCTGCTCTCGGGCGGCCAGCGCCAGGCGGTCAGCCTGATCATGGCGACCCTCAGGCCGACCAAGGTCCTGCTCCTGGACGAGCACACCGCGGCGCTGGACCCGCGGATGCAGGACTTCGTCCTCAAGCTGACCCGCGACCTGGTGGAGGCGGAGCGCCTGACCACCCTGATGGTGACCCACTCGATGCGCCAGGCCCTGGCCTTCGGCTCG
This sequence comes from Kiloniellales bacterium, assembly GCA_022361275.1. Classification (GTDB taxonomy): domain Bacteria; phylum Pseudomonadota; class Alphaproteobacteria; order Kiloniellales; family JAKSBE01; genus JAKSBE01. Next base: position 17,656 of record JAKSBE010000467.1, read on the forward strand.
CGCACCGTGATGCTGCACGAGGGCCGGGTCGTCTTCGACGTCCGCGGCCCCGAGCGCCTCGAGCTCGGCGTGCCGGACCTGATGGCGCTCTTCACCAAGGTCCGCGGCGAGGAACTCGACAGCGACAAGCTCCTCCTGGACTGACCTTAGGCTTGGCCGGAAAGGGACCGATACCGAGCCGGTCCCTTTCCGGCCGGCGGCATCAGTCCTTCTTCGGCTGGTACAGTTCGGCGCCGGCTTCGCGGAAAGCCCGTGACATCCGGGCCATGCCGGCTTCCGCTTCGCCGGCCTGCCGTGCCGCCTCCGCGCGCAGATCGTGCGAGATCTTCATCGAGCAGAACTTCGGCCCGCACATCGAGCAGAAGTGAACGGTCTTGTGCGCCTCCTTGGGCAGGGTCTGGTCGTGGAAGTCGCGCGCCGTCTCCGGATCGAGCGAGAGGTTGAACTGGTCCTCCCAGCGGAAGTCGAAGCGCGCCTGCGACAGGGCGTCGTCGCGCGCCTGGGCGGCCGGATGGCCCTTGGCGAGGTCGGCGGCGTGGGCGGCGATCTTGTAGGTGATGACGCCGGTCTTCACGTCGTCCCGGTCCGGCAGGCCCAGGTGCTCCTTGGGGGTGACGTAGCAGAGCATGGCGCAGCCGTACCAGCCGATCAGCGCCGCGCCGATGCCGCTGGTGATGTGGTCGTAGCCCGGCGCGATGTCGGTGGTCAGCGGCCCCAGCGTGTAGAAGGGCGCCTCGCCGCAGGCTTCCAGTTGCTTGTCCATGTTGGCCTTGATCTTGTGCATCGGGACATGGCCCGGCCCTTCGATCATGACCTGTACGTCCTGGTCCCAGGCCACCCGGGTCAGCTCGCCCAGGGTCTCCAGCTCGGCGAACTGCGCCTCGTCGTTGGCGTCCGCGATCGAACCCGGGCGCAGGCCGTCGCCCAGCGAGAAAGAGACGTCGTAGGCCTTCATGATCTCGCAGATTTCGCCGAAGCGGCTGTAGAGGAAGCTCTCCTGGTGATGGGCCAGGCACCACTTGGCCATGATCGAGCCGCCGCGGCTGACGATTCCGGTGACGCGCCCGACGGTCAGGGGCACGAAGGGCAGCCGGACCCCGGCATGGATCGTGAAGTAGTCCACGCCCTGCTCGCATTGCTCGATCAGGGTGTCGCGGTAGACCTCCCAGGTCAGCTCCTCGGCGATTCCGCCGACCTTCTCCAGGGCCTGGTAGATCGGCACGCTGCCGATGGGCACCGGGGCGTTGCGCAGGATCCATTCGCGGATGTTGTGGATGTTGCGTCCGGTCGAGAGGTCCATGACCGTGTCGGCGCCCCAGCGGATGGCCCAGACCATCTTGTCGATCTCCTCGCCGACCGAGGAGGTGACCGCGGAGTTGCCGATGTTGGCGTTGATCTTCACCCGGAAGTTCCGGCCGATGACCATGGGCTCGGACTCCGGATGGTTGACGTTGGCGGGGATGATCGCGCGGCCGCGTGCCACCTCGTCGCGGACGAACTCCGGTGTGATCTCCGCGGGGATCTCGGCCCCGAAGGCCTCGCCGTCGGCGGGGGCGCCAGCTCGCAGGTCCTCGCGCCTGGCGTTCTCGCGCAGCGCGACGAACTCCATTTCCGGCGTCACGATGCCACGGCGGGCGTAGGCGAGCTGCGTGATCCCGCCGACGCCCTTGGCTCTCGAGGGGGCGTGGGTCGAGGGAAAGGGCGGCACCAGGCCTTCGCCCGCGGCCAGGCCGTTGTCTTCGGGACGTGTCCGACGCCCCTGGTAGGCCTCGGTATCGCCCCGCTCCGCGATCCAGGCGGCCCGCAGCCGTGGGAGCCCGGACCGGACATCGATCTCGATGGCCGGGTCGCTGTAGGGGCCGGAGGTGTCGTAGACCACGACCGGCGGCTCGCCGGCGCTGGGGTGCAGGGCGATCTCGCGCAGCGGCACGCGCAGGCCGCTGCGGCTGGGACTTTCCAGGTAGACTTTGCGCGAGGCCGGCAGGGGCCCGGCCGTGACCTTGAAGGGGGTGTTGCTGGACGTCGTCATGACTGGATCTCCGTGACAAGGGTTGCACTGAGATCCGGGAGGCAAGAATGGCGGGGGAAGCTGCCTGAATACGGCCGGTCGCTTCAGCGACCTGGCCTGTCCCATCCCTACGCCGGCATGACCCGGATCAGGTTCAAAGGGTCGGCCTCTTGGCCTCTCAGCCCCGCGCGGAAAGATCGGGGGCACCCCTCGGAACACACGCAGCCTAGATCAAACTGCCCTGGGTCACAATGGAGGATCGGCGGCGTATCTCAATTCCGGGTGGTGGTCAGCCCTGCTGGCCCGAGCCGCCGACGATCTGCGCCGGCAGGACCTCCTTGATGCGGGCGTCGATCTCGGCCCGGCGGGCGAAGCTGGACTGGGTGCCCTCCCGGGTGCAGCAGAGGCCGGCCGCGACGGCGGCGAAGCGCAGCGCCTCCTGCAGGGTCTTGCCCTCGTCCAGGGCCGCCGCCAGGCCGCCGACGAAGGCGTCGCCGGCACCGGTGGTGTCGACCGGCGTGATCGGCAGGGTCGCCACCGCAAGGGCGCCCTCGGGGCTGTAGGCGGCCGCGCCCTCGCCGCCCAGGGTCACGATGCAGGTCAGGCCGTGGCGCGCGGCGAGGGTCTCGCCGATCTCGGCCGTGTCCTCGACGAAGATCTTCTCGGCCTCGCCGACCATGCGGGCCTCGATCTCGTTGACCACCAGGATGTCGACCTGGTCCAGGGTCGCCGCCGGCACCGGCGCCGCCGGGGCGACGCTCAGCAGGATCCTGGCGCCGGCCGCCTTGGCGCGCGCGATCAGCGCCCAGTTCTCCTTGGCCGTGACCTCCATCTGCAGGACCAGCCAGGTCTCGGGGCCGAGCAGGTCGTCGGGAACCTGGTCGGCCCGCGCCTCCAGGTTGGCGCCGCTGGCCACCGCGATGGCGTTCTCGCCCTTGTCGTCGACCAGGATCGAGGCGCAGGCGGTGCCGGTCTCGCCGCGGCCGACGTTGGTCACGTCGGCGCCGTCCTCGCGCAGCAGGGAGGTGGCGAAGTCGCCCCATTCGTCCTTGCCGACCTTGCCGACCATGAAGACCTGGTTGCCGTCGCCGGCCCGCGCGGCGGCCAGGGCCTGGTTGGCGCCCTTGCCGCCGGGCACCAGGAAGTAGCGCCCCCCCAGCACGGTCTCGCCGGGCTGGGGCAGCTTGTCGACCTGCATGAAGAAGTCGGCGTTCAGTGAGCCGAAGACGACGATCATGGACCCCTCTTACCCCTGATTCCTTGCCGCGAGGTTAGCAGACTTCCGCCGGACGGGAACCGGGCGTTCCCGGGGCGGCCGGGGATGTCAGGTTCCCTCGGCCTCGCCCCGGGCGACCGCCAGGGCCTCTTCCAGGACCTCAGGATCGCCGATGTGGTTGGCCAGCAGAAGGATCAGCTTGGCGCTGAGCTTGTGGCTCTCGGCCTCGTCCAGGTCGCGGTAGGCCTCGATCAGCCGGGCGTAGACGTCGTCCGGCCGCGCCAGGCGGGCCTCGGTCGAGAGCTTGGCCATCACGCGGCCCCGATCGCCTGGTTGCCGGCCGCGGCCCGATCCCGGCCCAGGGCCCGGTCGCGGGCGGCCAGCACGCTGGCCGGGGCGAAGCGCCGTCCCCGGGCCGCCAGGTGCTGATCCGGCCGGAAGAGGTACCAGGTCCCGGGCCTGGAGTCGAAGCGCTGGGCCACCAGGCCCTCCCGGTCGATCAGCCGGCGCGGCTTGCCGCTTCCGTCCGCCTCGGGGGCCAGGACCAGCACCGCGATCCCTTCGGCCTCCAGGGTCTCGATCTCAGCGGGACCGCCGTCCTCCGCGAAGCACAGCAGGGTGAAGCCGGGGCCGAGGTGGCGCAGCAGCCATCCGGGGCCCTCGGCGGTCTCGACCGGGGCGTCCACCGCCGGGCCGCCGGGCCGGACCCGGCCCGCGAAGTCCTCCGCGTCGGGCGAGGCGAGCGGCGAATCGATGGCGTCGTAGGGCAGGGAGAGGCGGCCGCTGTTGACCAGGCCGCGGGCGAAGGGGCAGGTCTCCGCCAGCTCCAGGACGGCATCGCGAAAGGCACGGCTGGCCATGCTCTTGGGCGTGATGAAGTCGGTCGCGCGGGTCGAGTGCAGGATGTTCTCGTCGGCGGCCGGGATGCGCTCGGCGTCGTAGCTCTCGAGCAAGGCCTCCGGCGCCGTGCCGCGCAGCACCGCCGCCAGCTTCCACGCCAGGTTGTCGGCGTCCTGGATCCCGCCGTTGCCGCCGCGGGCGCCGAAGGGCGAGACCTGATGCGCCGAATCGCCGAGGAAGACCACCCGGCCGTGGCGGAAGCGCTCCAGGCGGCGGCACTGGAAGGTGTAGACCGAGATCCACTCCAGCTCGAAGTCGCCATCCTGGCCAAGGCCCGCGCCCAGCATGGCCTTCAGCCGCGGCACCACGCGCTCGGGCCGGCTCTCCGCCTCGGGGTCGGCGTCCCAGCCGAGCTGCAGGTCGATCCGCCAGACGTCGTCGGCCTGGCGGTGCAGCAGGGCCGACTGCTCTGGATGGAAGGGCGGATCGAACCAGAACCAGCGCTCGGTCGGGAGGTCCGCCTTCATCAGCACGTCGGTGATCAGGAAGCGGTCCTGGAAGACCTGGCCCTCGAACTCCAGGCCCAGGGCCTCGCGGACGAAGCTGCGCGCGCCGTCGCAGGCCAGCAGGTGGTCGCAGGTCAGGGCGTAGGGACCCTCCGGCGTCTCGACCTGCAGGCCGACCTTCTCGGCCCCGGGGGTCACGCCCGTCACCTTGTTCTTCCAGCGCAGGCCGACCAGGCCCAGCTCCCTGGCGCGCTCGACCAGCCATTCCTCGACGTAGTACTGCTGCAGGTTCACGAAGGCCGGGTTCTCCTCGCCGCCCTCGGGCAGCAGGTCGAACGCGAAGAGCTGCCGGTCCTTGAGGAAGACCTTGCCCAGGTTCCAGGTGATGCCCTTGTTGCGCAGCCGCTCGCCGATGCCGAGGCGGTCGTAGATCTCCAGGCTCCGCTTTGAGAAGCAGATCGCCCGGCTGCCGTGGCTGACCGTATCGTTGTCGTCCAGCACCACCGAGGCGATGCCCCGGCTCGCCAGGTCGACCGCCACGGTCAGGCCGACCAGCCCGGCGCCGACGACGATCACCGGATGGTGGGCCGGCGCCCCGGCGTCCTGATCGACGGAGCGCAGGTAGGGGTAGACGGGGTTGGTGTAGGTCTTCGGCATGTCAC
>JAKSBE010000246.1 GCA_022361275.1 Kiloniellales bacterium
CGTTACCCGGTCTCGCCGCGACCCGCTGGGATCGGTCTGCCAGCCGGGCTGCCGGCCTCCGATCGGACCGCGGCCGCGACTCGGAAGCCACCCTGGATTGAAAGGCTTTGGTTGGCTAATCCGATTCGGCGCAGTAACTTAGGCCCCAGACTGGCGGTGATTGGACGCGGCCTCGATCCTTGGTGTCTGGCATGGCTTCACAAGGGGGGCTCGGGCGCTTTTGAGGGGCCGTCTGGCAAATGCCTCATTCATAACACACCAAAGATATTGGCCTTGTGGCATATTGGGGAGCAGCTGAATGCGAGGTAATTCCATGTGGCAGCGTTTAGGCATCCTGCCGGCCGTCATGCTCGTGACGGCGGCGATGGCTCTTGCCGTGGCGGCAGCGCCTGTTTCCGCCCAGGACAACAAGTCGAAGAAGCAGGCCTCGAATCTGCGCGAGCAGATCAACCGCGGGACGGTCGGCATCATCTCCGGCGGTATCAACGGGACCTACATCCGGATCGCCAGCGATCTGGCCTCGGTGCTGGACGACGGCAACCAGCTGCGGATCCTGCCCCTGATCGGCAAGGGATCGGTCCAGAACATTCGCGATATCCTCTACCTCAAGGGGATCGACATCGGAATCGTGCAGTCCGATACCCTCGCCTTCCTCAAGCGGCAGCGGCCGCATGCCAGGATCGAGGACCGGATCCACTACATCACCAAGCTCTACAATGAGGAACTGCACCTGGTGGCCGGGCCGGGGATCGGCTCGGTCCAGGATCTGGCCGGCAAGAAGGTGAATTTCGGCAACAAGGGCAGCGGCACCTTCATGTCCTCCTCGATCATCTTCGAGAAGCTGCGCATCAAGGTGCAGCCGACCAGCTTCGATCAGGCCACGGCGGTGGAGATGGCGCGCAAGGGCGAAATCGCCGCCCTGGTCTACATCGTGGGCAAGCCGGCGCGGCTCTTCCAGGAAGCCAATGCCCAGGGGCTCAAGCTCTTGCCGGTGCCGCAGACCCCCGAGCTTCTGGATGTCTACCTGCCGTCCCGTTTCACCAACCAGGACTATCCGAACCTGGTGCCGGCGGGGCAGGAAGTGCGGACCTTGGCGGTCGGTGCGGTCATGGCGGTCTACAACTGGGACGTCCAGGGCGAGCGCTACGCGAAGGTTTCCCGTTTCGTCGACAACTTCTTCACCCGCTTCAACGAGTTCCAGCAGACGCCGCGGCATCCGAAGTGGCGCGAGGTCAACCTCAACACCGAGGTTCCAGGCTGGAACCGTTTCAAGGCGGCGGAGGAGTGGTTGGCCAAGGCCAGGGTCGCGCAGCGGCCAAACCTGGAAAGCAGCTTCGCCCGCTTTCTCGCCGAGCAGGGCTCCAACCTGCGCGGTGGCACCGAGGCCAGGAATCTCGACCAAGCGAAGGACGAGCTCTTCCGCCAGTTCCTGCTCTGGCAAGCGAAGCAGCAGAGCCAGTAGACAGCAGAACCGCTTCGGCCGCGCGGCGCAGGGTCGGCCGGCGCGGCTGCCGGACGATGGCAGCGGGCCGCGATATCCGGCGGCCGTCTTCTCGCTCCTCCGTCCAGATCTCGTCGGTGCGGGATGGCGGCGCTTCCCTTTCAGCCTGGCCCGGCTGGCCGTCGCCCGCATGCCCGCATCGCCCATATCCGGGCCCATATCCGGATGGTTCCGCCGACGCTCGGATGAGGCCGTTGAAGCGCAGGCCGTGCGTGCGTTGGCACCGCTTTCAGGCGCCCGCCGTGAAATCCGCGGGGGCGAATTCCAGAAGCAGCGGATCAGGCGGTCGCCCGGGCATTCTTGAGAAGGAAGAGAGCGGCCGAAGCTCGGCAGGAAGCAGAGCCGAGCTTCGGCGCCGTGTGATCAGCGGTTCTGCAGCCAGTTGCGAAGCCGGTCCAGCCGGGCCTGTGCGGCCCCGTCTCCGGCCTTGACCGCGTCGCTGTAGAGCGCCACCGCCCGCTCCGGATCCGGCTCGGGGCCGCTGATCTGGGCTTCGGCGAAGTACAGCGGGTCGTAGGTCCTGGCCAGCGCGGTGTGTCCCGCGGCGCTGCCTTGGCTGATGGCCTCCTCGAAGAACAACCGTGCCGAAGCGATGTCGCCCAGTGACAGCAGCTCGTTGCCGCGGCTGATATGCCAAGCCCCCGGATCGGAGGGGCTGATGGCCAGCGGGGGTGGGGCGAAGGCGGCGGTCTGTTGCGACACCGGCGGTGCCGCCTGCGCCGGGGCTGGGTCCGGGGCTGGGGCCTTGGCCTGGACCGGCGCCGGGGCGGGTTTCGCGGCCGGTGCGGTCGGCTGAATCTTGGCGACCTGGGTCCCGAGCATGTGATCGAGCAGGCTGCGGCTGGCCCGGCCATCGACGCCGAGGCCGTGGGTCTCCTGATACTCGCGGATCGCTGCGCTCAGTTGCGGGGTGGTCCGGCCGTCCAGCGTACCGGGATCCAGGCCGGCACGCTTGAGGCCGAGCTTGACCAGGCGGACGACGCTGCTGTCGGCCGAGTCGGCGCCCGGCACGGCGGCGGCGTCGCGGCTGCCGCCTTCCGGCGTTGCCAGGGCGGCGACGGCGGTCGACTCGTTGTCCTTGCGTGCCACCACAAGACAGTGCTGTCCGGCGTCGGCGACGTTGATCTGAGCGCAGAAGTCCATGGCGGTGGACTCGCTCGGCAGATAGCCGGCCAGGCCGCGGTAGACGACCCGGTTGCCCTCCAGCGCGACCCGCCGGAGCTCCAGGGTGGTGTCTCCCAGAAGCGCCGGATAGGCCTTCTGCAGCCGGGCCCACTCGTTCTTGGCCTCGTCGAGGCTGGTGGGTGCGATGACCTCGACCGTGTACTGCGTCGGCGCGGCCGCCCTCGGCGGCGGGGCGGCGGGGGCCGCCGGCTCGACCCGCGCGGCCTGGCGCGGCTCGGGGACGAAGTTGGTCTGCGGCTGCGGGGCGGCGTTTTCGGCCTCGGCGGCCGGGCTCGGCACCGGAACCTCCGGAGCCGCCGGGATCGCGATCCGGGCCTCCGCGCTGGGCGCCGCCTGCGGCTCGGCGGCGGGGCGGCCCGCCAGAAGGCGTTGCAGGGTTTCCGACGGCCGTGGCGGATCTTCCGCGCTCTGCTCGGGTGGCGTCACCGGCGCGATGGCGGCCGGCGGGCTCGGTTCCTCGGCTTTCAGCTTGGCCGGGTCGTTCTGGGCGGTGATCACCGGGAGTTCGCTGCGCTCGGCGACCAGGCCGTCGCGCAGGCTGCGCACGACCAGAACGCCGACGCCGATGCTCACCGCGAAGACCAGCGCCAGGATGGTGGGTCCCATCCAGCGCGTGCCGCTCTTCTTCTGCTGCGGCTCAGCCTCGCTCCGGCGTTGGTAGATGAAGTCGGGTGGCGGCTCGGGCGCCGAGAGTCGAAGCGAAAGGATATCTGCGGCGCGTTGTTCCGACGCCAAGTTCTCCGGAAGGGGAGGACTCGGGGCCTCTCGCCGCCATGGAAACCGGGATGACACCAGCAGCTCTCCTCAGCAAGATCTCCTCAACCAAAACCCCAGGTCACGACATCATCGTAACCCTGACGGCCCGGCCGGTCTGAGTCTCGCCGCCGCAGGCCTCGCGCGTCGGGCGCCCTCCAAGCCTTGCGCCACGAGGGGCCTTCACAGCGGCGATCTCCGCCTCGTCTCCCGTTAACCAAGATGAAGGCCGAAAGACTACACGCAATATAAGTATAGTCCAACTCCGAATCCGAATACCGTGACAAGTTTAAACCAAAACTGTGCGGCGACAAGGGAATCCAAGGCGAAACCCAGGGGGAAACGGTTAATTTCTGCTCCAGCGCCGCAGTTCTTTCAAAATAGACGCCGCCGACCCGACCACGGGTTTCACGGAGCCGTACAGGTCTTCTGGCTAACGTCCCGACCCTGCGCCTTATCCGGGACTTGCCCGGCGGCTGGACCGGAGGCGTCCCCGGACAGCCTCAGCGCTCCTTGGTATCAGCCGTCGATGTTTCCGGCGGACGCTGCGCCCTCCAGCTCGGCTTCCAGGGCCTCGAGCTGCGCCAGGGCCGGCAGGTAGCCCGCTTCGACGGCGGCGCGCAGCCAGAACCGGGTCTGCCTCAGGTCCCGAACTACGCCTTCGCCCCTGCGGAACAGTTCGGCGAGCTTGACCGCCGCCCGGCCCCAGCCCGCTTCCGCCGCGTCCTGGAGCAGCGCCGCCGCGCGGGCGGGATCCTTCTCGATACCCAGGCCCGCGAGGTGCAGCTCGGCCAGTTCCAGGCGGGCGACCTGCACCGCCTGCCAGTCCCCGGGGCGCAGGCGCGGATGATGGTAGGCGTAAAGGTCGGGCCGGCCCTGCGGTGGCCGGGTCGCCCGCTCTTCGGCCGCGGCCAGCTTGCGGTACCAGGCGGCTGCCGCCGCGTGGTCCTGGGGCAGGTCCTTGCCCTTGGCGAGACGCTGCGCAAGGCCGAGTTGCGCCGAGGCGATGCCGTTGTCGGCGGCGCGGCGCAGCCAGTGCAGGGCCTGGACCGGGTCGCTTTCCTGGTAGACCTCGGCCAGCCTCGCCTGCGCCGCTCCGTGGCCCTGCCGGGCGGCGCCCTGCCACCAGGCCAGGACCGCCTCGTTGCGCCCGGCCTGCTCCTCGGCCGAGGCCTGATCGTCCCGATAGAGCAGCACGCCCAGGGCGTATTGCGCCTCCGGATGCCCGGCATCGGCGGCCTGGCGCAGCAGCTCTTCCTTGCGCGCCTGCCAGCCCGGCGCCTTCCGCCGCTCGACCAGACCCGCCAGGGTGACCCGGGCAAAGGCATCCCCTGCGCCGGCCGCCTCGGCCAGCAGTGCTTCGGCCTTGTCGAGATTCCGGGGGATGCCCAGGCCGCGCTCGTAGAGGCGGGCCAGGTTGTACTTGGCAGCTACGACGCCGTCCGCGGCGGCTCTTTGATAGAGAGCGAAGGCGTTGCCGAAGCGCTGTCTGGTGCCCAGGCCCAGGTTGACCAGGACGCCCATGTTGTTGGCCGCCGGCGCATGGCCGAAGGTGGCGAGGTTCTGGAACAGGGCGTAGGCGGCTTCGTGATGACCCTCTTCGTAGAGCCAGACGCCGGCCCGGTTCTTCAAGGGATAGCTGGCCTGCAGCGGCATCAGGGCCAGGATGACCAGGACCGCCAAGCCGGAGCAGACGTATAGGCCGGTCTTGATCAGCGGCTTCATGGGGGTTCTTCCAGGCATCGAGGGTCTCGAGTCCGTTTGATCCCGGCTTCCAGTCCTAACGCCGCAAAACTGAACAAGGTGTTAACGCTTCCGCGACACGGAGTCGGCAAAGGGACCTGTCCGCAAGGGTCAGGTCGTGCCGGCGTCGCCGACTTGGCCGGCCTGCAGGAGCGCGCCGACGTCGATCCGCTCCAGCACCTCGGCGGTGTGGCGGTAGCCGATCTCGACGCCGCGCTCGAAGCTCTTCCAGTCCAGGAGGTCGATGGACTCCAGCGGCGGCTCCAGGAACAGGGCGAGCTGCCGGCGCAGCGCCTTGGCCTGGGCCGTGCTCGACACCGTGCCGGCCCGGGTCAGGATGCTGACGATGCCGGGCGCCTGGCCGCGCCGGAGACGGAAGAGGTTGCGCAGGACCCCGGCGTCCAGGCTCTCGACCTCGGCGGCCAGGGCCCGGCCGCCGGCGATGTCGACGCCGATGACCGGGCCGCGGCCGATCGACGCCATGACGTCGGCCGGGAAGTGGTTGATCACGGCGCCGTCGACCAGGATCTCGCCGTCCGCCACCACCGGCGGCAGGACGCCGGGGATCGAGATGCTGGCGCGCAGGGCCCGCCACAGCGGGCCGCGCCGTTCCACGACCATCCGGCTCGCCGTCAGGTTGGTCGAGACGCTGTAGAAGGGCAGCCAGGTGTCCTCGATCGCCAGGTCGCCGAAGTGGGTCTGCAGCAGCTCCACGACCTTGCGGCCCCGGAACAGCGAGATCAGCGGCAGGGTCACGTCGCTCAGCGGCTTGCTGTCGACGAAGGCGGCCCGCGTCCGGGCGAGGTGCTCCGCCTCGTCCCAGCCGCAGGCGAGGCCCGCGGCGATGATCGCGCCCATCGAGGTACCGCCGACCCGGTCGATCGGCACGCCCGCTTCGCGCAAGGCGCGGATCGCGCCGAGGTGGGCGAAGCCGCGCGCGCCGCCGCCGGCCAGGACCAGGCCGGGCGCGGTGCCGGTCACCGTGCGCGCAAGGCGGGCGAGGTCCGCGGTCCGGCCGGCGCGCAGGTGCAGGTGCAGGGCCAGCCCCGGAAGGACCCGCAGCCAGGGCGCCGCCGGACCCGGCCGCGCCGCCTCGGCGGGCTGCAGCAGGACCAGGTCACTGCGCGCCAGATCCGCCGCCGCCAGTTTCGGCGGCGCGGCCGGCGGCGCGGCGGTCCCGTCGGCCAGCAGGACGACCCGGTCGGACTGCCGCAGGCAGCGCAGGGTCCAGCCGTCCGTCGTCCCGTCGCGCTGCGGTGTGCCCTGATAGAGCACGAGCTGTCGCTCGGCCTCGGCCCGGTGGAACCAGGCGCTGCCGTGGCCGGCGAGGGCGGAATCGAAGATCGCCGTCGAGAAGCCCTGCGCCCGCAGGGCTGCCTGCAGACCGCGCGCGACGCCCTCGACCGGCACCCCGGGGCTCAGCGGGATCAGGGCCAGGGTCCGCGCCGGGAGGCCGCTCGGCCCTGCCGAGATCGAGCGTTCCAGGCGCCGCACCAGGGCACGGGTGAGCTGCAGGACCTTCTGCGGCTGCCGCTCCACCAGGTCGTCGTAGGCCTCGCTGGGCAGGCGGACCAGCTCGCTGTCGCGCAGGGCGACGATGCTGGCCGAGCGCGGGTGTCCCGAGATCAGCGCCATCTCGCCGACGACCTCGCCCGCGGGCAGTACCGTCACCAGGCGCTCTCCGTCCTCCTCGTCGCCGGTGAAGACGCCCAAGGCGCCGGACAGCAAGGCGTAGAGCGCGCTCCCCGGGTCGCCCTGGCTGAACAGCCGCCAGCCGCCGGGCAGGCAAAGCCAGTCGACCTCGGCCTCGATGGCCGCGCGCGCCGCGCCTTCCAGATCGCGGAAAAACGGATGCGCCGCCAGGCGGGCGCTCAGCCCGGCCGGCTCGCTCCGAGACTGCGATCCTTCCGGCTCCGGCAGGACAGGCCTCCCATCGGCGTGCCAGACGACAAGGTTCCGCCAGGGCCGCCGGGGACGTCAAGCCTGGGCGAGCGCCGACTTGCACAATCCCCGCCCCGGCCCTCCCCCTCATGGGGCGCGTACGCGCCCCATGAGGGGGAGGGCCGGGGCGGGGGTGAGGGAAAGGGGGTGGGGCCGCTCGCGTCACCGGCCGGGTCTCGGCCAGCGCAGCCTGGCGGCGACGGCGGCGTGGTCCGAGAGGGCGTCGAAGGGCAGTTCGCCGAAGGTCTCGACCCGGGCGTCGCGGGCCCGGACCGCCTCGCCGCGCAGGAAGATGTAGTCGATGCGCCGCCGTTCCCAGCTGTCGGTGCCGCCCAGCGCCAGGCCGAGATCCCGGAAGCCCAGGGGTGCCAGCCGCCGCATCAGTCCTTGGTACTCGCCCTCCGGGTCGGCGCGCGCGGCCGTGGAGCCGTCGACGTTGAAGTCCCCGAGCAGCAAGGCGGGCAGACCGGGGTCGGCGCGGGCCGCGACGAAGGCGGCGAGCTCGGCGATCTGGCTCCGGCGGATCTCGGCGTGGTTGGCCTGCAGGTGGGTGACGAAGACCTCGATGGCGTCGCTCGGGCGCGCCGCGCCGCGCCGCCCGAGCCTGGCGTAGAGCACGCCCTTGGCGGTCAGGGCGTCGGTCCCCCGGGCGCTGCTGTAGATATGCGAGCCGCTGGCGACGATCGGCAGGCGAGTGACGATCGCGACCTCGTCGTCGGTCACCGCCATCGGCACGTCCGAGCGCGCGAAGGCGACCAGGGCGGACAGGCTCGGCCAGCCCTGCGCCGCCGCCGGCAGACTCGGCCCGGCCAGCAATTGGAAACGGTTGCCGCCGCCGAAGCGCGACGGCTTGCCGCAGCTGGACGCCGCGGCCTCCATGGCCGCCAGGATCTGCCGCCGGCGGCGGTCGTTGATGGTCTCGTTCAGGGCGACGATGTCGTAGCAGGCCAGCGCTTGGCCGATGGCGCGGGCCCGGGCCTCGGTGTTGGGATGGTGGTTCAAGGAGGCCCGGCTGAAGTCCCAGGGCGCGACGAACTGCACGTTGTACTGGATGACGTCCAGGTCGTCGGCCCGGGCCGGCGACAGCGCGAGCGCGCAGGCGGCAAGGCCCGGAAGGACGAGGCGCAGCGCCCGACCCGCCCTTCGAGACCGCGACCGGACCGATGCCTGCATGAAGCCCTCCCGCCTCGGCGCCCCGGCCAAGGACCGACCGGGGTCTTGGAGCCTAAGCGAGTGTTTCCGGCCCCTCCAGGTGTTTCCCTGTGACTTCCGCCGGTCGGCCTTCAGAAGGCCTCGGCGTCCAGGGCCATCAGCGGCTTCTTGCCGGCCATGATGGCGGTGAAGAGGGCGGAGGACTCCGGCAGTACCCGGGCCATGTAGAAGCGCGCGGTGGCCAGCTTGGCCTCGTGGAAGGCCGTGTCGCCGTTCGCCGCCCCCTTCATCCCCCCGTTGATCTGGGGCTTGCTGACCACGACCATGCGGGTCCAGAGGTAGGCCAGCGCGGTGAGCGCGAAGAGCTTCAGGTAGTCGCTGGAGGCCGCGCCCGCCTCCTCCGGGTCGGCCAGGCCCTGCTGGGCGATCCAGGCGGTGGCCTGCTGCAGCTTGGCGAAGGACTTCGCCAGGGGCAGCACGAACTCGGCCATCTCGGGGTCGGTCTGGTTCGCCTCGATGAAGGCCTGGACCGGATGGAAGAACTGCCGCAGCAGGCGGCCCATGCCCTGCCCCAGCTTGCGGCCGACCAGGTCGAGCGCCTGGATGCCGTTGGTGCCTTCGTAGATCTGGGTGATGCGGGCGTCGCGGACCAGCTGCTCCATGCCCCACTCGTGGATGTAGCCGTGGCCGCCGAAGACCTGCTGGCCGGTGTTGGACAGCTCGAAGCCGGCGTCGGTGAGGTAGGCCTTGACGATCGGCGTCATCAGCGCGACCAGGTCGTCGGCCGCCTGGCGGGCCTCGGGATCCGGATGCTTCTCCGCCCGGTCGACCGCGGTGCCGACCCAGAGCGCCAGCGCCCGGCCGCCCTCGATGATGGCGCGCATCCTCATCAGGTTCTTGCGCACGTCGGGGTGGACGATGATCGGATCGGCCGCCGCCTCGGGCTCGGCCGCGCCCTTGAGCGCCCGGCCCTGGCGCCGGTCCTTGGCGTAGGCGACGGCGGACTGGTAGGCGGTCTCGGCCAGGCCCAGGCCCTGGATGCCGACCGCCAGGCGCGCGACGTTCATCATGGTGAACATGTAGCGCATGCCCTTGTGCGGCTCGCCGATCAGCCAGCCCTGGGCGTCGTCGAAGTTCATCACGCAGGTCGACGATGCCTTGATGCCCATCTTCTTCTCGATCGAGCCGCAGCGCACGCCGTTGCGCGGCCCGACGCTGCCGTCCGCGTCGGGCAGGAACTTGGGCACGATGAACAGGGAGATGCCGCGGCTGCCCGGCGGCGCGTCGGGCAGCTTGGCCAGCACGAGGTGGACGATGTTCTCGGTCAGGTCGTGCTCGCCGGCCGAGATGAAGATCTTGGTGCCGCTGATCCGATAGCTGCCGTCCTCGTCGGGCTCGGCCTTGGTCTTGATCAGGCCCAGGTCGGTGCCGCAGTGCGGCTCGGTCAGGCACATGGTGCCGGACCAGGAGCCGTCGGTCAGCTTGGGCAGGTAGAGGCTCTTCTGCGCGTCGCTGCCGTGCAGCTCCAGGGCGTTGTAGGCGCCGTGGCTCAGGCCCGGATACATGCCGAAGCTGAGGTTGGTCGAGCAGATCAGCTCCTCCAGGACGAACTGCAGGGTCTTGGGCAGGCCCTGGCCGCCGTAGGCGGGATCGCAGGCCAGGCTGGTCCAGCCGTTCTCGCAGAAGGCCTGGTAGGCCTCCTTGAAGCCCTTGGGCGTCCGCACCACGCCGTTCTCGTAGTGGCAGCCCTCGGCGTCGCCCGAAAGGTTGATCGGCAGCAGCTCGTTCTCGCAGAAACGCGCGCCCTCCTCGAGCACGGCGTCCAGGATCTCCGGCGTCGCCTCCTCGTAGCCGGGCAGCCCGGCGACGGTCTTCCCGTAGTCGAAGACCTCGTTCAGCAGGTAGCGGATGTCGTCGAGCGGTGCGGCGTAGGTGACCATTGTCTTGCCTCTATCCTTCCAGGTCGGTGACCGGCGTTTCACCCCCACCCTGACCCTCCCCCATCAAGGGGGAGGGAGATCCGGGGCGGCTCCGCTCGTTCTCCCTCCCACCAGGGGCGGGGGAACGCGGTTCGAGGTCTCGCTTAGCTCCCTCCCCCTTGATGGGGGAGGGCTGGGGTGGGGGTGAATCCCCTCCCCCTCTCTCAGTTCCTCAGCGGCTTGCCGGTGGTGATGGTGTGCTCCATGCGGGCCAGGGTCGGCTCGGTGCGGGCCAGGCGCATGAAGCCGGCGCGCTCCAGGGCCAGGATCTCGTCCTCCGCCACCGGCTCGGTCTGGTCGGCGCCCGGTCCACCCGTCAGGACGTTGGCCAGCTCGCCGGCGACCGTCTCGTCGTGGGGCGTGACCAGGCCTTTCAGCTTCAGGTCGTGCAGGGCCAGGTTCAGCGCCGCCCGGCCCGAGGGCCCCGGCAGGGTCAGGACGACGGGCTCCGGCGGCCGGTAGTCCTTGGCCAGCTCCAGGGCCCTGGCCTTGGCGTCGGCCAGCAGGCGGTCGCGGTTGAAGGTGATGCCGTCCGTCGGCCGCAGGAAGCCCAGCTCCTGGGCCTCGAAGGCCGACTTCGCGACCTGCGCCGTGCCGATGGTCTCGAAGGCCTTGGCGACGTGGGGCATGGGCCCCTTGGGCAGCCTGGGGTTCTCGGCCAGGCGGTGCATCAGCTCCTTGGTGCCGCCCCAGCCCGGGATCACCCCGACGCCGACCTCGACCAGGCCGATGTAGCTCTCCGCGTGGGCCTGGACCGCGTCGGCGTGCAGCAGCATCTCGCAGCCGCCGCCCAGGGCTAGGCCCGAGGGCGCCGCGACCACCGGGAAGGGCGCGTGCTTCAGCGCCTGGTATGTCTTCTGGCCCTCGCCGACCATGGACTCGATCATCGGCCACATCGCCGTGTTGGCGGCGAAGAGCGCGAGGCCCAGGTTGGCGCCGGCCGAGAAGTTGCTGCCCTCGTTGTAGAGCACCAGGGCCTTGTGCGCCTTGGGGACGATCTCGATCGCCTTGCGGAACAGGGCGAAGACCTCCGGGTCCAGGACGTTGAGCTTGGTGTGCACCTCGAAGCAGAGCACGCCGTCGCCGACGTCCCAGAGGCTGGCCGAGCCGTTCCCGGCCAGGAGCGCGCTGCGCCGCTTGACGTCGGCCAGCAGCTCGACGCCTGCCGGCCGCTCGACGTCGTGGTAGCCGCCCTCGACGCCGAGGTACTGCAGCCGGCCGTCCTCGACGCGGTAGAAGCTGCCGGCCGCGGCCGCTGTCCTGAGCAGCGGCGGCACCGGGGCGCCCTCTCCCTCCAGCCGCTCGGCGAAGTCGGCGGCCCCCAGCTTGTCGATCAGCTCGAAGGGTCCGAACTTCCAGTTGTAGCCCAGGCGCATGGCGCGATCGACGTCGGCCACCGTGTCGGCGATCTCCGGCACCAGCGAGGCCGCGTAGTCGAGCAGCCGCGACATCACGGTCCAGGCGTAGACGCCGCCCCTGTCCTTGTGGGCGACCAGGGCCTTGGCACCGCCCTGCTTGGCGGCGTCCAGGCTCTCAAGGTGGACCTTCCGCGCCGGGGCGTAGCCGCCGGTCCGCAGGTCGCGCGCCTCCTTGATACGCTTGCCGTCCTCCTTGTTCAGCCGGAAGAAGCCGCCCTTGCCCTTGCGTCCGGTGTAGCCGGCCTCGATCATCTCCCGGACCATCGGCAGGTCGCGGCGCACCTGGTTGTAGGCGTCGTCCTCCGGCAGGTTCTCCGACAGGCTGCGGTCGACGTGCGGCATGAGGTCGATGCCGACCAGGTCCATCAGCGCGAAGACGCCGGTCTTGGGGATGCCCAGCGGCCGGCCCATCACGGCGTCGACCTCCTCGACCGAGAGGCCCTGGTCCAGCGCCGTGGCGAAGGCGGCCTGGATCCAGAAGGTGCCGATGCGGTTGGCGATGAAGCCCGGGGTGTCGTTGCAGACGACCACGTCCTTGCCCAGGCGCCGGTCGGCGAAGTCGCTCAGCGCGGCCACCGCGTCCGCGCGGGTGTCCGGGCCGGCGACCACCTCCAGCAGGCGCATGTAGCGCGGCGGGTTGAAGAAGTGGGTGATCAGGAAGTCGGGCTTGAGGCCGGCGTCCATGCCCTCGACCAGCTGCGCCAGGGGCAGGGTCGAGGTGTTGGACGAGACGATGGAGCCCCGCTTCCGGGTCGCCTGGATCTTCCTGTAGAGGTCCTGCTTGATGTCCAGGCGCTCGATCACGACCTCGACGATCCAGTCGCAGTCGGCGAGCTGGTCCAGGTCGTCCTCGATGTTGCCGGGAGTGACCCGCTTGGCCGCGCGTTTGCTCATGAAGGGCGCGGGATCGGCCTTCAGCATCTTCCGGATCGCGGTCTTGGCGATCGCGCTGCGGTCTTCAGCGCCCTCGGGCACGATGTCCAGCAGCAGCACCGGGATCCCGGCGTTGGCGACCTGGGCGGCGATGCCGCCGCCCATGACGCCGGCGCCGATGACGGCGACCTTCTCGATCTTCGCCTCCGTCATGGCTCAGGCCGCCTCGAGGATGGTGGCAATGCCCTGGCCGCCGCCGATGCACTGGCTGGCCAGCGCTAGGCCCTTGCCCTCGCGGTGCATGATCTGGGCCGCCTTGCCGGTGATCCGCGCGCCGGTCGCGCCCAGCGGATGGCCCAGGGCCAGCGCGCCGCCGTCGATGTTGATCTTCTCCATCTCGAGGCCGAGCTCGTCGATGCAGGCCAGGGCCTGGGAGGCGAAGGCCTCGTTGAGCTCGACCACGTCGAGGTCCCCGGCGGCGACCCCGGCGCGCGCCATGGCCTTGCCGCTGGCGACCACCGGGCCCATGCCCATGATTTCGGGCGCACAGCCGCCGACCGCGATCGACTTGATGCGGGCCAGCGGGGTCAGGCCGTGGGCCTTGGCGAAGTCCTCGGAGGTGACCAGGGTCGCGGCCGAGCCGTCGGTCAGCGGCGAGGAGGTGGCGGCGGTCACGCTGCCCGTGTCCTTGAAGGCCGGCTTGAGCTCGGCCAGGGCCGCGGCGTCGGTGTCGGGCCGGATGCAGCCGTCGGCCTCGATCTTGTGGTTGCCGTGGGTGATCGCCACCAGCTCGCCCTCGAAGCGGCCCTCGGCCTGGGCCTTGGCCGCCTTCCGGTGGCTGACGACGGCCAGCTCCTCCTGGCGCGCGCGCGGGATCTCGTACTTCTCGGCGACGTTCTCGGCGGTCTCGCCCATGGACATGTAGGCCTGGGGATAGCGCTCGGCCATGACCGGGTGCAGCAGCGGGTTGAAGCCGGGGATCGGCACCCGGGTCATGGACTCGACCCCGGCGCAGACGAAGGCCTCGCCGGCGCCCATCTGGATGGCGCCGGCGGCGATGTGCACCGACTGCATGGAGGAGCCGCAGAAGCGGTTCACCGTCATCCCGGCGACCGAGATCGGCAGCTCGGCCAGGAAGCCGACCAGGCGCCCCATGTTCAGGCCCTGCTCGCCCTCGGGCAGGGCGCAGCCGAGGATCAGGTCCTCGATCTCGTTGGGATCGACGCCGGTCTTCTCGATCAGCCCGCGGATGGTCTGGGCGGCCAGCTCGTCGGGCCGGACCCGGGTCAGCTCGCCCTTGTTGGCGAAGTGGAAGGGGGACCGGGCGAAGCCGGCGATGACGACGTTCTTCTGCATGGGGTTCCTTGCTCCCGTCTCGGACCTCGGCGGGTCGGGTCAGCCCTGTTCGCTCTCGGGCACGCTTTCGGGCTCTCCGACGTATTCGGCGACCAGGACCTTCTTCTCGATCTTGCCCACCGGGGTCTTCGGCAGGCTGTCCCGGAACTTGTAGATCTTCGGCATCTCCATCGGCGCCAGCCGCGCCTTGAGGAACGCGGTCAGCTCCTCCTCGCTCGCGCGCTGGCCGGGCGCCAGGGCGACCACCGCCATGACCGTCTCGCCGCGGTACGCGTCGGGCGCGCCGATGACCGCGCATTCGGCGACGGCGGGGTGCTCGTAGAGCGCCTCCTCGACCATCCGCGGATAGACCTTGTAGCCGCTGGCGATGATCATCTCCTTGATGCGGTCCACGATGAAGAGATAGCCATCCTCGTCCAGATATCCAACGTCACCGGTGTGCAGGCGGCCCTTGCGCAGGGTCTTGGCCGAGACCTCCGGCTTCTGCCAGTAGCCGGCCATGACCTGGGGGCCGGTGCCGGTGATCTCGCCCCGCTCGCCGAGCGGCAGCACCCGGTCCGGGTCGTCCAGGGCGACGATCTCGATCGTCGTGCACGGCAGCGGCTGGCCGACCGAGCCGGCCTTGTTCTCGCCGTTCAGGGGGTTGCAGCTCAGCACCGGCGCGGCTTCGGACAGGCCGTAGCCCTCGACCAGGCGGCAGCCGGTCAGGGCCTCGAAGCGGCTCTTGACCTCCATCGGCAGCGGCGCGCCGCCCGAGATGCAGGACTTGATCGAGGTCAGGTCGAAGTCGGCGATCTTCGGATGGCTGGCGATCGCGGCGTAGAGCGTCGGCACCGCGTGGAAGATGCTGGGCTTCTTCTTGGTGATGACCTTCAGCAACTGGTCCAGGTCGAAGCGCGGCAGCAGGATCATCGAGCCGCCGTTCATCAGCGCCCAGTGCATGATCGCGGTCATGGCGAAGACATGGAACAGAGGCAGGACGCAGAGCAGCGTCTCCTTGCCGATCTCCCGCTCCGGGAACCAGTCGCTGAGCTGGAGCGCGTTGATGTAGACGTTGGCGTGGGTCAGCATCGCGCCCTTGGACAGGCCGGTGGTGCCGCCGGTGTACTGCAGCACAGCCAGGTCCTTGACCGGGTCGACCGGCTGCGGCTGGAACCTCCCGTCGTTGGCGGTCAGCCTGGAGAAGCGAAGGTGCTGGACGTCGGCGGGGATGGTCGCCAGCTGCGAGAAGCGCAGCAGGGGAAACAGCAGGTTCTTGGGAAAGGGCAGGATCTCGGACATCTTGCAGACCACCACCCGCCGCAGGCGGGTCGAGGTCAGCAGCAGCGCCACCTTGTCGTAGAGCGCGGCGACGTCGAGGGTGAAGAGGATCTCGACGCCGGAATCCTCGACCAGATGCCGCAGCTCCTTCTCGGCATAGAGCGGGTTCAGGTTCACCACGATCGCGCCGGCCTTCAGGATGCCGAAGTAGGCGGCGACGTAGTAGGGCGTGTTCGGCAGCAGCAGCCCGACCCGGTCGCCCGGCTTGACGCCGGCCTCCTGCAGCCCCTTGGCGACCCGGTTGGCCAGGTCCAGGACCTCGGCGTAGGTGTAGTGCTTGTCCAGGAAATCGAGGCAGGGGCGGGCGCCCATCTTGGCTGCCGCGTCGTCCAGTATGCTGTGCAGGGGTTGGGCTGTGTAGCCGGCATCCCAGTGCACGCCCGGCGCATAGTCGCGCAGCCAAGGCTGCTTGCCCTGAGGGCTTGTCCCTTCCGCCATCTTTATCGCTCCCGGCCCTGCCGAAGCAGGGCAATGATTCGCCGTCTGGCGTTGCAACCAAAGGCGACCTTGGAACCCAGATCCAAAGTGCCCCTCGACCCCAGTGTGCGCCGGAAAGGCTTGATCTTCGGTATCTGTGCGGCCCCTTGCCGAGAGCCCTGACCGTGACCGGACCATTTATTGGTCCGGAAACAGCGCGTCAAGCGCGCTGATAGAGCGGCGGCTCTAATCCGGCTTGCGGAGGGTCATGACCCGAGAGAAATAGGCCAGAGTGACGTCCTCGGTCCGCAACCCGGCGTCAGCGAAGAGCGCTTCCAGGTCGCTTTTCGCGTAAGCCGCGTAGTATGGCTCATGGAAGGCAACCGGGAAATACTCGATCAGGCCGTCGTATTCCGGCACGTCGCCGAGCTGCAGGGAGTCGACCAGGATGAAGAGGCCGCCGGGCTTCAGCAGGCGGCCCGCCTCGGCCGCGACCGCGCGCCGCACCTTGCCCGGCAGCTCGTGGAACAGGAAGACCGCGGTGACCACGTCGAAGCCGGCATCGGGCAGGCCGGTCTCCTCCGCCGGGGCCTGGACGAAGGCGACGTCGCGCCAGGGCCTGAGAAGCGCCCGGGCCCGCTCCAGGTAATAGGGGCTGAGGTCGAGCGCGGTGACCCCCAGGCGCGGGTAGTTGTCCTTGACGAAGGACAGGAGGCGCCCGGTGCCGCAGCCCAGATCGAGCAGGCGGGTCGCGCGCACCCGGCGCTCCTTGAGGAAGTGGTGGAGCGGCACCAGGGCCTGGCGGCGCATGGCGTCGGCGCCGCCGCCGAACAGCACCTCGACCTGGTGGTCGTAGAGCTCGGCCGAATGCCGGCTGAGGTAGCCGTCGGTCTGGTAGTGGAAGTTCTGCAGGAAGTAGCGGGGATAGCGGTCCTTGTGCGGCGCCTCGAAGACCTCGCTGTTGCTGCCGGCGTGGCGCCGGGCCTCGACCTTGGCCAGGTCGGAGAAGTAGGCGCCGGCCCGGACCACGGCCTGCAGCGGCGAGGCCGCCAGGTCGTGCGGCAGGCGGTAGTAGCCGGCTTCGATGTTGCGCCAGTCCTGCGCGAAGAGCTCCCGCAGGCCGTCCAGGATACGGCGGGTGCCGGGCATCGGCTTGTCGATGGGCCGGGGTGCCTTGACCGGGGTGGTCAGGCGCCCGGACAGCCAGTACTGACCCCAGAAGACCCCGGCGCGGGCGGTCTGGCCCAGGGCGTAGGCGGTGCGTTCCAGGGGGCCGGCCATCAGGCCCCGCCCATGCCGGCCAGGGCGCGGCGGTAGAGCGCCGCCACCGTGCGCCGCGGCAGGAAGCGCGGCAGGCTGGTCACCAGGCGGTTGCGGCCGCCGACCACGTGGACGCTGCGCTGGCCCAGGGCCGCCAGGGCCTCGCGCGCGACCCGCTCGGGGCTGTCCCAGCCGCTGCTGCGCCGGGCCTGGATCCCGGCCCGCGCGCCGAAGCGGGTCCGGGTGCCGCCCGGGCAGAGCGCCAGGACGTCGATCGGTTGCCCGGCCAGCTCGGCCGCCAGGGCCTCGGCGTAGTGCAGGTCGAAGGCCTTGGTCGCGGCGTAGGTCGCCATCATCGGCGCCGGCTGGAAGGCCATGATCGAGGCCACGACGATCAGCCCGGCGCGCCGCCGCTCGGCCCGGGCGCGTGCCAGCATGCCGGGCAGCAGCGCCCGGGTCAGGACCACCGGCGCGACCACGTTGACCTCGGCCATCTCGCGCTCGCGCGCCGCCGGGATCTCCAGCACCTGGCCGACCTGGCCGAGGCCGGCGTTATTGACCAAAAGGTCGATCGGCAGAGTCTCGGCGGCGGTGATCACCGCGTCACGCCCGGCGTCCTCCGCCAGGTCCGCGACCAGGGTCTCGACCCTTGGGTCTCCGCCGCCAGGACCGCCGTCCAGCTCGGCCTTGAGGGCGGCTAGGCGCTCGCCGTCGCGACCGGTCAGCAGCAGCCCGGTCTTCGCGGGCAGCGCCTTGGCCAGGGCTTCGCCGATGCCGCTGGTGGCGCCGGTGATCAGGGCGAAGCGATACCTCATATCTGCCAAGCTGGGAAACGCGGCGCAGCCTGTCAATCGAACTCTCTGTGACGCCGCGGACTTGCCCCGCCTGCACGCCTGGGGCATAGCTCGGACTTCGGACAACCAAGGCGGGAGGACGGCAGGATGGCCGCGTTTCGGACCCTCGACGACCTCGATCCGGCCGGCCGGCGGGTGCTGGTGCGGGTCGACTTCAACGTGCCCATGAAGGACGGCCGGGTCACCGACGCGACCCGGATCGAGCGCGCCCTGCCGACGATCCGGGCGCTCAGCGAGCGGAGCGCGAAGGTGGTCCTGCTGTCCCACTTCGGCCGGCCCAAGGGTGCGCGCAAGCCGGAATTCTCTCTGGAGCCGGTCGCCGCGGCCCTGGAGGCCGCCCTGGGCGCGCCCGTGGCCTTCGCCCCGGACTGCATCGGCCCGCCGGCCGAGGCGGCGGTGGACGGCCTCGCCGAGGGCGGGGTCCTGCTGCTGGAGAACCTGCGCTTCCACCCCGGCGAGGAGGCCAACGAGGCCGCCTTCGCCGAGTCCCTGGCCGCTCTGGGCGACCTCTACGTCGACGACGCCTTCTCGGCCGCCCACCGCGCCCACGCCTCGGTCGAGGCCCTGGCCCGCCGCCTGCCCGCCGCCGCCGGCCGCCTGATGCAGGCCGAGCTCGAGCACCTGGCCCAGGCCCTGGACGACCCGGAGCGGCCGCTGGCCGCCCTGGTCGGCGGCGCCAAGATCTCGACCAAGCTGCAGCTCCTGGGCAACCTGGTCGAGCGGGCCGACCTGCTGATCATCGGCGGCGGCATGGCCAACACCTTCCTGGCCGCGGCCGGGGTCGACGTCGGCCGTTCCCTCTGCGAACACGACATGGCCGGGACCGCGCGCGAGATCATGGACAAGGCCAAGGCGCAGGGCTGCGACATCGTCCTGCCGACCGACGCCCTGGTTGCGGCCGCGCCGGAGCCCGGCGTCGCCGGCGAGACGGTCTCGGTCAAGGCGGTCCCGGCCGGGCAGATGATCCTCGACGTCGGCCCGGCGACCGCCGAGCACCTGGCGCGGCGGCTCGAGGATTGCCGCAGCCTGGTCTGGAACGGTCCCCTGGGCTGCTTCGAGGTGCCGCCCTTCGACCAGGGCACCAACGCGGTCGCCCGGGCCGCGGCCCGCCTGACCCGCGACGGCCGGCTGCTCTCGGTCGCCGGCGGCGGCGACACGGTGGCCGCCCTCGCCCACGCCGGGGTGCGCGACGACTTCACCTACGTCTCCACCGCCGGCGGCGCCTTCCTGGAATGGCTCGAAGGCCGCACCCTGCCGGGGGTGGCGGCGCTGGCGGCGGGGTAGAAAGCCGTGCCTGCGAGCCGGGGGAAATCTCCCGGCGGAGCAGCTCGACGTCGGCGGTCTTGATAAGGACGCTGCCGGCCTTCTCCACCGGCCAGTACAAATATCTATACCAAAGGGGCGATTTGCGTATAACGGATCTTCGCTCTTGTCGGTACGATCAGGAAGCTGCGAAGGCCCCGCTACAGGTGCAGCTCGATCTCGCCGAGGCGCTTGGTCAGCTTGCGGTTTTCGGCGTAGTCGACCTCGACCGCGATCAGGCAGGGACCGTCCTGGGCCAGAGCTTCCTCCAGGGTCGGGCGGAAGTCGGCCGCGGACTCCACCTTGCGGCCCCAGATGCCGAAGGACTTGGCGAGCAGCTCCATGTCCGGGTTGGCGAAGGTCAGCTCGGAGTGGCGGCCGCCGAAGTGGTTCTGCTGCTTCCACTTGATCAGGCCGTACTCGCCGTCCAGCCAGACCACGACCACGCAGGGGATCTTCAGGCGCGCGGCGGTCTCCAGGTCGTGGACGTTCATCAGGAAGCCGGCGTCGCCGCAGACCGCCACCACCTTCGAGTCCGGCGCGGCGAACTTGGCGCCGATGGCTCCGGGCAGCGCGAAGCCCATGGAGCAGAAGCCGTTGGAGATCAGGCAGGTGTTCTGCTCCAGGCACTGGTAGTAGCGGGCGACCCACATCTTGTGGGCGCCGACGTCGGACAAGAGGATGTCCTGCGGCCGCAGCGCGGCGCGGATGTCGTTCAGGATGCGCTGCGGCTTCATCGGGAAGGAGGTGTCTTCGCGCTCGGCCGTCAGGTCGGCCCAGATGGTGTCGCGGAGCTCCCGGCAGCGATGGATGTCGTGCAGCGGCAGGTCCTCGCCCCGCACCTCGTTGACGCGCTCGTTGATCTGCCACAGGGCGTCGGCGACGTCGGCGCAGATGTCGACGCTGACCGGATAGGCCTCGTCGATCTCGGCCGGCTCGAAGTCGATGTGCACGATCTGCTTGTCGCGTTCCGGGTTCCAGAAGCCGGGCGCGTACTCGACCAGGTCGTAGCCGACGGAGATGATCAGGTCGGCCTTCTTGAAGGCGCGCAGGATGTGGTCCTTGCCCTGCAGCCCGATGGTGAAGAGGCAGTGCGGGTCGTCCATCGGCACCGCGCCCTTGCCCATGAAGGTGTTGACCACCGGGATGCCGGTCTTGCGGGCCAGGCGGCGCAGCTGCTTGGCCGCGCGATTGCGCACCGTGCCGTTGCCGGCGAGGATCAGCGGGTTCTCGGCCGCCAGGATCAGATCGACGGCTTGGTGCACGGCCTTCCAGTCGGCGGCCGGGCGGCGCGTGCGGATCGGCGCCATGGGCTGCAGGTCGGCCTCGGCCTCGGCGACGTCCTCCGGCAGCTCGATCACGGTGGCGCCCGGCTTCTCCATCTGGGCCACCTTGAAGGCCTTGCGCACGACCTCGGGGATGGTCGCCGGGTTGAGGATGGAGCGCGCCCACTTGGAGATGGGCGCGAACATGGCGATGGCGTCCATGTTCTGATGGCTTTCCTTGTGCAGCCGCGCCGTCGAGCCCTGGCCGATGATCGCGACCAGGGGCGAGCGGTCCATGTTGGCGTCGGCGACGCCCGTGACCAGGTTGGTCGCGCCCGGCCCCAGGGTCGCCAGGCAGACGCCGGGCCTGCCGGTCAGGCGGCCGTAGGCGTCGGCCATGAAGGCCGCGGCCTGTTCGTGCCGGCAGAGCACGAAATCGATCTTGGAGTCGAGCAGCGAGATCATCAGATCCGCGTTCTCCTCGCCGGGCACGCCGAAGATGCGCTCGACGCCTTCGGCTTCGAGACAGCGGACAAAGAGGTCTGACGCTTTCATGGCTGGGGACTCCATCGGGGTTGGGGGGCGAAGGCTCCGCTCTCGGATCAGGCCAGGGGGCTTTGCAGAACCAGCATCTTCTCGGTCTGCATGTCGCGCAGGGTGTGGGGAATGCCGCCGACGCCCAGGCCCGACTGGCCGAGGCCGGCGAAGGGCATCCAGTCGACGCGGAAGGCGGTGTGGTCGTTGACCATGACCGCGCTGGCCCGCAGCCGGTGGAAGCCGGCCAGGGCCGCCTCCAGGTCGCGGGTGAAGACCGCCGCCTGGAAAGCGAAGGGCAGAGCGTTGGCGCGCGTCACCGCGTCCGCGAGCGCGTCGTAGGGATAGACGCAGACCACCGG
Source organism: Kiloniellales bacterium (assembly GCA_022361275.1). Lineage (GTDB taxonomy): Bacteria > Pseudomonadota > Alphaproteobacteria > Kiloniellales > JAKSBE01 > JAKSBE01. Next base: position 21,216 of record JAKSBE010000246.1, read on the forward strand.
GCCGAAGACCTCCTGGGTCGAGACCCGGCTGTCGGCCGGCGGATCGTAGAGCACGGTCGGCGCATAGAGGCGGTCCGACAGTTTTCGCCCGCCGGTCAGCGCCCGCGCGGTGCCGGCTTCCTCGATCCATCCGCTGACCCGGGTGACCTCGCCCGGCCGGATCAAGGGACCGACCTCGGTCGTCTCCCCGGTCGGGTCGCCGACCGCCAGCTTGGCCGCGCCTTCCGCCAGCGCCTCGGCCAGCGCGCGGGCGACGCGCCGCGCGGCGAAGACGCGCTGGACGGATACGCAGACCTGGCCGGCATGATAGAAGCCGCCTTTGAGCAGGCTCGGCAGGATCTCGCCGAGCTCCGCGTCGGCGGCCACGATGACCGGCGCCGCGCCGCCGTGCTCCAGGGCGCAGCGGGTGCCCGGCGCCAGCTTGGAGCGCAGGTGCCAGCCGACCCTCGCACTGCCGATGAAGCTGAAGAAGCCGACCCGCGGGTCGGTGACCAGCGCCTCGGCCAGGCTCAGATCGGCGGGGTGGACGACGCGGCACCACTCCGGCGGCAGGCCGGCCTCGACCAGGATCTCGGCGACGCTGCGGCAGGACAGCGGCGTGTCCTCGGCCGGCTTGACGATCACCGGACAACCGGCCGCGACCGCCGGCACGACCTGGTGGACGATCAGGTTGACCGGATGATTGAAGGCGCTGACCGCCACCACCGGCCCGACGGGCTCCTTCTGGGTGAAGGCGATGCGCCCGGCGGACGCCCGGTTCAGGCCCATGGGCACGACCTCGCCGGCCTCGCTGCGCAGGCCGTCGAGGGCGGCCTTGAAGCCCTCCACCGCGCGCTCGACCTCGACCCGGGAATCGAGCAGGGGCTTGCCGCCCTCTCGGGCGGCTTGCAGCGTGAGCGGCTCGATCCGGTCGCGCATCAGTTCGGCGGCCCGTTCCAGGATCTCGATCCGGCGCCACAACGGCAGCCAGGCATCACGGTCGCGGAACAGCCGAGCGGCCGTCGTCAGGCTGGCCTCGATCGCGCCGGCGTCGTCGGTCGGCAGGCTCGTGATCTCGGCGCCGTCGAAAGGCGCCGTCACGGTCAGGGGAAGAGAGCTGCCCATGGCCTCAGCCCTTCTGTTCTGTGCCAGGGCCGGCTGCAACGCCGCGCCCGGCTCCACGTGGCGAAAGATCTCGCGGATCTGCCGGAACGGATCTGCCAGACGTACTGGATGTAGAGCGCGGCCGCGACCAGCACCAGCATACCGACGGCGAAGGCAAGAGACCGGCCGGAAGGTCATGGAGGGTGATCACAAAGTCGGAGAGCTGCGCCATCGTCATGTCTTGCCTCCCTTGACCTCCGCGGGATCCCGGACCTTCGACGCGCCGGGCCGGAGAGACGGTCTCTGCCGGCCGGCGGCGAGACGTCGGGTAGGGGCGGCCCTCGATCCCTCCCTGACCTCTCCGGTCGTGCCGGGTACGGACGTATCCCGACATTGGATGTGCGGTGTTCGCCGGAGGTTACGGGTCTTCGGTTCCGTACGTATTGGTGCGGTCGTGGCTCCTTGGTATTAGCCGAAACCCAAGGTCAGCAAGGTCAGCGCGCCGACCCCGGCGCCGACGCCGAACAGCAGGTTGTGCCGGGTCAGGAAGAAGATCGCCAGAGAGATCACCGCGGCGGCGATCCGGTGGCTGAGCGCGGTCTCGGCCAGCGGGCCCAGCGGCAGCAGGATCATCCGTGCGATCAGGCCCGCCAAAAGGGCATAGGCGACGCAGGCGACCCATTCGAAGGCCGGGCTCTCGGCTTCGATGCGATCGGACAAAAGGACGCCGAGCGCGCGCCAGGCGTAGGTGACGGCGGCCCCGGCCAGGACCACCAGCAACGGCCAAAGTGTGAGCGGGTCAGCCATCGCCTCCCCCGACGCTTTGCTTGCGCCGCCACCAGCGGTCGCCGAAGAAGGCCAGGCTGCCGGCCAGGAGCCCGGTCAGCAGCAGCGACCAGTCGGTCGCCACCAGATAGAGCGACGGGCCGGCCACCGCGCCCAGCACCAGGGCCAGGACCCGGGCGCGGCGGCGGGCGTCGGCGGCGAAGACCAGCATGAAGTAGATCGGGTTGATGAAGACCAGGCCCAGGGTGACCTCGGCCGGTACCGCGCCGGCCAGGTGGTATCCGCCGGCCGTGGCGGCCAGGGAGCTGGCCCAGATCACCACGACGAAGCCGAGGAAATAGGGCAGCCGCGCCGGGGCCGGCAGCCGCGGGGCCTGCCGCATGGCCGCCGCCCAGCCGGTGACCGCGACGAAGTGCGCCGCGAGGTAGAGCGCGCTGCGGCCGAGACCCGGTGCGCGCAGCAGCGGCATGAGGGAGACCGTCATCGGCAGCAGCCGGGCGTTGGTCAGCGCGACCGCGGCCAGGATCGCGACCAGGGAGGCGCCGGCGGCGTAGAGCTCGACCATCGCGACCTGGCCGGGCAGGGCCCAGCCCAGTGCGGTCGACAGCAGGCCGTGCCAGGGGGAAAGACCGGCCTCGCGGACCAGGGCGCCGAAGCCCAGGAAGCTGGCGCCGAGGACGATGGCCGGCACGCCGAAGGCCTCGCGGGCGCCCTGCCAGGCCGCGGCCCTTCGCGAGGCCCGCTGCGATGGCTGTCGGTCTTCGGGGGGCCCCCCGTCCCCATACAAGGCGTCCCCACACGAGGCGTCCCCGGACAAGGCGTCCCCCGACAAGGCGCCGGGACTCAGGCGCCGGCCCGCTTGGTCTCGACGACCCGGCCGCGCGGCAGGTGGATCGTGACCTTGGTGCCCTTGCCGAGCTTGCTTTCCAACGACAGGGTGCCGTCGTGCAGCTCGGTCAGGGCCTTGGCGATGGGCAGGCCCAGTCCGGTGCCCTCGAACTTGCGGGCCAAGCGGTTGTCGACCTGGCGGAAGGGCGTCAGCGCGATCTCGCGGTCTTCGGAGGCGATGCCGATCCCGGTGTCGCGCACGCTGAAGACCATGCCGCCGTCCTTGCTGCGGCAGGCGCGAACCTCGATTCGGCCCTCTTCCGGGGTGAACTTGATCGCGTTGGACAGCAGGTTGAGCAGGATCTGCTTCAGCTTGACCGCATCGGCGCGCAGCAACGGCAGGTCCCTGTCCATCTCGATGTGCAGGTCGTGCCCGCTGGCGTGCAGCCGGTCCTCGACCACGCGCAGGGCGGCGTGCAACAGGTCCTCGGGTACGATGCGGCTCTCGTTGAGCACCACGTTGCCGGATTCCAGCCGCGTCACGTCGAGGATGTCGTTGATCAGGGCCAGCAGATGACGACCGCTGTCCAGGATGTCGTCGACGTAGTTCTTGTAGCGGTCGATGCCGATCGGCCCGAAGACCTCGGACTTGATCAGCTCCGAGAACCCGATCACCGCGTTGAGCGGGGTGCGCAGCTCGTGGCTGATGTTGGCCAGGAACTCGCTCTTGGCGCGGTTGGCGGCCTCGGCCGCGTCGACCGCACGGTGCAGCGCGATCTCGCGGGCGCGCAGCTCGGTGATGTCCTCGGCGGTGCCGCGGTAGCCCTGGAACTCGCCGGTGTTCTGGCAGTAGATCGGCAGGCCGTTGAGCCGGAACAAACGCAGCCCGCCGCTCTTGTGGGCCATCTCCATTTCCAGGCCGCGGAAGGGCGTCCGGGTCTTGCGGTCGAGCAAGGTCTTGTCGGGCCCCTTCGGCTGGCGTGCGATTCGGTCCAGCCGCCGGCCGATCATCTGCCGGGGATGGTGGCCGAGGATGTCCGTCACCCGCGCCGAGACGTAGACCAGCTTGAGGTCGCGATCGGTCTCCCACACCCAGTCCGAGACCAGGCGGGTCAGGTCCGAGAAGCGCTCCTCGGCCAGCGCCCGGGCGCGCTCCGCCTCCGCGATCGCGCTGGCCGGCAGGTAGCGGCCGAGCACCGCCGCGACCTTGCCGCGGTTGTCGCGGAGCAGGCTGTACTCGACCTGGTAGGCCTCCTCGCGGTCGTCGATGTTCAGGCTGATCTCCCGCAGCAGCGGCGTCTCGAGCGACTGCAGGGTCGCCACCATGTCGGGACTCGGCGCACTCTCGCTGATCTCTTCGAGGGCCGGCTGGATGCGCCGGAAGGCGGCGTTGGCGTAGGTCACGACGCCCTTGGGGTCGGCGACGCAATAGGGCGGACCGTTGTCCAGCAGCTCCTGCTGAAGCTGCGACAGAAGCTCGCCGGGCAAGCCCGAGGCGGCGACGGCTTCGATCACCCGCGTCCCCCTGGCACGCTTGAGGCGCATTGCCTGCCCCCTCAGATCTGGTCGATCGCGTCCTGGTAGGCCCAGTCGCGCTGCCACAACCGCAATACGTACCTCGCAGCTTCTGGATCAATGCGGTCGAACAGAGCCATCACCTGAGCCACCTCCTGCGGATCGGTTACTTTTTCGCTCGGCCGGCCTTTCCGGCTCAAGAGAAAAAGCGACGCGAAGACCGGTTTCTCGATACCTGTTGCGCGGCAGACAATGGCCAGGCTCCGGCCGCCCGGGTCGTAGAGTACCCTGCGCAGGCGCGGTGGCTCCAGCCCCGTCACGCGCCCCAGCGCTGCCTCGAAGAGCGACACCTCGCCGTCGCGCAGGATGTGGATCATCCCCTGCGGCGTGATCTGGGTCTTCGGGTCCAACTGCGCGGCCAGGGCTGCGGCGGCGCTCCGCCTGCGCTCCGGACCCTCGTCAGAGGGCGCGCCTTCCGAGGCAAAGTGGCGCACCACGTTCAGCAGAAGGTCGTCGAGCAGGGTGGGATCGATGTCGAAGCGGCCCAGGATGTGGGACCGCAGAGCGGCGGCGACCCAGAGGCTGAGCCGCCGGTCCAGTGCCGGGCTCAGGCTCTCGCGCTTGACCAGCGGCTCCTGGTAGCTGTCGACCCGCCGCGACTCCTCGACCAGGTAGTCCATCGTCGCCTCGGCGACCTTCGAGTTCGGATCCTCGAGCAGTGCCTTGATCACGTCGGTGTTGTTGCCCTCGAGCAGGCCGTCGGCGGCCTCGGCGGAGGCTATGCGGCGCATGGCGATGGCCAGCTGATGCTGCAGCGTCCGATGGGCGACGACCTCGATCAGCTCGGGATCCCGCAGCACCGTGGACTTCATCAGCAGTGGCCGGACCAGGTCGGTCTCTTCGTTGGCCAGCATCGGCAGAAGGTCTCGGGGCGCGTCGGGCCGGTCCGAAACGCGGGCCGCGAGATCGTGGCGCATCGCCGTCTCGACCTCGCGCAGGAGCTTGCTCAGGATGTCCGACATCAGGGCGCGCTCGCGCTCGGTCAGCACTTCCGGCCGTTCGCCGAAGAGATCGGTGACCGTCGAGAGTAAAGCGCGTCGGCTGGCGGAGGAGACCTCCTGTGCCAGCCTCAACAGCTCCTGTAGATCCGAGTCCGGATCGACCATCGGGCGACGTTCCTGCACTGCGCACCCGACGGGGAGCCTATGTCGTACATGGCCCCCACCTCATTTGCCAATCGGAGACTTGGTCTCGCCGGTCTCCGGAAGAAGTAAGAACCGTGGCCCACCCGTGCCTCGTGGATGCAGAATAATTCCGCAAGCTTTTGGTTAACGTTTCCTGAACGATTTGACAAATTTATTCTTACCACTGGAGCAGTCTTGCCGCATCCACAAATTGGATTTGCGGAGATAAGAATAGCTTTAGTCTTATGCTTAAGTTTTCTGGCACCTATTCCTATGACCCGCCGGCGTGCTTGCGCCAGGGTCCAGGGCGTTCCTGAGAGACACCACCTCACACCGCGAATGTGGCCGCTTTGCGGAAACCTGTCGTGCCGGGTTGCGGAGGCCTTGTTCGAGGCGGACCTCTGATCTCCAGGAAGAATGAGATCCAAAAGGTTAGTACGGAAGGGCTGGGGTGGGAAGCGGTGGCGGCCAAGCCGCGGCTTGCCGAGCGGAACCCCCTTGGTTCAGAGTAGTGTCATGCCCGAACCCGAAGACATGCCTGATTCCGAAGCTGGGCCTGACCCCAAATCCAGAGCCGAAGACGGGTCCGGCATCAGCTTCGAGCGCCGGGTGCCGCCCGGCGACGACCAAGAGCGCCTGGTCTGCCGGGACTGCGGCTTCATCCACTACGAGAATCCCAAGGTCGTGGTCGGCGCAGTGGTCATCCACGACGACAGGATCCTGCTCTGCCGGCGCGCGATCGAGCCATGCAAGGGCCTCTGGACCCTGCCGGCGGGCTACCTCGAGCTGGGCGAATCGGCCGCCGAGGGCCCTCGGCGCGAGGCCTGGGAGGAGGCCCGCGCCGAGATCGAGATCGACCAGTTGCTCGGCGTCTACGCGATCCGCCGGATCAGCCAGATCCAGCTGATCTATCGCGCCCGCCTGGTCTCCGACGAGGTGGCCGCCGGCCCGGAGTCCGAGGCGGTCGGCCTCTTCGCCTGGGAAGACATACCCTGGGACGCGATCGCCTTTCCCAGCGTCCACTGGGCGTTGCGGGACCATCACAGCCTGCGCCACGCCACCGACTTCGCGCCGCGGGCCAATCCCGCGGAGCCGGGTGAAGGCGGTCTCTGATCGAGACGCTCGCTATTCCTCGGTGCGCACGACGTTGATCAGCACCCAGATCATGACCACCCCGATGACGATCAGGATGATCAGATTGGCGCCGAAGTGCTGCTGCGACCGCCACTCGGCCAGCATGTCGAAGGCCGTGGTGAAGAAGATCCCGACGTTGAGCGCCAGCAACGCGGTGATGAAGCGCTCCCGGGCCAGCCGCCTGACCACGCGACGGCCGAAAGAGGCCTCGTCGGGCTGCGCGGAATCGTCGGCCATGGTCCCGGGTCTCCCGCCCCCTCGCGGGAGGCATTGCTGCGGCGGCCGCGATCCTAGGCCTTCAAGCTTACCGAATGCCTAAATCCGCCGTCAGCCGGCCGTCCAAGGCCTGCCGGCGGGCGCGCGGGCGGAAGGGTTTTGGTAATCTTGCCGATGTATTCAGGACTCCCGTCTCAGGGCGGCGTGACCGACGGACCGGTGGCGGAGCGATGAGCGAGAACGAACTGACCGTGATCGGTGACTGGCCGGAACTGGCCGGGCGGGTTCTGGACCAGGCCCTCTGCCAGGAGTTCTGGTGCGAGGGCAAGCTGGAAGAGCCGGCCTATGCCGTCGGCCTCGTCGTCGCCGGCGAAGCCTACCGCCTGAGGCTGAACGCCGGGACCATCTTCCTGCGCAAGGGCGAGCGCCTCGACGCGCTGCCCAACCAGCCGGACGGCATGATCCAGTACAAGGTGGTCGACCTCAGCCAGCGCGAAGGGCTCGGCGGCGCGACCATCACCGGCTTCGAGAAGCGCGCCCTGCCCGGCGGCGCGGAGGTCGCGATCACCTTCGGCGACGGCCGCCGGCTCCGCTTCGTCAACCAGGACGAAGTCACCTCCTACCGGCTCTCCTAAGCTTCCCGTTTCACAGCCTGCCGGTTCCCGGCAGGACCGCCCCGGCCGCCACCGCGGCGAGACGCCGGGATGACCCGCGTCCGCCGCGTGCGCGCATCCGGGTCGCGCGGCGGCCGTAGAGGGAATCGAAAGCTCTGCCTGGCAGACTGTCCGGCACTTCGTCGCAGAGCTGGGCAAAGCCGGGCGGGGACAGGACGGCAGGCACAGGAAGGCGGGCACGGGAGGATGGACGAGATGTCGGTGAGTGGCCGGCCGGCGGGTTGCGGCGGTGCTGAGGCGCCGGCCGCGGAGTCGCCCTTCGAGGTCTTTTGGCAGTGGTTCGTCTCGGCGGAGCGGCGCCTGCGCGACGCCTACGACGGCGGCGTGGTGGAGATCGAAGCCGCGGTCGCCGAGATCGGTGACCGCCTGCACCGGATCCATCCCGAGCTCTGCTTCGAGTACGGCCACGCCGACGACGGGGTCTACGAGCTGATCCTCTCCGCCGGCGGCATCCTGAGCCATTTCCCCGCCGTCTCCGCCCTGAAGCAGGCCGCGCCGGAGGTGCCGGGCTGGCGTATCATCGCCTTCCGGCCGCGCAAGGCCTCTTGCGCCCGAGTCCAGCTCGGCGAGGCCGTGCTCGAGCCCGACGGTCTCTGGTACCGCCTGATGCCGGATGCGGACCAGGCCGACCTCGACCTCTTCGTCGCCGACCTGACGCCGGAGACCCTGGAAGGCCTCGGCTGCGCCGCCTTCCTGATGCTCGACGCGGCGCTGGGCGAATACGACGTGGCGACCCGGATCGGCGCCATCGACTTCGACGCCCTGCCCGAGAACCCGGCCGGCGTCGACCTCAAGCCGATCGGTGCCCTGCGCGCCGACTTCGACGCCCTCTTCCCGCAGACCAAGCAGTAGGCCGCGCGTCTCAGTCCTTGGTCAGTGCCACGCAGTCGCGACCGAGCACCTGGCCGACCTCGAGCGAGTCGAAGTCCTTCGGGCAGACCTCGAAGACCTTGGTGCCGAAGGCGACCCTGCCGAACTGGTCGGTCGAGCGGACCTTCACCTTGTGCACGCCCGGCGCCAGATCCCTGGGGATCGGCGCGGCCCAGAGGTGGCCCGAGGGCTGCGGCCCCGCCGGCAGGATGCGGGCTGCCTCGCTCGGCCGGTTGGCCGGGTCGATCCCGATGTCGGCGAGGAAGGCCTCGACCCGCAGCCGGTTCTGCTGCTGGAAGGGATCGTTGCACCAGCCGGTGCCGGCCGGGCGCAGGCCGGCCGGGGTGTCCTCGTCGGCGGTCCGGATCAGATGCTCCATGGGCGTGTAGGGCCCGCCGTTCAGGGACAGCTCGACCTCGTTCTCCGCGCCGCCGTCGAAGACGTTGGCGAAGACGGTGTTGGGGTCCTCGGCCGGCGCCTCGATCGGCGAGGGGCAGAGGATGCCGGGGTCCCTGACGGCGCGCCGGTCCAGGCTGTAGCCGACGCTGATCCGCATCTGCACGTCCTCGGGCAGGCTCGCCGCCTTGAAGCGGGTCGCCACCTCGTTGCCGTCGAAGTCGAAGAAGTAGTAGCCGTTGGGCGAGCCGTCCGACATGTCCGAGGCCCGGATGCCGCGCGCGTCGAAGGGCCCGGACCAGCCGCCGCCGCGGACCTCGGCCAGCACCTGGTGCTCGACCGGCGCGAGCCCCGGCGCCCGCCCCTCGGCCTCGCCCAGCTTGAGGCGCCAGCTGTTGCTGGTGTCGTGGCCGGAGAAGGAATAGACGCGGTCGAAGCCGTCGAGCACCCGCAGCAGCTCGTCCAGGTTCACGGTGTTGATGTTGCCGGCGCCGATGGTGTTCTGGCCGCTGATCGCCAGGGTCTTCAGCGGGATGTGGGTGACGATCACGATCAGCTTGTCCTCGTCGACGAAGCTGAGGTCGTTGGCCAGCCAGGCTAGCTGCCGGTCGGTGACCTGGCCGCGGTAGACCGTGCCGCCGTCGGGCAGGCCCGGCTCGAAGCGCTGGACCTCGCCGGTGCCCTCGGCGAAGGGATCGGCGTTGCCCAGGAAGTAGACGTTGTTGAGGGCGACGAAGTGCACCTCGCCGTAATCGAAGGAATAGGTGTCCGGCCCGAAGGTCCGGATGAAGGTCTGGGTCGAATACCTCTGGTTCGGCGACTTGAAGTTCAGGTCGTGGTTGCCCGGGACGTTCCAGACGGGAATGCCCAGGGCCGACATGATCCGGTTGTGCCGGGGATAGAGGTCGAGGTCGTCGTTGATCACGTCGCCGGCGACCATGGCGAATCTGGCGTCGGTCCCGACCAGTTCGTCGATGAAGTCGTCGCGCAGGAAGCTGAGCTGCTGGTTGCCCAGGTCGGGCGGCAGGGTCGGGTCCAGACGCTGCGACAGGCTGCCCGCCTGGGGATCGGCGAAGGCCAGGGCGGTGAAGCGCGTGCCGCGCCGCCGGTCGTCGTCGTCATCGTCGCCCCCGCGGGCGTCGTCGCGGCGGTCGCGGCCGGGCCGCTCCCGGAACAGCGGGAAGTCGACCGAGGCCGGCAGGGGGCCGGTCGGCGCGATGACCGGGAAGTTGAAGTTGGCGACCTCGGGCGTGCCGTTCGGATAGTGGATGTAGAAGAACTGCGGCAGGTTGTTCTCGTCCAGCGGCACCGCGTAGCCCGCCGGCTTGGTGATGAAGATGACCGTCTCGTCGTCGACCGGCAGGCGGTAGCGGCCGCGCCGGTCGGTCTGCACGACCTCGACGCCGTTGGACACGGACACGCCGCGGAGGCCCCGCTCGCCGCGGTCCTGGCGCAGGTTGCCGTTGCGGTCTTCGAAGACCACGCCCCGCGCATAGTCCTGGGCGGTATCCTGGGCGGCGGCCGTGGGCGCCGCCACAAGCGCGGCCAGGACGGCCGCGGCACACGTCGCTCGCAAGCTCATGCTCCCTCTCCCTTTGTCTTAGATGCCCTGCGGCACCGGTGCCCCGATCTCGGCGCCGACGCCTTCCTGCAGCCTGGAGAGGGAGCCGCGCGTCGCGCCCCGACCTGTCCGTCCATCTCCACCCTGCGGCGCAAAGGTTAACGAGGCGCCGAAGTCCAAGGTGTGAACGCGGGATGAACTTCGGGTGACGCTACGGCGTCAAGGGAGTTGGGGGCGGCAGCGCTGCCATTCGGAATGGAGAGAGATGGTGCTGCTTGCCTTAAAGCAGGTAGCGGTCAAGTTCGAGCGCGCCGTGAAACACTCCGAGAACGTCGATCTCTTCGTCAGTTTTTATCAGATATGCGATCCGGTAGTGCCCATAAAGCAGGACGCGGATATCACGTTCGCCGGCATTCTCGTAGCGATGACCGGTATCCGGGTACTCGGTCAGGATCGCCGCTCTGCCGAAGATTCCCTGAAGGACGCGCGCCGCTGCTGCGGGGTCGTCTGCGGCGATGTCGTCATGGATATCTTTCAACCAGCGCGCGGCTTCGGCCGTCCAGTTCAGCCTTGCCATGAGCGGATACGCCGCTGCATCTCGTCGTTCGAGATCGTCCGCCCTCGATCCAAATCGAGGAGGCCTCGTTCGATCATCAAGCCAAAGGCCAGCTCTCGCACGATCTCCTCATAGCTGGCGTCTTCGGGCTGTCCTTCGATTAGCTTTGCCAGCGGTTGTTTTGCACTGGCCATCGCGGGCGCCTTCCAAGTCACTTCAATCCGCTTACCTTAGGTGAGCCGGAGGGTTCATAAAAACCCTACGGAGGCCGTAGGTCGCCGAAGAGAGCGCCTAGCTCTCCAGCCCCACCAGCGCCCTCGCGAAGTCGCGGGCGTCGAAGGGCCGTAGGTCGTCGATGCCCTCGCCGACCCCGACGGCGTGGACCGGCAGGCCGAAGCGCTCGGCCAGCGCGACCAGGACGCCGCCGCGGGCCGAGCCGTCCAGCTTGGTGATCACCAGGCCGGAGATCTCGACCAGCTCCTTGAAGGTCTCGACCTGGGCGTGGGCGTTCTGGCCGGTGGTGGCGTCCAGGACCAGCAGGCAGTCGTGCGGCGCCGCGGGGTCGAGCTTGCGGATCACCCGAACCACCTTCTCCAGCTCGGCCATGAGTTCCGCGCGGTTGTGCAGGCGCCCGGCGGTGTCGATCAGCAGGACGTCGTCGCCCTCGCGGCGGGCGGTCTCCAGGGCCTCGTAGGCCAGGCCGGCGGCATCGGCGCCCGGCGCCGTGGCGACCACGGGACAGCCCGTGCGTTCGCCCCAGATCTTGAGCTGCTCGATGGCCGCGGCGCGGAAGGTGTCGCCGGCCGCCAGGCGGACCTTTTTGCCCTCGCGTTGCCACTGGGCAGTCAGCTTGCCGATGGTCGTGGTCTTGCCGCTGCCGTTGACCCCGGTGACCAGCACGACGTGGGGGCGGTGTGCCGGGGCCGGGCTGAGCGGCACGGCGACCGGCGCCAGGATGCCGGCGATGTCCTCGGCCAGGGCGCCGCGCACCTCCTCGGGCGCGACCTCCTTGTCGAAGCGGGTCTTGGCCAGGTTGGCGGTCAGGCGCGCCGCCGTCGCGACGCCCAGGTCGCTGGTGATCAGCAGCTCCTCCAGCGCCTCCAGGGCTTCGTCGTCCAGCTTGCGCTTGGTGAAGATGCCGGCGATGCCCTCGCCCAGCTTGCCGGAGGAGCGGCTGAGCCCGGCGCGCAGGCGGCTGAGCCAGCCGCCCTTCTTCTCGGTCCCCTTGTGTTCGGTCCCCTTGTGTTCGGCCCCCTCGTGTTCGGCCTCGATCTCGCTCACGTCACGGCTCCGGTCAGGCGGCCCTGGTCCACGCCGGTCAGACGCAGGCGCCGGACCTCGCCCGCCATGCCGCCCGCCGTGCCGCCCGGCAGCGCCACCGGGGCGAAGTGCTCCGTGCGGCCGAAGCCCGGCTTCTCGACCAGGACCTCGGCGGTCGAGCCGATCCGGCCTTCGAGGAACTGCGCGACCGCCCGCTCGCCCGCCGCGCGCAGCCTGGCGGCGCGTTCCTTGCGCAGCGGCTTGGCGACCGCGGGCATGCGCGCGGCCGGCGTGCCGGGCCGTTCCGAATAGGGGAAGACGTGCAGGTAGGTCAGGCCGCACTCGGCGACGAGGTCGAGCGTGTTGGCGAACATCGCCTCGGTCTCGGTCGGGAAGCCGGCGATGACGTCGGCGCCGAAGACCACGTCGGGCCGGGCGGCGCGGGCGCGGCGGCAGGTCTCGATCACGTCGGCGCGCAGGTGGCGGCGCTTCATGCGCTTCAGGATCAGGTCGTCGCCCGCCTGCAGCGAAAGGTGGAGGTGCGGCATGAAGCGCGGCTCCTCGGCCAGCAGGCGGAAGACCTCGTCGTCCAGCTCCACCGGGTCGACCGAGGACAGGCGCAGGCGCGGCAGCTCCGGCACCTGGGCCAGCAGGCGGCGGACGGCGCGGCCCAGGCTGGGCCGGCCCGGCAGGTCCTTGCCGTAGTCGGTGATGTCGACGCCGGTGAGGACGACCTCGGCGACCCCGGCCGCGGCCAGGGCGCGGACCTGGGTTACGATCTCGCCCAGCGGCACCGAGCGGCTGGGGCCGCGGCCGAAGGGGATGATGCAGAAGGTGCAGCGGTGGTCACAGCCCTGCTGGACCTCGATGAAGGCCCGGGTCCGGGCCTCGAAGCCCTGGATCAGGTGCGCCGCGGTCTCCCGCGCCTCCATGATGTCGTTGACCCGGACCCGCGTCTCTTCGCCCCGCGGGCCGGGCAGGAAGCTCTCGACCCGCAGCTTCTCCTCGTTGCCGATGACCTGGTCGACCTCGGCCATGGCGGCGTAGGCGCCGGGATCGATCTGGGCGGCGCAGCCGGTGACGATGATCTTTGCCTCCGGCCGCTCGCGCCGCGCCTTGCGGATCGCCTGGCGGCACTGCCGCTCGGCCTCCGCCGTCACCGCGCAGGTGTTGACGATCACCGCGTCGCCCAGCCCCGCCGCCCGGGCGTGCCCCCGCATCACCTCGGACTCGTAGGCGTTCAGCCGGCAGCCGAAGGTCAGGATCTCGGCCTCGCGGCCAGCCTTTGCCTCGGGCCGAGCGCCCTGAGCCTCGCCCTTCGACAGGCTCAGGACGAGGGGGCTGGGGTCGCGGTTCGGACGCTGAGCCGTCATGCCAGCAGCCCCGCGTCCAAGGTCCCGCTGAAGGCCGTGGTGGCGGGTCCCGCCATCAGAACGTGGCCGTCGTCGCGCCACGCGATCTCCAGTTCGCCGCCGTCCAGGACCACCGTGGCTTGGCGGCCGGTCAGGCCGCGCCGGGCGGCGGCCACGACGGCGGCGCAGGCGCCGCTGCCGCAGGCCCGGGTGATGCCGACGCCGCGCTCCCAGACCCGGAAGCGCAGGCGCGCGGGGTCCCGGACATGGGCAACGCCGATGTTGGCCCGTTCGGGGAAGAGCGGGTCCCGCTCCAGTTCCGGCCCGAGGGTCGCAAGGTCGACCGCCTCGGCGTCCGGAACGAAGAAGGTCGCGTGCGGATTGCCCAGGCTGGTCGCCACCGGGTCGTGGAGCGGCCCCAGCGCCAGGCCCAGGTGCAGGGTGTCGCGGGCCTCCGCCAGGGGGATCTCGGCCCAGGCCGTGCGCGCCGGGCCCATGTCGACGGTCACCCGTCCGCCCTCGGCCGCGGTCGCCTCCAGCAGGCCGGCGACGGTTTCGATGGTGGCCCGGTCGCGGCCGGTCTCGGCCATGACCAGGCGGGCGACGCAGCGCGTGCCGTTGCCGCAGGCCTCGGCCTCGCCACCGTCGGCGTTGCGGATCCGCAGGAAGACGTCGGCCCGGCTGTCGGGCGCGCGGCCGTTGGGCGGCGGCTCCAGGATCAGGAACTGGTCGCAGCCGACCCCCAGGCGCCGGTCGGATATGCGCCGCCAGGCTTCCGCCGGCAGGTCGATGGCCGCGGCACGCCCGTCGAGCACGACGAAGTCGTTGCCCAGGCCGTGCATCTTGATGAAAGCCAGTTCCGCCATGTCCGGGTTATAGGGTCGCGACAGCCCCCAAGTCCACAGGCTTGCCGCAGGGCGACCGCGGCCGCCTGTCTCCGAAAAGCCAAGGTCGTGCCCCATTGGCGGCCGGCTTCTGCCCCAGGCTCCCGACCATTCATCCACAGGTTGAAGGGGGGACCAGATGAGATCCCGTTCGTTGACCGTCCTGGGCACCGGCCTGGGGCTCGCATTGATCCTGTCGTCCTGCGCCTACCACACCCAGACCACCTCGGGCTCGCAGTACCTCGCGCGCTACGCCGGCAAGGAGAAGGCTCCGGCCGCCGCCGCCTCTTCTGGCGCCGCGTCCGGCACCGCCGTGGCCGCGCCGGCGGCGATCGCCGATTCCGAGATCCTCGCCGCCGCCGACGTCGAGCCGACCCTGACCTTCCCGGCCCGGATCGGCATCGCGCGGATCGACCACGGCCAGCTCTCGCCGCTCCCGGCCGAGGAGGCCGCGGCCTGGCGGGAGATGTCCGAGCGCCTCGGCCCGGCCTGGGGCCAGTTCCTGCCGGTCAGCCCGCTGATCGCCGCCCTGGCCGGCCCGCTCGCCGGCGAGACCGCTTGCCGCAGCCACTTCGACTGCCTGCGCGAGACGGTGCGGACCATCCGCCTCGGCGCGGCGCGGCAGCACCTGGACGTTGTGCTGATCTACGAATCCTTCGGCAAGAGCCAGGACCGCAGCAATCCGCTCGCCATCACCAAGCTCGCCCTGATCGGCTTCTTCTTCCCGACCGAGGACGTCGAGGCGGAGGGCCTGGCTCAGGCGGTCCTGGTCGACGTGCGCAACGGCTACCACTACGGCACCGCGACCGCAGCGGCGGAGAAGCCGGCCCATACGATTACGACCTCGGGCAACGTCGGGGCGGCCCACGCCGAGGTGCAGGGCCGGGCCAGGCTGGCGGCGGTCGGCGCCCTGACCAGGGAGGTCGAGAAGATGGCCGTCGAGCTGCGCCGCGACCTCGAGGCCAGGAACCTGCCGAAGCTCTACCAGCAGTGAGCCGCCCGGCCCGGGGCGCCCTTCGGCCGGGCGTCCCGGGCCGGCTCATCCTGAAGGCGCTGCGCGGCGAAACGCGCCCGCGGCATGCAGAGCCGCCGCGCCCTCCGCTCCGAGGGGTCACTGCACGAGCGCGAGACCCTGTGCGAGCATGCTTCGCAGCTCCTCCGGCGATGCCGGGTACAAGAAGTAGCGGTGTTCCGGATCCGGTCCCGAGATGGCTTCGACGGGGCGGCCTTCGGGGTCGAGGATCATCGAGCGCGGAATGTAGGTCCCGTCGAGAGCGTAGCGGTCGCTCAGATCCGGCTCCAAGTCGCCGTCCACGATGACGAAGACCATGCGCCGCGCCATCTCCTCCACCTGCTTGTCGAAGAACAGTGCCCTGTAGACCCTGCAGACGGGACACCAGGTCGCGTGCACCAGGAGGAAGATGGGTTTCCCGCTTCGGCGCGCTTCCGCCAAGCCGTCTTCGAAGGTCTGCCAGGCAATGCCTTCGTCGTTGAAGCTGTCGGGCGTCCGCGGCGGTTCCGCGTCGGCAGCGGGCGGGCCTGCGAGGAGAACGGCGAGAACCACGAGCAGACGTGGAACCATGCTTGGCCACCGGATCGGAGCTGTTGTCCTTCGCTACGGCTGACCGCCATGGTGATCCGGACGCAAGCCCTGCGCAAGTGCTCGCGCTGGACGCCAGGTCGACCGTGCAGGCTCGGCGTGGCTCCCGGTCGCTCGCGGACCCATCGAGATTATCATTGAAATGAGTGAGCGCTCACTCTACATGAGCCACATTAACGACCTGCCCATGGCCGGCTCGGCGGAGAAGCCGCCGTCCGCCCGTCAGCAAAGAGGGGTGCAAAGCGATGCGATTCCGTTCCTTGACCGTTCTCGGCGCCGGTCTCGGCCTCGCCCTGGCCTTGACGTCCTGCGTCCACAGTTCCCAGTCCACCTCCGGCTCGCGCTACCTGGCGAAGTATGAGACGCAGGAAGCGACGGCGGGCGCGCCGGCCACGGTGACCGACGCCCAGATCCTTCAGGCCGCCGCCGTCGAGCCCACCCTGACCTTCCCGGCGCGGATCGGCCTGGCGCGCATCGACGAAGGCCGGCTTTCCGTGATTCCGACCGCGGAAGCCGCGGTCTGGCAGGATCTGGGCGCGCGCCTCGGGCCGGCCTGGGGGCAGTTCGTGCCGGTCAGCCCGCTGGTGGCGGCCGTGGCCAGCCCGGTGACCGGGGAGAGCGCCTGCCGGCGGCCGGAGCCGGCCTACCACAGGCAGCGCGAGCGCGAGGCGGCGGTCGACTTCGACTGCCTGCGGGAGACCATGCAGACCATCCGCCTCGGCGCGGCGCGGCAGCACCTGGACGCGGTCCTGATCTACGAGTCCTTCGGGCGGAGCCAGGATCGCACCAACCCGCTCGCGATCACCCAGCTGGCCCTGATCGGCTTCTTCCTGCCGACCGAGAACGTCGAGGCCCAGGGCCTGGCCCAGGCGGTCCTGGTCGACGTGCGCAGCGGCTATCACTACGGCACCGCGACCGCGGCGGCGGACGAGCCGGCCCACAGGCTGTCGACGCAGAGCAACGTCGACACGGCCCATTCGGCGGCGCAAGGCGAGGCCCGGCTCGCGGCCGTCACCGCCCTGACCACCGAGGTCGAGAAGCTGGCGGTCGCGCTCCGCCGCGACCTGGAGGGCCGGGCCGGCGGCGCCTCAAAGAGGCCGGCGGCGCCTTAAGGAGGCCGCGGGCGGGGCGACCGCGGCGGGCGCCCCGCTCCCTCCGCCGTAGCGGCTCGCTTGACCGGAAGCCCGCGCCTCCCTAAGTTCCCGCCAACCAAGCGCCAGGGATCGAACCCAGGCGACCCCGCGTTCCGGGGCGCTCCGCCAGTCCGCGAGTTTCGCGCACTGGCGCGAAGGGCGTTTGGCCGTTGGCTCGCTCCCTTCGTCCTGAGCCTGTCGAAGGGCGAGGCGGCGCGCAGATCGCGTTCACGCTTCATGCTTCGGCAGGCTCGGCATGAGGCCCACGGTCAGGGAACGACCATGTTCGACAGTCTGCAGGATCGCCTGGGCAAGGTCTTTCAGGGCCTGACGCGCCGCGCCTCGCTCTCCGAGGCCGACGTCACGGCGGCGCTGCGCGAGGTCCGCGTCGCGCTGCTCGAGGCCGACGTCGCCCTGCCGGTGGTCAAGGACTTCGTCGACCGGGTCAGGGACAAGGCGGTCGGCCAGGAGGTCCTTCGCTCGGTCACGCCGGGCCAGATGGTGGTCAAGATCGTCAACGACCAGCTGGTCGAGATGCTGGGCAAGGAGGCCGAGCCGGTCAACCTGGCGGCGACCCCGCCGGTGCCGATCCTGCTGGTCGGCCTGC
>JAKSBE010000158.1 GCA_022361275.1 Kiloniellales bacterium
GGCGCCGCGGGCCGGCAGGTCGCGCGGCGGCGCGGCCTCGCCTTGCCCGTCCGGGCCGGGCGCGGGCCGGCCGGCGCCGAAGTTGCCGACCCCGGGGGCCGCGGGCGCCGGAGCCTGGTCCAGCATTCCCGACCAGTCGTCGATACGGAGACCGACCTTGGGATCGACGGAGTGCAGGCGGTGGTGCTCGAAGCGCTCGAAGGTGCGGCGGGCGGCCGCCCGCTCGCGCAGCGGCAGCGCCTCGACCAGCTCGCCGAAGGCCCTTGGCCAATCCTCGGAGAAGGCGCTCTCCAGGCCTTCCATCATGTCGACGCGGGCCGCCAGGCCGGCGCGCAGGAAGTCCTGAACCAGCAACGCGCGCTCCTGGTTGCTCAGAAGCCGGGGGTTCTCGATACCGCCTTTCTCCTGGTAGTAGCGGGCGAAGAAAAGGCGCGCCTGGTGCTCCTGTGCATCGTTCCGCAGCAGGCCTTGATAGCTCAGCTGGCGCAGCTTGGTCCGGACCTGCGGTTCGACGTAGCCGCGCGGGTCGAGCTCGAAGCGGCGGCGCCCCTTTACGGCCATCGCCACGACCTTGGCGAGGTCTTCGGCGGTGTAGGCACTGGCGTCGGGGGCGTCGGGGGCGCCGGGGGCGCCGGACGCCGAGGGGGCCGGCCGGCCTGGAGGTTGGGTCGTCGGGTCCTGTGTCATCGGCTCACTCCCGAAGGGCTGTTTCAAGACGAGAGCGGCGCCGCGAGGCGCCGCGCGTAGAGCAGGAGGGTCGCCTCGTCGGGCGCGGCCGGGCCCGCCGCCGCCGGGCGGAAGCCGAGGCGCTCGAGCCAGGCCCGGCCGGCCGGGTAGTCGGCCCGCACCCTGGCCTCGATCCGGTCGAGGCCGAGCTCGGCGGCGATCCGGGGCAGCCGGCGCAGGACCCGGCGGTGCAGGACCTGGGGCCGACGGCGAAGCTCCTCACCGAGGATCGCCCAGGCGCGCCCCGTCCGGACGCCGGGCGGCGCCAGGACGCCGGCGCAGCCCAGCACCCGGCCGCCCTCCCCGGCCCCGGAGGCCCCTGCTCCAGGGTCCTCCGCTCCGGAGTCCTCCGCCGTGTAGGCCAGGCCGGGCGGCAGGGGCAGGCCTCGAAGGCCCTCGAGCTGCGCGGCGGTCAAAGCGGGCGGATCCAGGCGCGCCAGGTCGTCCAGGCGGAAAGGTCTGACGATGATCATGCTTGGATACGGCGGCGGCTCAGATCACGTCGCGGGTCTGCAGCTCGGGCGCGATCGCCAGCAGGGTGAAGGGCAGCGGCGCCTCGCCCTGGATCACCAGGCGCGGGTCGCGGTCGTAGTCGCCCGGGAAGGCGACGCGATACTCGCCGGAGAACAGGGGCACCGCGCTGTCCATGGCATCGCCCACGGTCCGGAACACCAGAGGCTCCAGCGCGGTCTCGTCGGGCCCGACCCGGCCGTCCAGGGCGTGCAGCAGGACCAGGGTCACGCCGTGGACCCGCTTGACCTTGCCGACCGCGGTCCCGGCGACGGCGCCGACCGCCAGCTTCAGGCTCTTGAAGTCGTGGCGGTAGGGCAACCCGACCACGACCTCGCGCGCCGGGGTGCGCAGCTCGATCCGGCCCTGGGACACGACGCGCTCGGGATGGACCGCGCCGTCGGCCAGCACGGCCACGGTCTCGCCCTCCAGGTGGTCGAGGCCGGCGATCGTGGTCACCGGCGCGGGGAAGCTGCCGCTGAGGCCGCTGTCGACGAAGAAGGCGCGCTTCTGGGCCGCCAGCACCGCGGCACGCCAGGCGGCCGCGTCGGGGAAGTCGCTGCGCTCCGGCCCGTCGAAGCCGCCCTCCAGGACCTCGAGGCTGCGCCGGGTCGCGCCGCCGATGGTCCGCTTGACCAGGAACCAGACCTCGTCGCGGTTCTCCGAAGCGGTGGCCGCGTTGCCCGGGATCACCGCCAGGCTTTCCACCACCGCCCGGCCGTCGCGCACCCCGTCCTGCACCCCGTCCTGCACCCCCTCCTGGAAGCGGCCGCCGAGGAACTGCCGGGACCAGCCGGTCACGTCCTGCTCGCGCAGGTAGGTCAGGGTCGCGAGCTGGCCGTCGCTGCGCAGGCACCACAGCAGGCTGTCGGGCTCCTCCTGGTAGGCCAGGGCCTCCAGGCCGCCCTGGGTCACGTGGTCGGCCAGCACGGTCAGATCGGGGGCGCGGTAGCCGTCGCTCTCGAAGCTGTAGGAGAACTCCCGGACCTTGCGCTTGGCCCGCTGGAGGAAGAGCGCGACGTTGCTGATCCTCGCCGGGGCCAGGTCGGCGCTGCCATGGGAGGCGTGCTGCTTGACGTCGATGTCGCTGGGCGTCAGCACCGGGCCGTCGGAGGAGATCACCCATTCGCCGCCCGCGGTGCCCATGAAGAGCTGCCGCCCCGGCGCCAGCCAGCGGATCGCGTTGACCCTGGTCGCGGCGATGGTGAAGTCGAGGGCGTCGTCGTCCTGGACCTCGACCGTGCCGCCCTCCAGGCTGTCGGGCCGCATGTTCTCGATGTCGGCCGACTGGGAGAGCCAGAAGGTCTGGGACTGGCTGCGGGTGTTGGCGGCGGCGAAGCGCTGCTCGAAGAAGGTCACGGTGGAGGGAAAGCCCGTGGTCTCGGACCAGGCACCCAGGGCCCAGTCGACCGCCGCCGTGGTCGCGGCGAAAGCGCGGCGCACGTCGACCCGGACCTCGATGTCGGAGACCACCTCGGCGATGACGCCGTAGCCCCAGTCCTCGCCGTTCTTGAGCCGCAGCAGGCGGCCGAGGTCGGTGGCGGCGAAGGGCGCGTGGCCGGCCGCGGTCACCGTGACGCCCAAGCCCTCGGTCGCGGCCGGCTGCAGGGTCCTCGCCGCCTCGGCGTTGGTTTCGCCATAGGGCCCGTCCTGCCAGGCGACCTCGACCAGGGACCAGGCACTGTGGCCGCTGCGGGTCAGCTTGTGCACCGGGCGGTCCGGGTGCGCCAGGTACATGACGTCGGCCGACTGGGCCCACTTCAGGGCCGGCAGCTCGGCCTCGCCGTAGGGCGCAGGCAGCTCCAGGGGCTCGTCGTTCAAGAGAGAAACATCATCGATGTGAAGGGACTTGGCCGATTCGTTCAGAAACTGAATGAAGACCGGACTGACCGCCGGCGCGAAGGCGACGCTGTGCCAGCCGGTGCCGAAGGCGCGCGCGGCGAGGACGTCCCCGCCGTCGCTGGCCGTGCCGATCCGGAGCTTCACCTGGTCGCCGGCCAGGCCGCGGACCCGGAAGCGCAGCACCTGCGCGGGGCCGATCCGACCGAGGGCCACCTCCTGCTCGGCGACCGCGGTCGCGCCCGCGGCCCCGCGCAGCGCCAGCACGCCTTCGTCCCGGCTGCCGATCCGCAGGCCGAAGCGCGCCGTGCCGGCGAAGACGTCGGCGATGTCGGTCAGGACGTCGCTGGCCCCGAAGGCGCCGTCCGGCTGTCCGTTGGCGATCGAGATCGAGACGCTGCCGGCCCCCGCCGAGACGTCGCTGAGAACGACCCAGTAGAGGGTGCCGGCCGAGAGCTGCGGCACCTGGGCCGACCAGGCGAAGCTCTGGATGCCGACCGTGTCCAGGGCCACCGGTTCGCTGTCGCCGCCGACCTGGGTGCCCGGGCTGCCCATGTCGTCCGTGTAGATCCGGATCACCGCGTCGAAGGCCGTGGTGACCGCGCGGACGTCGATCTTCACGTCGAGGACTTCGCCGTCGATGGTGCTGCGGACCAGGACGCCGGCGTGCCGGCGGTTGTTGATCCCGTCCCCGAGCGCGAAGTTCTGGGCGTGGGCCGCCGCCAGGTAGCCGTCGTGCTGCTCGCCGACGAAGGCGTGGACGACGTCCGCGGCGCCGCTGCTGCGGTCGCTCCAGCCCGCGATGTCGTCGTCGAAGCCGCCGTTGACGATGGCGGCGCCGGTCGCCTCGGCCAGGATCGGGCCCTGGTTGCGGAAGAAGCGCAGGCGCCGGTCCCCGGCCTCGACGACGTAGGCCTGCAGGGTCGAGAACTCGAAGGGCAGCAGCCGGCCCTTGACCCCGCTGTCGGCGGCGGCGGCGACGAAGCGGGTGCCGGGCCGTCGGGTGGCGCCGCCCTGGGGCAGAGGGATCATGTTGCGCAGGACCTCGCAGCCGGCCGGGTACTTGCCGAAATCGACCCGCGCCGCCATGCGCGGCGAGAGCTCGCCGGCGTTGAGCGCGGCCTGCAAGGGATTGGCTTTGGGCATGTCGTCCGGGTCTCCTGGTCTGATGGGCGGGGACTGTTGGGCTTGTCCGATACCGAAAGGCTGTCGTTGCCGGGCTTGACCCGGCAATCCATGGTGCCGGTTGCTCGATGGATGCCTGGATCAAGTCCACGGCTGTCCGGTTCGAGGCTGCGGGACTTCCGTGGACGTCTTGCAGAACCTGGGGCGGTCGCTTTGCAGCGAGGCCCCTCCCCCTTGATGGGGGAGGGCTGGGGTGGGGGTGATACCCTGTCAGAATTCGCAACCAAGAAGCCGTTTCTTACGGCCGCCACCCCCTCCTGTATCCTCCCCCATCAAGGGGGAGGAGGAGTTCGCCGGGTCCGGCACGATCTCAACCGGACAGCGGTGGATCAGGTCCGGGCATGACAGCCTTGGGAAAAGCTGGAGAGTCGCGCCCCTTCCAAAGGCGCCCCGGGTTGCCTCCTCCCGTCTTCCCTTGCCGGGAGCGTAGCCGCGGCGCTTCATGCAGCTCGGCGGCGGGTGTCACCTGCTGCACTGGCGGCCCGGGGCGCGGCTTGCTAGGGTCGCGGCCGGCGCCCCTTGGGCCGCCGCCGGGGAATGCCGGCGCCCCGGCCCCGTTCTATCGACAGACTTTTTTTTCTGGGGGGACAGCGAGCCATGACGTCAAGCCCGGCCGGCCGCGCCCGGCCACCCTTCCGCAAGCTGCTGGTCGCGAACCGCAGCGAGATCGCGATCCGCGTCCTGCGCGCCGCCAGCGAGCTGGGCATCCGCACGGTGGCCATCTACTCCCACGAGGACCGCTTCGCCCTGCACCGCTTCAAGGCGGACCAGAGCTTCCTGGTCGGCAAGGGCAAGGACCCGGTCGCCGCCTACCTGGACATCGAGGACATCCTGCGGGTCGCCCACGACGCGCGGGTCGATGCGATCCATCCGGGCTACGGCTTCCTGTCCGAGAACCCCGACTTCGCCGCGGCCTGCGCCGAGGCCGGGGTCACCTTCGTCGGCCCCAAGCCCCAGGTCATGCGCCGCCTGGGCAGCAAGGTCGAGGCGCGCAGCCTGGCCGAGGAAGCGGGCATCCCGGTGATGCCGGCGACCGGCCCCCTGCCCCGCGACCCGGCCGAGGCCGCGAGGCTGGCCGAGGCGATCGGCTTTCCGGTCATGGCCAAGGCGAGCTGGGGCGGCGGCGGCCGCGGCATGCGCAGGATCGAGCGCGCCGAAGACCTGGCCGAGCAGGTCGCCGCCGGACGCCGCGAGGCCAAGGCCGCCTTCGGCGACGACGAGGTCTTCCTGGAGAAGCTGGTCCAGCGCGCCCGCCACGTCGAGGTCCAGATCCTCGGCGACCTGCACGGCAACGTCATCCACCTCTTCGAGCGCGACTGCTCCATGCAGCGGCGCAACCAGAAGATCGTCGAGCGGGCGCCGGCGCCCTACCTCAGCGAGGGCAAGCGGGCCGAGCTCTGCGACGCCGCGGTGCGCCTGGCCCATGCCGCCGGCTACGAGAACGCCGGCACGGTCGAGTTCCTGATGGACGCCGAGACCGACGCGCTCTACTTCATCGAGGTCAACCCGCGGATCCAGGTCGAGCACACCGTGACCGAGGAGGTCACCGGCGTCGACCTGGTCAAGGCCCAGATCCGGATCGCCGCCGGCGCGCGGATCGGCGAGGCCGAGAGCGGGGTCCCGGTCCAGCACCAGCTCCAGCTCCGCGGCAACGCCCTGCAGTGCCGGATCACCACCGAGGACCCGCTGAACAAGTTCATCCCCGACTACGGCCGGATCACCGCCTACCGCGGCGCGACCGGCTTCGGCATCCGGCTCGACGGCGGCACGGCCTACTCCGGCGCGCTGATCACGCCCTTCTACGACTCCCTGCTGGAGAAGGTCACCGCCTGGGCGCCGACCGCCGGGGAGGCCATCGCCCGCATGGACCGGGCCCTGCGCGAGTTCCGCATCCGCGGCGTGGCGACCAACCTGTGGTTCCTGGAGGCGGTGATCGGCCATCCCGAGTTCCAGAGCGGCGCGGCCACGACCACCTTCATCGATTCCACCCCGGAGCTCTTCGCGTTCCACCTGCGCCGGGACCGGGCGACCCGCCTGCTGACCTTCATCGGCGAGGTCCTGGTCAACGGCAACCCGGAGGTCGAGGGCCGGCCCCGCCCGGCGCGCCTGGAGCAGGTCGTCCCGCCCGAGATCCCGCCGGCCGAGGTCCTGTCCGGGCCGCCGGCCGGCAGCCGCCAGCGCTTGGAGGCGCTGGGGCCCGAGGGCTTCGCCAACTGGATGCTGGAGCAGGAGCGGCTCCTGATCACCGACACCACCCTGCGCGACGCCCATCAGTCCTTGATCGCGACCCGGATGCGCAGCTACGACCTGGTCGCCATCGCGCCCTTCTACGCCCACCGCCTGCCGCAGCTCCTGTCCCTGGAGTGCTGGGGCGGCGCGACCTTCGACGTCGCCCTGCGCTTCCTGAAGGAGGACCCCTGGGACCGCCTGGCCCGGCTGCGCGAGGCGGTGCCCAACATCCTGCTGCAGATGCTGACCCGCGGCTCCAACGGGGTCGGCTACAGCAACTACCCGGACAACGTGGTCCGGCATTTCCTGGGCCAGGCCGCCGAGGCCGGGGTCGACCTGTTCCGGGTCTTCGATTCCCTGAACTGGATCGAGAACATGCGGGTCTCGATCGACGCGATCCGCGAGGCCGGCAAGCTCTGCGAGGCGGCGATCTGCTACACCGGCGACCTCTCGAACCCGGGCGAGACCAAGTACGACCTCACGTACTACGTCAGCCTGGCCAAGGAACTGGAGGCGGCCGGCGCCCACATCCTCGGCATCAAGGACATGGGCGGCCTCTGCAAGCCGGAGGCGGCGCGGATCCTGGTCACCGCGCTCAAGGACGAGGTCGGGATCCCGATCCACTTCCACACCCACGACACCAGCGGCATCTCGGCCGCCAGCGTCCTGGCGGCGGCCGAGGCCGGGGTCGACGCCGCCGACGCCGCGCTCGACCCGATGAGCGGCCTGACCTCGCAGCCCAACCTGGGCAGCATCGCCGCCGCGCTGGCCGGCGGCGCGCGCGACCCCGGGCTGGACAAGGAGGCCCTGCGCGACGCCGCCGCCTATTGGGAGACGGCGCGGCGCAACTACGCCGCCTTCGAGAGCGACCTGCGCGCCGGCGCCTCCTCGGTCTACGACCACGGCATGCCGGGCGGGCAGTACACCAACCTGCGCGAGCAGGCCCGGGCCCTGGGCCTGGAGCGGCACTGGCAGGACGTCGAGAAGGCCTATGCCGAGGTCAACCAGCTCTTCGGCGACATCGTCAAGGTGACCCCGACCTCCAAGGTGGTCGGCGACCTGGCCCTGTTCATGGTCTCCAACGGCCTGACCCCCGCGGACGTGCTGGACCCGAAGCGCGAGGTCGCCTTCCCCGCCTCGGTCATCGCCCTGTTCCGCGGCGACATCGGCCAGCCCTACGGCGGCTTCCCGGAGGCCCTGCAGGCCAAGGTCCTGAAGGGCGCCGAGCCGCTCGCGGTGCGCGCCGGCTCGGTCCTGCCCCCCGTGGACCTGGACGCCGCCAAGGCCGAGGCCGAGAAGAAGACCCGGCGCCACGTCGGCGAGCGGGAGCTGTCGTCCTACCTGATGTACCCCGAGGTCTTCGTCGACTACGCCAGGCACCGGCGCCGCTACGGCGACGTCTCGGTGCTGCCGACCCCGGTGTTCTTCTACGGCCTGGAGCCGGGCCAGGAGGTCAACGTCGAGATCGAGCCGGGCAAGACCCTGATCATCTCCTACCTGGCGCTGAGCGATCCCGACGAGGACGGCCAGCGCACCGTCTTCTTCGAGCTGAACGGCCAGCCGCGGACGGTCAAGGTCCCGGACCGGGCGCTCGCGGCCTCCGGCAAGCTGAGGCGCAAGGCCGACGAGTCCGACCCCGGCCAGGTCGGCGCCCCCATGCCGGGCATGATCGTCAAGGTCTGCGACGCGGGCAAGACGGTCGCCGCCGGCGATCCGCTCTTCGTCATCGAGGCGATGAAGATGGAGACCGGGGTCTACGCCGAGGTCGCCGGCCGGGTCACCGAGGTCGTCGCCGGCACCGGCAGCCGGGTCGAGCCCCACGACCTGGTCCTGGTCATCGAGCCCGAGGCCTAGCGCGGGATGATTCGAAGCCGCTTCGGCTTCGAATCCGAATTCCGCTCTCCTTCTACGACTTAGAGCAAGATTCAGACATGAGGTCGATTCAACCTCATGTCGTCTTGGTCCAGGACACTGCATCCGGCGAGACGTGAACGCGTCTGATCGAGACCTGCGCTAGGTCCGGGGCCGGTCCGGGATGGCTATGAAATTGCTCTCATAGCGAGTGAAGCTTCTGAAATATTTTTACGACGTTTTCGAGGCTCTCGTCTTTTTTGCTTCAACTTTTACAACCTGAGATATAAATTTCGCGGACCTGAAAGGGCACGGCCGCAGGCAGGGTCGAGGCGAGCGGATGTACGGAAACATCGAGCCAACGTCTTGTTTTTTCGTTCTACTTCCCGAGCATCGGGCGTCCCGGCCCGGCTCGCCTCCTCCGGATCAGGGCGGTCCCCACGCGGTGACCGCACGTGGCGTCCGGCGCGCTCGTGGCCGACTCCCGCTTGCGATAAACACTCTCAAAAGTAGTATCACCAAATGCTCGCTTTACTTGCAGCGAGGCCGGCACGCCCTTTCGCCTCCCCCCAAAGAGAAGGAAAAGGACTCACGATGAAAAGATGGACCTTTGCTTTCAAGCTTCTGACACTCCTTAGCCTCGTGGCCCTGGCCCTGCCGTCCCAGGCGCGGGCCCAGGCTCCCGAACCCGGCGCGCTCGAACCCTGGACCGCCGCCTCCCAGGCCCTGGCCCAGGCCGTGGCCGCCCAGGAGGCCCAGGCCGCACCCCTGATGCAGCGGGACGACGTGGTCGGGACCGGTGTCGGCCTGGACGAGAACGGCGATCCGGTGATCAAGGTCTTCGCCCGGCACCGCTGGTTCGCCGCCATGCCGCAGCAGATGGACGGCGTCCCGGTCGAGGTCGAGGTCACCGGCACGGTCTACGCCCTCAACCAGCTCGCGGCGCCCGAGACGGCGGAGTCCGCGGCCGAGGCGCTGGTCGATACCAGGGGGCGCTTCAGCAGGCCGATCCCGATCGGGGTCTCGATCTCGAACGTGGGCACCTGCAACGCCGGCACCTACGGGGCCAGGGTCTCCGACGGCCGGGACGTCTTCCTCCTGAGCAACAACCACGTCATCGCCTTGAGCAACGCGGCACCACTGAACTCGCGGATCGTCCAGCCCGGCCGCCGCGACGTCAACTGCCGGATCGTCCCCGGCGACACGGTGGCCCGGCTGACCAGCTTCGAGCCGATCGACTTTTCCGGGCGCAACAACGTGATCGACGCGGCCATCGCGCTCTCCGACACCACCGAGATCGGCACGGCGACGCCGCCGGACGGCTACGGCCGGCCGCAGTCCCGGACCGTGGCGGCCTTCCTGAATCAGCCCGTGCAGAAGTACGGCCGCACCACCGGCTTCACCACCGGCCGGGTCACCGCCGTCAACGTCACGCTCAACGTCAACTTCGGCAGCGGGCGCATCGCCCGCTTCGTGCGGCAGATCGCGGTGGAAGGCGACCGGACGGACTTCTCGGACCGCGGCGACTCCGGGTCCCTGATCGTCGAGCAGGGCAGCAACAGGCCGCTCGGACTGCTCTTCGCCGGTGGCGGCGTGACGACCTTCGCCAACCCGATCGACGAGGTCCTCGACCGCTTCGGGGTCTCGATCGACGAATAACCCAGGGAATCGACACCGCGCGGGACGACGACCGCGTATAGTGCTAAAGACCGGCGCCGGAGCCTTCCGCAGCCCGCGGGCGGCTCCGGCGACCGTTTCTTGGCCCTCGAAGCCGAAGCAGGAGGTGTCGGATGTCCTCATCCCCCGGTCGAAAGCCCGGCGCCCGAAAGCCTGGAATCAGGGCGAGCGCGGCCGGCCTCGTCCTGGCCCTCTCGACGAGCCTCGCGGCGGCGCCGCTTCTCGCCGATGTCCAGGGGGCCAACATCCAGGGGGCCGATCTCCAGAAGGCCCGCGTTCAGCAGGAGGGCGCCATGACGGAGAAGAGCATAGAGTCCGTGCTGGACGCCCATGCGCCGGCCCTGATGGCCCACCCCGAGGTCGTGGGGACGGGCGTCGGCCTCTGCGACGACAGCCCCTGCATCAAGGTCTTCGTCATCGCGCGGTCGGCCGAGCTGCGGCAGCGGATCGGCGCCGAGATCGAAGGCTACCGCGTCGACCTCGTCGAGACCGGTCCGATCAGGGCCCTGGAACCGAAGTAGGGAACCGAGGTAGGGAACCGAAGTAGGGAACCGAGGCAGGGAGCCGAAGTAGGCGGGCCGTCTCGCCGCCGACGCCCCCGGTTTGCTTCCGCGCCCCGGCGTACTACCCTTGAAGCGAGCACCAGATCAAACTGCGCTTGATTGGACTCTATCAGGCGCAGATAACTTGATCTATTTCATAGAGTTAGAGCAGTTTATCCGGGCTCGGACGAACGCGGGCTGCTCTAGGGCTTCCTTCCAAGCCCAAGCTTGGCTAGGGTCTCTGCGTACCGCAGCAGAAGGGCCGGTATGAGCTACGACCTCTATTTCGGGACCAAGAACGGCCGGGAGCCGCCGAGCCGAGGTGACCTGACCGCCTATTTCGACGGCCGGGCCTGCTACCGCGTCACGGGCAGCCAAGCCACCTACGACAACCGAGACACCGGGGTCTATTTCCATTTCGACCTGGCGGACAGCACCGAGCCCGAGATCCTGGCCGAGCTGGGCGAGGACGCCTTCCGCCACTTCGCCTCCTTCAACATCAACTATTACCGGCCGCACATCTTCGGCCTGGAGGCGGCGCCGGAGCTCGCCGCCTTCATCGCCCGCTTCGACCTGGCGACCAACGACCCCCAGGTCGACGGCCGGGGCCGCAAGCCCTTCCGGGAGGAGGGCTTCCTGGAGGGCTGGAACGACGGCAACTTCGACGCCTATCGGAACTTCGCCAAGGACTACAGCGGCGAGGACTTCCACGCCCTGCCGGCCGAGCTTCTGGAGGCGGTCTGGAGCTGGAACCGCGACCGCGGCGCCCACCAGGAGCGCCTGGGCCAGAACGTCTTCGTGCCCAAGATCTCGATGGTCACGGCGCCCGAGGGCGGCCCGCCCAGGACCATGGTGGTCTGGCCCGACGCCCTGCCCTCCGTCCTGCCCCGGGTCGACATGATCTTCATCCCGCGCCAGCAGCTCGCGCCGCGCCGCTTCTTCCTGCGCCAGGAGGATCTGGCGGTGACCACCTGGGCCGACGCCGCCCCCCTGATCCTGGGCTTCCGCCAGGTGCCGGGCCCCCTGCCCTACTGGAAGCTGGACTACGAGACCCCGCCCAAGGAGGTCGCGGCCTTCGTCGCCGACCTGGAGCCGGTCAAGCAGGACGACTATCAGATGCTGGCCAACGACCAGGTCCTGACCCTGGAGCTGCTGCAGGCCGCCTGCGGCGAGGAAACCACCCGCGACCGCACCAGCGCGACCTGAGGCCGGGGGCCCTCTCACGCCGACCTGCGGCCGTCCGCCGCCACGCCGGCTGGGCACCAGGGTTCGATACGGCCTCGTCGCTCCGCGATACCCCCACCTCGATCCTCCCGCAGCGAGGAGACGGGCCGTCCCCTACCCCCTGACCGCGACCCAGCGGCCGGGGGGCCGGTCGTCCGGGAAGTCCTCGACCGCGTCGACGCTGCGGGCGCGGCGCAGGCGGCGGCGGAACTGCTCGTCCAGGACCTGCTGCAGGTTGACCGACTGGGCCAGCGGCACC